>JAFZKT010000072.1 GCA_017553545.1 Bacteroidales bacterium | reverse complement strand
CTCGGCCTTCGGCCGGCCCCCCAGGGGGCATTGCGACCTTCACTTCGTTTCGGTCGGTGGCTCCGCCGCTTCATTCCATTCCGCGGCTACGCCACGCGCCTGCAGGCGCTATCGTCGCTTCGCACCTCCAAACGGTGCCTCCCGTTAGTTCGTAACGGGGCGGATGGACATACCGACGTGACGATAAGCTCCGTTTGGAGAGCGGAGAATTACCGTATTATTCTTAAAGAAATGGACGCTATGGGCGTGGGAGGGTTCGTCGGTGACGAGGGAAGAAGACCAGTAATAGCCTCCGGTACCTTCATCCTGGCGTTCCAGATCCAACATATATCCGGCGCAGGGAAGGAAGATGCTGTTGCCGTTTTTCCCCCTCACACGAATACCGTTTTTGCCATTGATCGTTTCCGCTGAAAACGTGCAGTTTTCCCTGAGCTCCGTCCATTCCGCATCCGTGGGCATACGCCAGTTCCCGCCCAGAACCCTGTGAGCCACATCGTCTTCGAGGTCCAGGACAGTTTTATTGTCCACCTTTCCGTACTCCGACTTGGTGTTGTATTTCATCAGGCTGGTCGGCGATGTTCCCCAGCAGTAGTGCGCCCAGTTGCAGTAATCGATCGTGACGGAGCCCCAGGCAATGCAGGAACCGGACACCTCCGGATACCTCGTGTCGGTCTGGGGAATATTGATGCTTCTCCACCGGACGCTGAGCCCAAGGTCCACGATGGTTTTGTCCGTGGTTGTTAAGCCCTTCACCTCCCCGTAAAAGTTTTGGCGGTTGACCTTCGCGCAGGCGACGTAATACGTGGTGGAATTGGGGGTGCGGCCCCGGAGGGTATAAATGAACGTATTGTCGCCCCTCAGCGTAGCATTGATGTGACGGTCTTCGCTTATCAGAACGTTCAGGTCGTTGCTTTCGCCCCAGAGGAACCAAACCTCGCTGACGGAGAGGCCGCCGCCCACTGTGACGCTGCCGTTCATAGTGCCCTGTTCTTCACCGATTTCAGAGGCTTCAACGGTTGTCACGGATACCTCGAGGTCCTTCGTCTTGAAACTGACCGGCGTGCCGTAGTATTGGCGGCCGTCCACCTCTGCACAGGCAACATAATAATAGGTGCTGTTATAGTTCAGGCCCACTATACTGTAGGTAAAAGAACCGTCCGGCTGCAAATTGGCATTCATACGCGCCCCGGAGGATTTCAGCGCTTCCAGACTTGCGGTCTCACCGAAAAGGAACCAGACGCTCTGCGGCAGGGATTCCGTGCCGGGAGCACTGAGGGAGCCGTTCAGCGTGGCAGAATCGATTTCAACATCCGTTGCGCTGCCCGTCGTTACGCTGGCGGTTAAGTCTAACGTTTTGAAACTGACCACATTGCCGTAGAACGTGTTTTCGTACACTCGTGCGCCGGCAATATAATAGTAGGTGGTGTTGTAGTTCAAACCCGATACAGGATAGGTAAAGGTACCATCGGCCTGCAAAACGGGCTGCAGGAGTGTTCCGGAGGATTTCAGCTCTTCCGCGTTGCTGCTGGTGCCGAAATGAATCCACACAAACTTGTTAAAATCCCCCTGGCTGTTCACCTGCAGGCTTCCGCCCACCGTGGCTGCAAAAAGCCCGATATTTTCCGCCGGGAGGGTGGTCACCTGGGCAGATACAGCCGTCGTGGTAAAGTATTGGACTTCACCATATAGCGTCTCAGAGCCAAACTGCAGATAGGACCGGAAATAATAGGTGGTTTCGGGGGTGAGGTCGGTGGCCGTAACACTATATTGTCCGTTTTCATCGATGCCTGACGCCACCAGAGCCGTTCCATTCCCAATTGCCGGCATATCCAAAAGCGAGTAGACTATGCCCGCCGTCACCTGTCCCATCCGGGGGGAGGTATAGGCATAGCCCGACAGCGTGGCCGACACTTCCGTAATCTCCGTAGCATTGCCGGTGACGGACTCTTCCCTCGGGGGGACATCGGCCGTTCTGAAGGACCTCACTTCGCCGAGATACTCCGTTCTGTCCAGGGTAACTGACGCCACGAAATAATAGGTGGTGGAAGCATTCAATCCCATAACAGCCTGGAGAAACTCATCACGGGATTGTCTCGAATGACCGGCATCTATCTTGTTTCCGCGTGCCCTGATATCATCCGAGGTGTCGAAAGTAGCAGAAAGATAGAAGTACATATCCACTATATTTCCAGCATCCCCTTCCTTTGAATAGGGGACATTGACCACATACGATCCGTTCAAGATCGCCGTGTATTGATCCACATCAAATGCTTCGCCCGTCAGCACGTCCACCGTCAGCACTCCGGGCTGCGGAAGCACGCCACCGGGCTTATCGTCTTCCCCGTTGTTCTTGTTACCGCAAGCCGCCAGCGCCAACGCGGCAGCACACAGCAGAAGTATCTTTTTCATAGCAGTATTTATCTGATACCCACAAAGATACCATTTCTTTTAAACAAAACAAAGGCTCTGCATTTTTATTCGTCCGGGAGGATGCGGCGGGCGCCCATGTAGCGCATCAGGAAATAGGGGTGGGACGAGGTCTGCTCGATGACCCCTTTGGATGAGGAGGCATGTATGAAGGTAAAGCTGCCTCTTTCCTTATCCACGGATACTACAATGCCCACATGGCCAATCTCACGCACACCGACTCTCTTCCCAAAGAAAACAAGGTCGCCTTTCTTCAGTTGGAAATAGCTGTCCACAGGCCGTCCTTCGCGAAACTGGACGACACTGTATGAGGTGAGTTCATATCCGAAATGCTTGAAGACGTAATGCGTGAAACTGGAGCAGTCGAATTCCTTGGGGCCGTCGGCTCCCAGACGGTAGGGTGTCCCCGTGAAAGTGCGGGCATAGGCGATGATGTCATCGGCGGTGACAACCGGCTCCTGCACCAGCAGGGAATCCGACGCCTGAACCGGAATGGAATCCTGTGCAGGGGTCACTTCCTGTGCACCGGCCCTTCCTGCAAAAAGAAGGGCCAGAGCCAGAAATATGAGCATTCGGCGCATTGTACTGCAAATATACGCATTTTTTCATCAGTAGTCCAGAATGGTCTCAAAGGTGTTGCAGGCCGACTGAATGAAAAAAGGGTCACCGCCGTACACAGGGTCAACATCCGTGCCACTCTGCTCCGGGGAGCCGAAGAAACATCGGCCGTAATAGGGATCGATCTCCGCCCGCGGAATGTAATAGGCCGATGCAAAGCGCCACGGTTCGACATCGTTGTTGTCACAAAGATACCAGCCCTTGCCGCCATCGGTCCATTCCGCCGAACGCCAGCGTTCCCAGTAAAGCACGATGCGGGTATAGTCATCCATCTGCAGATATCGGCACCTGTCACCGGAAGCCGGCACCAGATGCATATCCGGGAAAGCGTCCGGATGCTTCTGGCGGAACCCTTCCAGATCGAAATCGAACTGCGGCCGATTCCAAAGCGTGATCACCCGATAGTTGAAATAACCCGTCGTAGGGCCGGGATTCCACTGTATTTCGTAACTGAGTCCACTGTCCGCAGGAATATACCGGGTTCCCAGGATAAAGAACGGATGCGTTCCCAGCGATGCGGCATAGTTCACCCAGAAAGAGCCCAGGGTCTCCGCCTCAGCCTTGGTAGGATGGACAACGGTTTCAGCCGTCGCCGTCATTTTGAGAAAATCCAGGCTCACCATAGGGCTCAGGGCCGTCATTTCAGGGAATGACGCGACCACTTGTATCTTCGCCTCTTCGTCATACGGACTGAACAAAGGATAATGGCGCTGGTGTATAAAGAAATTGGCATATACTTCCAATTCCCTCACCGCCTCAACGGTCGCAGCCAGGGCCGATGCCTTCTCGCCGCTGCGAACATTCTCCACTTCCAGCCGGAAAGCGATCTGTCCGCAAGTCTTGTTGTCACAGGGGACCTTGATGATGTCGTAGGGGAGGATATCTCCGTTCCCGTCGACGGGTGCTGCCGTATAAGTGGTTCCGCCATCCAAATAGCCCACATCGCTCAACAGGACGGTTCCGACAGGTAAGGAAGGACGATGTCTGTCTTTTGGAATATGCCATTCCAGGACTCTTCCGAACTCCGACTTGAGCGTCCAGTCCGCGGGCGCCTCCGCTTTGCGGCCGCACACAATCCTGGCATGAGGGGGCGTTTTTTCCAGGCCGGCGAATGGATTCGGAATCAGGAAAGTAATCTCCTCGGAATGAAATACATATCCGGTTTTGGAATGCAGCCGCAAATCATTCGATACGCTTTGCAGATACGGTTCGCCGCTCAGATGCGACTGGTCGAATTCCTGCAGTCCGGGGATGCCTTCCCAGCAGGGAAGATAAACATCCAGGGTCCCCTGGGCGCCGTACTCCACATATAGATCGTCAACGGCGCTGTCCGAAGAAACCAGCGAAAGACGGTTGAGCGGGACCGGGACATCGGCCCCGTCCACGGTTTCAAACTGAAGGTTCACCGTAGCGCAATCCTCTCCGTTTATCGGAAGGATGAAACAGCCGTCGGGCGTCAAATCCGGGCCGTCGCAGAAGATGGTAGGGACACTGAATATATCCCGCAAGTCAGGAACCGCCACTTCGCCCAGGACATTGTTGTCACCATCCCGGATCTGCAGCGTTTCGGACGGATCGGCCGCCGAACGGGGTCCCGAGCAGCAGGCGTTGAAGTACCATCCGCCACTGTCGAGATGCGGCCCGGAAAGGATTTCAATGGCCTCCTGACCGGCATCGGCCGTAGAGACGACGGAAAGTGATGACGGGGATACATCATCAGGCCATTCCTCCCTGTATGGGCTCACGGAAAGGCGGAAAGGCTGATAATACACGCATCCCGGCGGAATGGTTCCTTTTAGTTTATATCGGTCCGAAATGCTCACCGGAACCCGGTCCGACACCTCGAACCCTTCATCTCCGCCCAAGGCATAGACCGTGCTCTCCGGAGCATCGGCGGAAGCACGGTAACGGGCAAGTCCCGGAAGCGATTCCACCCATTCCAATCCCACTCCCACGGTGGAGAAACGGGGATTCTCAATCGATGTCTCAAAGGGAATGTCTATTGTACCGCCCGGCTCTACGGAAAGCCTCTGTGTGGGCGTCCAGTAAAAACTGTCGGTCTCCAGTCCGGGCGTCAGCGTTACGGTAAGCGTCCTGGCCGAATTCCGGACGATGTCAAAGTTGCGGTTCATCGGGGTTTCACCGCCAGGATAGACCCGGTATGAAAAACTCCTTTCTACGCCCTCTTTGGATGCCACCATGTTGATGGACAAATACGAACACGCGGAGACTCGGGCGCCCAGGTCCTGATAAACGGTTTTCCAACTCTGCGCAGGCGTACCATCCGCACCCAGAATGGTTCCCTGGCAGTTTTCCGGGAAGTAAAAGGGAATTGGCTTTGCCGTTGTGCCGGTGCCGCCGAATATATTCAGCAGTTCCAGGTCCGTGCCCTCGGCGCAATCCAGGCAGGAAACCAGATCATCGGCCCGGGCGGCATAACCGGCCCCTGGGCCGTCGTAGAAATAGGGGACCCGTCCGTTGCTGTTCACGCAGCGGACAGAAGCAGTACGGATGGACCAGCCATCCCTTATGAAGCGGGAGCAGTTCAGTTTCAGCGAATATTTGGCGAATAGGCGCTCCAATGGGATGGAAAGCGTTTCACGTACACCGGTGAAATGTACCGGCACAATGGCCGACATCGGGAGATTCCTCCCATTCTCGTCCAGTTCTTTCAAAGCGGCCGTGGAGGCGCAGGAAAAGGGCGGAAGATTCCGCAGGTCCCGCTTCGTCAAATCCGGCGCCGTCAGGAAGCCCTCCAGCATCTGCTTAAGCGCGTCGTCCGGGGGATTGGCCAGCGCCCAGATTTCCAAATCCGCTCCCCGCGGGAGCGTCCAGCGGAATGTATCGGCCTGTGTGACGTGATTCACCGCACAGACGTGTTCATCATCGGCATAGAATGCAAACAGGTAGGCTTCCACAAACTGTTCCACCCGAGCGCTGCAGACCGACTTCCACCCGGTCATATCGGTCTTGACGAGCGAGGCGGTCACAGTGGAAAACGCACCTTCCGGTACGGCCGGAAAGTCATCCTCGTATTTATGTTGGCACGCAGCAAAAACGGATGCGGCAAAAAAGAATATCAGGTACTTTTTCATAACAGTCAGTCAAGGATTATTGATTCGGCCACATCCCAAGCGACGTCTATCATACTGCCGCTAATGGTACCGCCCTCCGGATGTTCCCACCCCGGACCGTGAATCACGATGCCCGTGGCCGAGAAAACGCTGTTCCGGCCCGCCGGGGGGATGTCAATGGGATAATAATACGTCTCTCCGTCTACGGACGCCTCCAGGACCAGTCGCGTGTGCCGGGGCGTCCAGCTGTCCGTCCGGTATGAATCCTCTTCCACGGGGTTCGGATAGAAATAAAAACTGTGAACGGCAGAGTAGGGGTGCGATTCATCGATGGCGACGTTCAAGTCTCTGTCGCCCAGCAGGGCGTCCATCGACGCGGATACGTCCCCTCCGCCATGCCAGCCCAGCGAGTTGTACCAGGAGGAGCGTGCGGGGGAGACGGAGGTCACATCCTCTCCATAGCGGGTTGTTTTATACGCATTTGTAATATATAGATGCCTCAGTAACAGCGTCTTTCCCGTCCACTCCGGACAGGAAGAGAAATCCACTGAAATGTCCCGCACTTCCAGGCGGGAAACCAGGCGTCGCACGAGGATTGTCTTTTCTCCTTCACCCGGGACAGGCATCAGCATACTTTCCCCGTACATCAGCAGCTTTCCGGGCTCATTGTCGTCCAGTCCCGCCACTTTTTCCGTCAGGTCTTCGGCCGATGAAACGGAAGCCGGATCCAACGCTCCCGGACCCGTCAGCGGGTAATTGGCCAGCGCCAGACAGCGGTAAACCCGGCCTGCCTGCAGGGAGAAGACCACCGGTGCGGCATCGGCCGAACTGCCATAGCGGAACCCGCCCGTGCGGACGTCAAACACGAATACGCTCCAGCGGATTACGGCACTTTCCTGCATATAACTTGCACCCGTCACTTTGGTCTCCTCTCTCGAAAGACGGAAGGAGACGCTCACTTGAGAAGGCTCCTCCGCCGGTTTGATGCAGGCGGGCAGAAGGAGGGATGAAAGCCCTATGAGAAGATATCGGATTCGCATAGTCAATATTCATAACTGAGGTCTTCCCATTCCCAGGGCGACACCCGCACTTCCACGGTTCGCGCAACGCTGTCTATGACCAGCCCCACGTCCGGCAGGTTCCGTTCTTTCCAGGTGATACCGCCGTCCTCCTGCAGAATCCTGAAAAGGTCCAGCGTTTCCGGAAGGCCGTTCTGACCCGTTATTTCCAGGGTAAGCCGATTATCTGTCAGGCGGGGGAGGTTAAAATGGTAAAAACCATCATCGTCCGTTGACAGGCGACACTCGAAAGGGCCCTGCAGCGGTTCTCCCGTATCCGGACGAAGACCGCAGGTATTGGCGCGCACCGTCACGGCAAGCGGACCTCTTTCCCCCACAAACTGCAGACGAACCCCGGCGTACTCCTTTAAAAGTTCAACGGGAAGGACGCCGTATTCTTCCGGCACGCTGGTCAAGTAGGCGAAACGGAAGAGGGGAGCGTAGGATTTCCCGGCAGGCAGTCTATATCCGTCGGCGCCCTGCACCAGCGATTCCCCGCCTAACAGAGCATACCCTTCGACCGGCTGCGCCGATCTGACCTCCACGCCAAAGATGTGGCTCTGAATATCACGGACTGTAGTTGACACCTCACGGACGGGTTCTCCCGTCTGATGCGGGAATGCGTGCACCCGCACCTTCGTCCCCGCCTCGAAACTGCCGGCATTCTGAATGTCGAAATACAGCAAACGGGGACAGCCGGTACGGTCTTCCAGCACCCATCCCCGGCAGGACGCCAGGGACAGGACCGAAAGAAGCAGCAGGGCGCGCAATTTAGAACTCATAACTCAGGTTGATGACATCGCTGTCCCATTCGTCCACGAGAATGGTGGGGGAAACTACTGCTCCCCAAACTTCAGCGTCCGTGTTGTCGTCGGGTTTTCCCATCTGGGTGATGTGGATGTTCTGAATGTTGTAAACCTTGTTCGATGTCAATACCGGCAAGTCGAAGGTGTAGTAAGTATCCTCGTCAATGGAGATTCCATCGGCATTCTTGGTCACGTGCGCCTTGACGGTAAGACGGGTCTTTCGGGCCGACCAGGTATTGCTGTGGCTGTCCGTCGTGGTGGCGTTCGGGAAGGGGAACAGACATCGGCCGATGGCAGTAGCCGTACCGTCCGTGCTGCAGGCGTCGTTGCAGGTATTGTCCACCAATACGGCAGGACAGCCGCCGGAAAGCGTGATTTTGTTATACCAGTAGTCGGCGTTTGCATATTGGGCCGATGACAGGGGCAGGAAGGGGACAATCCCCTCCGAACCGGGATCGCTCGTGTCTCCGGAAAGCGCCATCCGGGCACGTCCTACAGCATTTTTAAGGTACATCCCGGTAATCTTGAAAGTGGCGCCCGCGAGGGAAGTCTGCGAGAAATCCACCTTGACGCTGGAGAGTTTCACCATCGCGCAGAGGCGGCGTACGTAGACGGCCATTCTCTGCGGCGCCTGATTATTGCTGTAGCCATACACTTCAATGTTTCCCTTCCCGGCCATCAGGAGTCCGGTAGGGCTGTTTTCCGCCAGATCCACCAGTTCGGCCTCGAAATCGGCCAGGGTATAGCTTCCCCGCTCGCGGTACATCCTCGCCTTGTTCACCAGCACGTAGATGAATTTGTAATCTGTCGTCATGTTCAACGTGACGTCAACCGTATTGGATACCGGTGTTGCCGGCTCATAATAATAGTCCGTTTCCAGTTTGTCGGAGCCGTCAGTAGGATAATCGGAATGGTCAAAGACAAATACCTGCACGGAATTGATCTGGAAATCCTTCACGTTGTCGGTGTTGGCGAGGACTTTCGTCTCTTCTTCGGGAATGCCGATCCGGACTGTTACCAGGCCCGTAGGTTTATCAGCATCGGGGGCAATGGGGGGAGTGGGTGCCGTTTTTTGGCAGGAGACCACGCCCGTCAAAAGAAGCGCGGCCATCAAATGGAAAAGGTTTTTTTTCATAATGTGTTGTTGTTAAAAGGTTGGTCTGTCAATTCGTGAAGCCCATATCGCCGGATGAGCACGTTTATTTCCGGATCCAGGTTACCCCGGAAGACCAGGGAAGCATCGGCCCGGCAGGCGTCCAGATAGTGCTGAACGGCCTTTTCATCCTCTCCGGCGCGGGCATACAGCAGGGCCATCATATAATTCACCGCCGGCGTTTTTTCCTGCTCCTGCAGGATAGCCATGGCCGATGCGTTGCAGTCCAGCGCCACATAGGCGACTGCCGTATTGAAATCCCGGTAGTCCCTCAGGCATTCCAGGGCCGCTTTGTAATCCCTGTCTTTCAGAAGGGATACGCCTTTCATATAAAGTGTATCCAGTTCCGTGGTATGTACAGTGTCTTTCTGCATTCCTTTCCGATGGAGGAAAAAATCGAATCTGACGGAACGCAGCAGGGGATAGAGCGTCTTTCGTAAATAGGGGTAATAGGGTTCGCAGGACAGGGCGCGTTCCCGCCTGTCCGGATCCGGCATTTCCAAATGCCCGAGGAAACTGTTCTTGTCGGCCTCCGTCAAGGTGGAATCCGTATCCACCAGGAATGAGAGCAGGTCCCAGTTCTCCCCGCGGGAGCGGGAACGGAAGGAGATGGAATCCCCGGCGAAGGCGGCGCAATAGGCGGCGACGGACGCGGCCCGGCGCCTGGAAAGTGACTCATTGCCGCGTAGCCTTCCTTCCGGGGAAGCGTAGGCCGATATCACAATGGAGTCAACGTCAAATTTCTCATTTTCAATAAGTTCCATAAGGCGCACGCGGATACGTGCCATCTCGGTCGCATTGTTGCCAAGCGATTCGTCCAGGCTGGCATCCCCAGCCTTGAATGCTATGTAGCAGGCATCGTTGGCGCTGGAGCGTCGCTCGATTATCCGGGTCAGGTAGTGGTCGCTGTCATCGGCAAAGGCCGACAGGGAGCTGATGTAAAAAGTAAGAGGTTCCGTGCGGTTCATGGAATAGAGCCGCGCATCGCCTTCCCAGATGTCTCCGCTCAAGGTGACATCGGCCTTTCTGAGTCCGGGCCGCGTAGCGATGGTTTGGGTGTAGTGATAGACTATATCGCCGCCAACGCTCCGGATGACCGTATCCAGGCGGATTCCTTCCGTAACGATGGGGACTTTCACGTATTTACGGTACATCCTGTCTTTGTCGGCCAGCAGCCTTTCGTTCCGGCGTCGCAGCCACCAGAGCGTATAATGGTCAGTCGCCTCTTTCCCCGTGACACCCAGGGCCGACCGGAACTGCTCGTCGGTAAGGTAGGTACTGTCGCTGCGTAACCGATACAGTTCCGGCAGGTTTCTTTCGATGAATATTTCCAGGTTGCGCCTGTCCACAAAGCGCGTGGAATCCGTAATAATCCTGCTCAGGAAGCGTCTGTAATGCTGATAACCGCGCAGTTGACCGGACCTGTAATTCTGCCCCGTTATGACAAGCGGCTCCAGGCGGACACTGTCTCCCAACATAAAAAGGTCCGGGTAAAAACGCAGTTGCCACTCTTTCGACTGCATCTTCTCCGGAACAGTGATTTCGAAACGGAGGTCAACGCGACCGTGGCGTTCGGCCACATGGCGGAACCGGGCCGTCACCACGGCGGCATCCAACACATCGCTGGCCACCATCTCGCCGGTGACGCTGTCCCTTTCCGCTTTCATCACATACATGCGCGTGCCGAGAAAATCAGTCACACGGACGGTATCCCGTTTGGTGTCCTTGATGAAGCGCTGTTCCCGCTCCAGTTCCCGGCTGGAGAGCGACAGGGTTGCCCCCGTATGCTCGCGGCGGACTTCCCGCAGGTGCCCGGACGGTCCGCAGGAAAGAAGTGCCATTAACAGGAGGACTGGGAACAACGCTTTCATCAGAAAATCAATTGAAGTGCAATACGGGCATCCGGCAGGATAAAGGGCTTTTCGCCTTCCTCCACTTTATGCCCGCAGAGGGGGCAGGCATAGGTTTTATAACGTGTCCAACCGCCCCAGAACCCGGCGCCCAGGTCCAGATTCCAACGGCCCGACAGCATCACGGCATAACCGCCCCAGATGCCCATCCCAAAGGCGTCTCCTTCTTCCGCCTCCCGCTGCCGTATACCGCCGCCGTTGTACACGGTATAACGGAAATCAGCCCCGGCCCACCAGCCCGAGTATACATGCCACGGCCACCAGCGGGCTCCGGCCCAGTAGGAGTTCTGGCGCAACTGCATCTGCCGGTCGGGGTCTCCGGCGTGAAAAGTCCAGGGATTCAGCTCCGCACCCGCGTGAACGGACACGTAGCGGGCAACAGCCACGGAAGCCTCGGCATTCAGGGTGCCCAGCGTCATCCAGTCAACGGCATTGGTGCCAACGGAATAACGCTGCGCTCCGGTGGAAAAGGGGAGCAGGAGGAAAGCGAAAAGAAGGATACGCTTCATGGGCGGAGAATCTAATAGTCGCGTTGGGGCGACATCTGGAACTCTTCACGGGGAAGGATTTCCACCATCCGGGCCAGCACCTCCAACGAAGAGCGTTCCTCATTGTCCGGTGTAATCCATTTGTGCAGGCGCAGGCGGCCGATGACACGCACCCATCCGCCCTTTTTCAACTGCGTGAAGTCGTCGATTCCCTGCACGCCGTCCCAGGCCGACACATTGAACCAGGTGGGATCCACCGTGGAGTTGCCGTCCCGGTCCACCCCGGAACTTTCGGTGACAACGGAGAAATTGCACACGTGGTTCCCGTTGTAGGAGTTGATGTCGGCGCGGCCGATCACCCCCCTCAATTCGATTCTGTTTAAGAATTCCATAATACGTACACTTAACGTTAAACAACCGGCCCGGGCCTTGGGCGGCTCATTCCGCTTCCCGGCGCCGGATGCAAAGAAAGGTCGCATTTCCGCCTTATGCGAGGGCGAAGCTTCCGGCATGGACAGGTATTTCCGTTTTGTATGCAGATTGCGTGTTTTGCCTGTTGTTTCAGACAAAAAAGACGGCCATCGGCCAGTAAAATGACCGATGGTCGTTCTGTGTTGTTCGGCTAAAACGAATAATTCTTCGATTTGTTTTGACCGATGCTTGGATTATCCCGCGGCGCTTGCCATTTTTGCGCCGACAGTCTTTTAGGCCATGTTTCACTTCGAAGAGGAAATAGACCATGTGCTCCGCTGTCCCCAGTGCGGAGAGATACTGGGAAGCGGCAGAGTGGACAAACGCTTCTGCAGCCTGGCATGCAAGAACCGCTGGCACAACCGCCAGCGCCTGCCCAACCGCGACAAAGAGATTCAGCGGGTACTTCGGGTCCTGAACCGCAACAGGGAGGTCCTGGACAAACTCCTCAAGCTGGGCCTGCACTGCGTAGACAGGCCCACGCTCATTCACCTGGGCTTCAACATGAACTTCTTTACCTCCCTGCAGAAGTCCGGCCGCCATCAGTGGATCTACACCTGCCTGGACATCCGATACGAACTGACCCCCACCCGAATCAGGAACATCGCGTACCTGTGGGAGGGGGCCGGTTCAGAAGACTAGGGAAGTCTTATTTCGCCGTTACTTTGGCTTTTTTCTGGGGGTCTTTGAATAGGAAGAAGAATGCAATGGCCACAACAAGGGCGTAAGCGGCAAAGATGAACCAGGATTTGGGCCAGCCGGAGGCCGTCACCACATAACCGGCGATGTAGGACCCTATGAAAGCACCCAAGCCGTTGGTCATTAGCATGAACACACCCTGTGCACTTGCGCTGATGGACTTATCCGTTTCCTGCTCAACGAAGAGAGCGCCGGAAATATTGAAGAAGTCAAAAGCCAGACCATAAACAATCATGGAAAGGATGAACATCCAGACTCCGGGACCGGGATTGCCGGTACCCAGCAGGCCGAAGCGGAACACCCAAGCGATCATGGAGATGAGCATCACCTTCTTGATACCCAGTTTCTTAAGGAAGAACGGGATGAGGAGAATACAGAGGGTTTCTGAAATCTGGCTCAGGGAGATAAGCATGGTGGAGTGATCTACCCCAAACGTACCCACGTATTTGGTATTATACAAAGGGGAATCAGGGTCTCCAAAACCCTTGATATAACCGTCGGCAAATGTATTCGTGACTTGAAGGGCCATACCCAGCAAAGCTGAGAAAATGAAGAATATGGCCATCTTTTTCTGCTTGAAGAGACTGAAGGCCTTGAGTCCCAGTTTCTCAACCAGGGAACCACCGCTACTCTTGTTGATGGGGCAGGCAGGCAAGGTGAAGGAATAGAGGCCCAGCGCAATGCTGATCCCGGCCGATAACCACAACTGCTGGTGGGTGATGTTAAACCCTGTCAAATCCACTATCCACATGGCGGCGATGAAGCCGATGGTGCCAAATACACGGATGGGCGGGAAGTCTTTGACGGTGTCCATTCCAGCCTGATTAAGGGCGTTGAAGGCAACCGTATTGGACAGGGAAATGGTGGGCATATAGAAGCACACCGCACCCAGCATCAAGGGATAGATGGCTGAATAGGTGTTCTGGAAAGAGGCGGCAATCAGGAAGGCGGCGCACAGGAAATGAGCAAGTCCCAGCGTCTTCTGGGCCGGAATGTACTTGTCCGCCACAATACCCAACAGGGCAGGCATAAACAGAGACGCTATGCCCTGAAGTGCATAAAAACTAGCGACCTCAATGTTGGAAAAGCCCAACACACGGCCCAGGTAAGCGCCCAGCGAGATGAGCCACGAACCCCATGCAGCAAACTGCAGGAAATTCATCACGATAAGGCGGAAGGTCAAGGATTTGTTCTTCATATAGATGGGTTTTATTATATACTCCGTATATCCTTACAAAATTAAGCAAAAATCTGATAAAAATGCTAACTTTGCATAACAATTATCACCAGATGTCCCATTTTTCGCTCATAGCCCAGGACCCCGGATCAGCCGCCCGCGCAGGCGTGCTCAAAACGGACCACGGCAGCATCGAGACCCCCATCTTCATGCCGGTAGGCACGGTGGGTTCGGTAAAGGGCGTCTATCACAGGGACTTACAGGCCGATATAAAAGCGCAGATCATCCTGGGAAACACCTACCACCTGTACCTGCGTCCCGGACTGGACACCCTGCGGAAAGCCGGCGGCCTGCACAAATTCGAGCATTGGGACGGTCCCATCCTCACGGACAGCGGGGGATTCCAGGTGTTTTCGCTGGCCCCCATCCGCAAACTCACCCCGGAAGGCTGCAAGTTCTCCTCCCACATTGACGGCAGCAAGCATATCTTCACGCCGGAGAATAACGTGGACACCCAGCGCATCATCGGCGCTGACATCATCATGGCCCTGGACGAATGCTGCCCCGGAGACGCCGACGAGCGCTATGCCGCTAAGTCGCTGAAGCTCACCCAGGGCTGGCTGGAGCGCTTCGCGAAACATTTCGACGAAACGGAACCTCTCTACGGCTACAGCCAGACGATGTTTCCCATTATCCAGGGTTGTGTTTATCCTGAACTGCGGAAGCGGGCCGTGGAGCACGCCCTCAAACTGGACAACGCCAATCGCGGCGGATACGCCGTTGGCGGTCTGGCGGTAGGGGAGCCCACGGAAAAGATGTATGAGATGCTGGAAGTCACCTGTCCGCTGCTTCCGGAGAACAAACCCCGTTACCTGATGGGCGTGGGCACGCCCGCCAACATCCTGGAAGGCATCGCCCGCGGCATCGACATGTTCGACTGCGTGATGCCCACCCGCAACGGCCGCAACGGCATGCTCTTCACCTGGGACGGCATCATGAATATGCGCAACGCCAAGTGGACGGACGATTTCGGCCCCCTGGACCCTCTGGGCACGTCTTTCGTGGATTCTTACTATACGAAGGCCTACCTTCACCACCTGTTCATCGCCGGGGAGATGTTCGCCGCCATGATAGCCACCGAACATAACCTCGCCTTCTATCTGGACCTGGTGCGGGCAGCCCGCGAGCACATCGTGGCGGGGGACTATGCCGCGTGGAAAGGAGCCGTCGTGCCAAAACTGATGCAACGCCTATGATCGGAATCCGCAGACTGGACGCTTACATCATCCGCAAGTTCCTGGTGACATTCTTCATGTCCATCCTGTTCCTTGCGGCCATCACCGTCATCTTCGACATCAGCGAGAAAATCGACGATTTCGTTAAGAACGACGTCTCGGTGAAAAGCATCATCCTGGACTATTACGTGAACTTCCTGCCGTATTTCATCAACAAGTACGCGCCCATGTTCGTCTTCCTCACCGTCATCTTCTTCACCTCCAAGATGACGCAGGATTCGGAAGTCGTCGCCATGCTGTCCAGCGGCATCAGCTATCATCGGCTGATGGTCCCTTACCTTTTTTCGTCGCTCCTTATCGCCGGCATCTCCCTCTACATGGGCATGTGGGTCATTCCGCACGCCAACGAAAAACGTGTGGACTTCGAGATGAAATACAACTCCTTCATGAAGGTGCAGGTGAAGCAGGGACACAATATGCACTACAAGCTGGAGGATGACCATTTCGTGTATTTCGAGAGCTTCAGCGCATACAACAACACCGCCTACAACTTCACCCTGGAAGACCTTTCCACCGGCAAGCTTACATCGAAGCTCCAGGCCGAAAGCGCCCAGTATGACACGGTAAGCGGCGTGTGGAAACTCCGCAATTATGTAATCCGGGACTACGAAGACGGGATGCAGGACCGCATCCGCAGCGGTCGGCAACTTGACACGGTCATCAGCCTCACGCGGGACGACTTCTTCATCAACCGCTTCACCATAGAAAAACTGAACGGACGGGATTTGAGGCAGCTCATCCGCACCCAGATCCGCCGCGGCGACGCCTCGGTGAACCGCGCCCAGATAGAACTGCACAACCGCTATGCGATGCCCGTCTCCGTTATTATCCTCACCATCATCGGCGTATCCCTCTGCACGAAGAAAAAGAGGGGAGGGATGGGCTGGAATCTGGCTGCCGGAACAGCACTGGGCTTCTCCTACATCCTCTTTATGCAGTTCAGCGAGATGTTCGTAATCACGGATACGCTTCCGGCAAAGGTGGCCATCTGGATGCCCAATGTCCTGTATGCCATCATCGCCGCCATCCTTTACATTAAAGCACCGAAATAATGAAGGTCAAGATTGTCAATCATTCGCCTTATCCCTGTCCCGCGTACGCCACGCCCCAGTCGGCCGGCGTAGATTTGCGGGCTCACATGGAAGAACCCATAACCCTGGCACCGCTGCAGCGTGCGATGGTGCCCACGGGCCTTTACATCGCCCTTCCTGCGGGATTTGAAGCGCAGGTGCGGCCCCGCAGCGGCCTGGCCGCCAAGCACGGCGTCACGGTGCTGAATACGCCGGGGACAATAGACGCAGACTACCGCGGCGAAATCCGCGTGATTCTGGTGAATCTGTCGGACCAGCCCTTCGAGGTGGTTCCGGGTGAGCGCATCGCCCAGATGGTCATCGCCCGCCACGAACAGGTGTCCTGGGAGGAAGTGGATGAGCTGGACGCCACCGAGCGCGGCGCCGGCGGATTTGGCTCTACAGGAAAGAAATGAGTATCAAAGATTTATATCAGATTTTCCTGCACAGCGCAGGCGTGAACACGGACACCCGCAGCATTCAGCCCGGGCAGTTATTCGTAGCCTTGAAAGGGGAGAACTTCGACGGAAACACCTTCGCCCTGCAGGCTCTGGAAGCGGGCGCCTGCTGCGCCGTGGTTAATGACAGCGTGGCGGCCGAGGACCCGCGCCTGGTCAAGGTCCCCGACACCCTGTCGGCCCTGCAGGAACTGGCGGCCTATCATCGGCGGCAGCTGGGAATTCCTGTCATCGGCCTTTCCGGCACGAACGGGAAAACCACCACCAAGGAACTCATCAAGGCGGTCCTGAGCGCGAAATACCGCGTCGCCGCCACCGAGGGCAACCTCAACAATGACATCGGCGTACCGCTTACCGTACTGAAAATCAAGGCCGATGCCGAAATAGCCATCGTGGAAATGGGCGCCAGCCATCCGGAGGACCTTCGGCCGCTGCTGGTAGTCTCGCAGCCCACGCACGGCCTTATCACCAACGTGGGGAAGGCCCATCTGCTGGGCTTCGGCAGCTTCGAAGGCGTAAAGCACGCCAAGGGACTGCTGTACGATTATCTGAAGGCACACGAGGGCGTCGCCTTCGCCAACGCGGACGACGAAACCCTGCAGGGAATGCTCTGGGAGCGCGAATTGGGCTGCATCCCTTACGGCCTGGACGGCATCAGCGTCTCCTCCACTCCCTTCCTGCGCCTCAAGTGGGCCGACGGCAAAGTGCTGGACACGCACCTCGTAGGTGCCTATAACGCCTGTAACGTCCTCGCCGCCCTCAAAATCGGCTGGTTCTTCTGTGTCCCCGAGGCCGATGCCTTCAATGCCATCGCGGACTATACGCCTTCCAACAACCGTTCGCAACTCCTCAAGACGGAGCGCAATACCGTCATCGTGGATGCCTACAACGCCAATCCGTCCTCCATGGCCGTGGCGTTGGACAACCTCGCCCTCTGCGAAGGCCGCAAGGTGGCCCTTTTAGGCGATATGCGTGAGCTGGGCGCGGATTCCGCCGCGGAGCACAAGCGTATTGTCGAGCGCCTTGCCGGCGTAGAAGCATACCTCGTCGGCGAAGAATTCACCGCTGCGGCCGCCGGCACCGGCATCCCTTGTTTCCCCACGTCGGACGACCTGGCGGCATACCTGAAAGAACACCCCCTGGAGGGCTGTATCATTCTTGTAAAGGGGTCCCGCGGAACCAGGATGGAAAAGGTTATTCCTTCGCTTTAAACGGCAGTTTGGCCAGTTTCAGAAGGCCCCAGGCTACGCCGAAACCCACCAGCGCGCCCACCGTTACGTCGCCCAGGAAATGGGCGCCCATCATGATGCGGCTGATGCATACCAACCCGGCCCAAATGTAGACTATCCAGCCGTACATGCGGAAATTGCTCTGCGGCCGGAACCATTTCAGGCCCAGATAGGTCACTGTGGCAAAGCCGATGGTATTGCTGGCATGGGAAGAATAGAAGCCAAAGTTGCCGGCGGGATAGAAGCCATAGGGGAGTCTTAATCCGTTATTAACCATCCAGTCATCGTACAGCGGACGGTACCGCCCTACTGCTACCTTGATCAGATTGGAGCCCTGGTCCACCAGCAGAATGGTGAGAACCAGCGTAAGTAACACTGCCAGGCCCTTCTTCCAGCCCAGTTTCCAGAAGATGAATACAAAGATGAGCGCATAGGCGGGAAACCAGACCTCCGTATCCGACAGGATCGCCCAGAACAGATCATTCCAGGAAGAAGACAAGTTATTGACCCACAGGGTCGCAGCCTTGTCCAATTGAACTATGGAATCAAAAAAGCTCATTTGTTCAGCGCTTTCCAGAGTTCCTCTTTCAGATCATTGAGACCAGTGCCGGCAACAGAGGAAATGAACACGTGCGGAATGCCTTCCGGGAGTTTCTTCTCAATCTTGGCGCGCTGTTTCTCGTCAATGAGGTCCGTCTTCGTGACGGCCAGCACGCGGTCTTTCACCAGCAGTTCCGGATTGTATTCCTTTAACTCTCCTAGCAGGATCTTGTAGGCCTTGGCCACATCGGGTTCATCGGCCGCCACCATGAAGAGCAGCACGGAATTCCGTTCGATGTGCCTGAGGAAGCGCATCCCGATGCCTTTTCCTTCGTGCGCGCCCTCGATGATGCCGGGGATATCGGCCATTACGAACGAACGGTCGTCGTAATAACGCACGATGCCCAGATTGGGCTCCAGCGTGGTGAAGGCGTAATTCGCAATCTTCGGTTTGGCCGATGTAATGGCGGCCAGCAGCGTACTCTTGCCGGCGTTCGGGAAGCCCACCAGGCCTACGTCGGCCAGCACTTTCAACTCCAGGATGAACCAGCCTTCCACGCCTTCTTCGCCCGACTGGGCGTAACGCGGCGTCTGGTTGGTGGCGCTCTTGAAATGGTCGTTGCCCCAACCGCCCTTGCCGCCGGGGCAGAGGATGTATTCCTGCCCGGGCTCGACGAGCTCGGTAATCACCTCTTCCGTCTCCGCGTCCTTCACAACCACGCCCTGGGGCACTTCCAGCACAATATCGGCCCCGTTCTTGCCCCGTTTCAGGGCTTCGGCGCCGTTGCCGCCGTTCTCCGCCTTCACCACCTTCCGGTAGCGCAGGTGGATGAGTGTCCACAGCTGCGGGTTAACCTTTAAGATGATGTGCCCGCCGCGGCCGCCGTCGCCCCCGTCCGGACCGCCCTTGGGGACGTACTTCGCCCGGTGCAGGTGCGCGCTGCCGCTTCCCCCGTGCCCGCTGGCGCAGAAGATGCGTACGTAGTCTATGAAATTACTCTCTGCCATTTCTTTGCAAAGATATAAAAAAAACGGCACCCGGGGAAGGGCGCCGTCTGTCAATCCATGAAAAGGCTTACAGCAGGATGGTGAAGCCGATGTTGAAGGTAAGGGAATTGAGTTTGAATTCCGCATCCTCCACTTTATTGGAGATACCGATGCTGTAGGAGATATTGGGCTCGATGGCAATTCTGGGGGTGAGGAACCAGGAATAACCTACGCCAAGGTCCACGCCAAAGGAGTGACCCTTCATCGAGGAGTTCTTGCTGCTACTGCCGGAACTTCCGGAACCGCCGGAACCGCTATCATCGTCGTCATCGTCACCAAGGTCGATTTTGTCGGCGCCACCTATATTGACGGTTCCCAGTACTGCCATACCGCTGACGTACAGGTTGGGAATCACATAATAGCGGACACCGCCATTGAAGGAGAAGACGGTGAGGGAGCTGTCACCGGATTTGCCATACTGGAAACCCAGGCCGCCCACGGCAGCCAGATTATTGGCGAGGCCATAGCCGCCGGTAGCCTGCAGGCCGAAGCGGGTAATGGAACTGGTGCTGCTACCGTTCTTCGAGCCATAGGAGAAGTTGTTGAAACTGATGTTGGTGGCGTTGGTGTTCAAGAAGATGGTGCCCTTGCTGATGGTACCATCGTTGCTCTTCTTCTTGGAAGAAGTGCTCTTCTTGGTGGTGGTTGTCTTGGTGGTGGTCTTCTTGGCGGAGGACGAAGTTTTGGCCTTCTGGGCGGAAACATTCACTGCCATCAGGCAAGCCAGGAGAAGAACGAGAGCCTTTTTCATAGTTTTTATAGGTTTAGTTGATTATTGCCGTTTTGCAAATGTATGTTTTTTTATCCGTTAATCAAATACTTATGCGGAAAAAATCTTATCTTTGCACATATGGCGAGAGTAATCTTCAAAAAGACAGGATTAACCTTGATTGTCCTGCTGCTGTGGGCTTTCCCGGCCTGGGCCGGTGAACCCCTCACGCTTCAGGCATGTCGCCAGGCGGCGCGTGAGGCGGGAAGGATCGACGTCCTCCAGCAGAACGCGGAAGACAACCGTGACGCCGGGAAAAAACTGGCCCAGAGCCCATATCAGATGAAGGCTGGCGCCTACGGCCACATCTCCTACCAGTCGGATACCCCCAATCCCGCCAACTTAACGGATTTCCCCTTTGTGATCCATCCCGTTTCCCAGTTCCAGTATCACGCCGGCTTCGGCATTGCCTTGCCCCTGTATTCCGGCGGACGGAAGAAACTGGCCGCCCAGATAGATGAAGTGGACCGGGATCTGGACCTGCTTACCATTGACCGGCAGGCCATGGAACTGGACCAGGCGGTGGACAACCTGTACCTGAGCGTACTGCTGGGGAAAACCGGCAGTGAGATCCTGCAGAGCCAGCTCCAGGCCGTCACCATTAAATTAAAGGATGTACAAGAAGCCTTCGACGCCGGTAAAGTGTATCGCAACGCCGTGCTGGAGGTGGAAGCAAAAATCGCCGCCCTGGAGGCCCGTATCGCCGGAAATGATGCAGAAGTGGAAGGCGCCGCCAAGGCCCTGGCGCTTCTCACCGGCCTGGAAATCACCAAAGATACGCCGCTGGAAAAACCGGAGCTGGAAGCCCTCCTGGAAGATGCGGAAGACCCCGCCCTTGCCAGCCTGGACCTTCAACTCAGGAAGATTGAACTGCAGAAAGAGTTTTCCCGTGCCAGCGCCCTGCCCAGTGTAAAAGCCATCGGTTCTGTGGGCTACGGACAGTGGCAGCTGAATTTCTTCGACAATAATCCCAACTTCTACGGCATAGTTGGCGTCACCCTCCAGATTCCCATTTCGGACTGGCGGGACGTCAGTAACCGGAACAAAATGCTGGACAGCGCCGCCGAAGCCCTGCAAATCCGCCGGGAGGAGGCCGACAAACACAAGAGCGCCGCCCTGCAGCAGTTCGACAGCCAGATAGCCAAATACGAGGCCCTGCTGAAAGGGAGCCAGGAAACCGTAGAGAAATACAAGGCCCTCTGCGAAGAACTGGATAAGCTCACGCAGCAGGGGAGAGTGCCGGCTTCAGATTACCTGACGGCGCTGGAGCAGCTGTCATCGGCCCGGCTGGACAGCGAACTGAACGCCACCCTTATCCTTCAACTCCGGCTGCGCCGGGACCGTTTCATTTCCACCCTATGATGAAAAAGCCTGTCATACTGTGCCTGACGGCACTATTGCTTGTCTCCTGCGGCAACTCGGGAAAACCCGTTGCATACGGCATCCTGGACGCCTACGGCTGGCAGATCGCCGCTTCCCAGCCCGGACAGATTGTAGAGCTGAACGTGGAGGAAGGGATGACCGTTCAGAAGGGGAGTCTCGCCTGTCAGCTGGACACCTCGCACCTGGCGCTGCAACTGGACGCCCTCCAGACCCAGGTGAAATCCCTCCGGGCCACCCTGCCGGACGTAGGGAAGCAACTGGAGGTGCTTTATCGGCAAAAGAAGTCCCTGCAGCGTGAAAAAGCACGGCTGGAGCCTCTGGTGGCATCCGGAACGGCATCGGCCAAACACATGGAGGAAGTGGACGACCAACTCTTCGTGCTGGACAGTAAGATTACGGCTTCTTCCTCGCAGTTGTCGCAGCAGACATCGGCCATCCTCGCAAACATCGAATCCCTGCAGTCGCAGGCGACGCTCCTGCAGGACCAGATTAAACGCTGCCGCATCGAGAATCCCGAAAACGGCACTGTCACGCGCGTACACATGCATCTGCACGAATATGTGGCCGCCGGGCAGCCCATCTTCAAGCTCACGGACTACAACAATCTGTATGTAGATGCCTGGATGGACGCCGTTACCCTTTCCGGCATCTCCCTAGGAGACAGCCTCAAAGTCTGCACGGACGCCCCCGACGGCGGTCTGTTTGAGACCTACGGCCGCGTGAGTTTCATCGCGGAAGAAGCCGAATTCACGCCCAACCGCGTGATGACGCGGGATTCCCGCACCCGGCAGGTGTACCGCATCCGCATCGACGTTCCCGCAGCCGGACCGCTGAAGCCCGGCATGCCCGCGGAGATTTACAAATGATCGAAGTCCGTGGCATAAACAAGTTCTTCGGACGCCATCAGGCCCTGCACGATGTATCTTTCCGGGCGGAACCCGGTGAAATCGTGGCCCTGATGGGCGCCAACGGCGCGGGCAAATCCACCCTTTTCGACATTCTGGCCACCGTGGACCCCTTCTTCGTAGGAGAGGGCCTGGTGGGCGGTTATGACCTACGGAAGCAGGTGAGGGAAGTGCGCGCCCACATGGGCTATGTTCCGGGCCGATTCTCCCTGTACGCAGACCTTACCGTCCGGGAAAACCTGGACTTCTTCGCCCGCGCCTACAACTGCAGTCCGGACCCCATCCGAGACCTGGCGCCCGGCCTCTGGGACAGCCTGAAGCCCTTTTCGGACCTTCGCGCCGGCAACATGTCCGGCGGCATGAAGCAGAAACTCACCATCCTCTGCGCGCTGGTGCACCGGCCCACGGTGCTGCTCCTGGATGAACCCACACTGGGCGTGGATCCGCAGTCCCGCCACGACGTCTGGGATGCGTTATTTGACCTTAGAAATAAAGGCGTAACCATCCTCATCAGCACCCATTACATCGATGAGGCCGCCTGGGCCCAGAAGGTCCTTTTCCTGCACCAAGGCCGGAAACTCCTGTGGGGTTCCCCTGCGGAAGTGATGGCCCAATACGAAAACGTCCCCCTGCAGGGGCCCGTCCGCCATACGGGCGAACGCACCCTGGAGGATATCTTCATCCACGTCCTGTCCACGCAATGAGCCAGACTGTCCTATCGGCGAAAGGCGTTTACAAACGCTTCGGCTCCATCCAGGCGGTGGACGGGCTTTCGCTGGACCTGGAAGCCGGCGAAGTGCTGGGCCTTTTGGGTGCGAACGGCGCGGGCAAGACCACCTTCATACGCATGCTCTGCGGCCTTATTCCGCAGGATGCTGGCACCATTCAGGTGGAGGGCCGCCCCGGCTATATGTGCCAGGGCTTTTCCCTCATCGAGGAACTGACGCCGGAAGAGAATATCCGTTTCTACGGGGCTCTGTACGGCCTTTCCCGCAAAGAGACGGAGGACCGCGCCAGGGATATATCGGCCCGCCTGAAACTGGACGCTTACAGGGGACGGCAAGTGAAATACCTGCCCACCGGCTGGCGGCAGGCGCTTTCCTTCTGCGTGGCCATCCTGCCGGAACCCAGGGTGCTCATCCTGGATGAACCCACCAGCGGCCTGGATTCCCTGTCCCGCCGCCGGCTGTGGAAGATGATCCGCGAAAGAGCCGCCCAGGGCACGGGCGTCATCGTGAGCACGCATTATCTGGACGAAGCCTATTACTGCACCCGCCTGAGCCTGATGAGCGCGGGAAAACTGATAGCCTCCGGCGCGCCCCGTGAAGTGGCGGCTTCTGAAGAGGATTTACTGGCCTATTTCAAACGCGCATGAGAAAGCCCGGTTCACAGATGCTTCGTGCAGTGATTGTCAAGGAGTTCCGGCACCTGTTCCGGGACAAGGTGAGCTTTCTGCTGCTGTTCCTGATGCCGGCCTTCCTGGTGCTCATGCTGGGTTATGCGCTCTCTTTCCAGGTGCATCACCACGACATCCAGGTGTTCAACGCCACCCACAGCGCGCAGGCGGAGCGCCTCTTCGCCCGGCTGGACGCCAATCCCGTCCTCTATGTCTGCGGCCGCGTGGACCGGATAGAGGACATCGAGCCCGCCTTCTCGCGCGGAAACACCCGCGCAGTGGTAATGTACGCCGACGACGGCATCCACCTCTTCGTGGAAGCCACCAACACCATGCTGGGCCGCAGCGTGGAAACCCAGATCAGCAAAGTGATCGGGCAGTTTGCGGCCGATGAAAACCCGCTGCCATCGGCCCAGGTAATCAAGGAAATCCCCACCCGGTACATTTACAACCCGTCTCTCAAGCACGGTTACAACTCCGTCACGGGCCTGATGATGCTCATTTTCATCCTGGTGAACGCCATCGTGCTGGGCACCAGCATCAACCGGGAGAAATCCCAGGGGAGCTGGCGGCTCCTCAGCGTGACGCAGCTGGGAATGGGGCGCATCGTGCTGGGCAAGACCATTCCGTTCATCGCCATTTCGCTGCTGCACGTGGCGATGCTCTATGGAGTCTGTATTCACTTCGACATTGAGGTAATGGGCTCCCTGGGCCTGTTTTTCGCCATTCAGTTCCTCTATATTTTCTGCTGTATGGCCCTGGGCATCCTCATCGCCGCCTGGTTCGACCGTCCGCTGGACGTACTCATCCTCAGCTGGGTGATTCTGTTCCTTCCCAACGTCTTCCTTTCCGGTTTCGTCTTCCCGCTCAGCTCCATGGAAGGCGCCGTGCGGGATGTGGCGGAACTGCTTCCCGGAACGGCATTTATCACCGCTTTCCGGAACATTGCCTTCAAGGGCACGGGGCTGATGCAGAACCTGCCCTATATCCTCACGCTGGTGGCGGAAACCCTGCTGGCCCTCGTCTTTGCCATTCCCGGCTTTAAAAGAACCGTTCCCAGATGATGCGTGCCTTCTTTCATATGATGTTCAAGGATGCGCTCCAGTTACTGCGTACGCCGGTTCTGATGGGCCTGCTGGTGCTGTGCCCGGTGGTCGTCGTCGGCCTGGTGCCCTTCGGTCTGGAAAACAAGATGGCGCTCACGGTGTCCGTGGTGGACGAAACCCACTCAGAAGAGGGCAGGGAAGTGACGCTTCGCCTGAACGCGAATCCGCAGATGACGGCCTTCCAGTCCCTTTCCATAGCCGATGCGCAGACGCTGATGGATAACGGGAAGACCGATGCCATCGTACTCATTTCACCCGACGGCGAATACCAGATTCTCTCCGACGCCTCCCACGCCCTGCTGGCACAGGATGCCGCCTATTACATCGGCCGGCAACTGGATCCGCCGGCGGAGAATCCCATCCAGCTCCATCAGCTCTTCATCAGCGGAACGGGCAATACGCACTATTACCTGACTGCCATGCTGGTGCTGCTGATGGCCATCGTCGGCTGCTGTCTGGCGGGCATTTCCATCATTAATGAGAAGACGAACCGCCAGCTGGAATATTACCGCAGCGTGGGGATGAAACCCCGCCTGTACGTGCTTTCCAAACTGTCGTTCTTCGTGCTGGTCACGCTGGTGGAACTGGCGCTGGGCCTCATTATCGGCCGCCTGGTCTTCGGATACGCCATCGCCGGGCCGGTGCTTGACTTCGTGCTGCTGAGCGCCTGCTTCCTCTTTTGCATCATCAATCTGGGCGTGCTGATGGCGGCCTTGAGCAAAACCCTCATCCAGACCATCTACAGCCTTATTTTCGCCTTCTTCGTGCTGATGCTGCTGGGAACGATGTTCGCGCCCGTGGACAATATGACGCCCTTCTGGGCGGCGACGCGTTTTGTGAATCCTTTCTTCTGGGTATCCGACGCCGCCTGGAAAATCGCCCTCCGGGGCTTCTCCCTGGCAGGGGTGTGGGTAAACGTGCTGGCCCTCATCATAGAGGGAGGCATCCTCACCTGGGTCAATATACGCTTACTCGCGAAAAACGGATGGTAGTGGGATTGCCTTCGCCCAGGTCATAGGTTTCTACAACCATTAGATCGTCCTTCAGCCGCGTAAGCTTGAACGTGAAGGAGGGGAACTCGTATTTGGCAGCCGGAGAGAGCGTTATGTTAAGGCCTTCGTACGTGAAATCCTGGTTTCCACCTTCCACGGTTTTCCCGCTGGGAGCGTCGTAGAAACTGTAATTGTAGTTCTTGTCCACCTTCACCCAGGAGTCCGCATAGGCGGGGCCCAGATCCGGCGTGGAATCCAGATAGTTCCAGGTGCCCTGATAGGAGCGCGGCTCCTCCTTCCGGCAACCCGCGAAAGCGAGCGCCGCAAAGCAAAGGATGATGAGCCACTTTTTCATCGGAGGGACTTGATTCACTTGCAAATATACATTATCTTTGCAAAAAAGGCAACCCGATGCAAATACAGGAAATCGAAAAGAAACTCTCGGAGGAACTGGTTCCCATCCTGGGTCTGGACTCCGTGGAAGATGTAAAACCGGACAGCGCCCTGGTACGCGATCTGGGCGCGGAGAGCATTGACTATGTGGAGATTCTCTACATGATCGAAACCGTATTCGGGGTCAAAATCAAGATTGAAGAACTGATGATGGCCAGCGTAGTGGACGGTGAAACGCCGGACGACGGCCGTCTCACCGCCAAAATGGCCGAAAAACTGAACCGGGACTATGATTCCCACCAGTTCGCCGCCGGTCAGACCACCAAGGACGTCTTCAACGTCTTCACGGTGCACAATCTTGCCGTCATCATCCATAAAAAACTGGCCGCCTGATGCGTTTCTATGAGGTAGATAAAGTGACCGTGATGTGCCCCGGCAAATACGTCGAGGGCGTCAAATGCGTGTCGCTGGACAATGACGTCTTTGACCAGCATTTCCCCGGCTGCCCCATCTTCCCGGGCACGCTCATCATCGAGGGAATGGCCCAACTCTCCGGGATGTTCCTGGAGTATTGCCGCAAGGAAATGGGCTCTGAGCCCCGCAGGGCCGCCCTTTCCATCGTGAACAAGGTGAAGTTCCGTGAGATGGTCACCCCGGGAGACCGCCTGATTTACCGGGCCGATGTAAAATGCCTGTACCCGGACGAATACGGCGTGGTAACAGTGAAGGCCACCCGCGACGACGGCCGCCTTTGCGCCGTCGGGGAACTCCTGTTCACCTTCCTGGATATCCTGGACCCCAAGATGCAGGAGGAGTCGGACGCCCTGATGCGCTTCGCCGTCCGTGACGCCAAAATCATAAAATGACAAGCCTGTACCGCCGCTTTTCGCCGGAAGAGGACATTCCGGTAGCCGGGCGTTTAAAAAAACGCAAACTCCTGAAGTATTACTCCCGGGAGGCGATGGCTGCGGTACTCACGGCAGGCGAGTTGCTGGATGGAAAGTCACTTCCACCACACATTCCTTTCTATTATGCATCGGCCTATGTGGAGAACCTGGAGTTCCTGGAGGAGGTTTTCGAAAAACTGGACGCCTATCCGGACCATGTGTTCGATGCACAGCGTTTCCTGCTGGCCACTCCGCCGCCCGTCAACTTCAAGATGATGCGGAATATGGTGCCCTGCTTTGTTTCCATCGAGAACAACCTCACCGGAGACAACAACTTCATCGTAGATTCCGCATCGGCCCTGCTCTATGCCGCGCTGACGGCGCCCGGAGAGGGTCCTGTCCTGATGGGTGCGGGTTATCTGCACGCCGACGACAGCGTAGAGGCGGGTTTCGCATTGGTTAATCCGTCCGAACTGGCCGGCCATCCGCTCCTCGGGAGCGACGCCCCGGCCATAGAACTCTTCCGGCAATGGGCGCAGTAATCACCGGTTTTGGCGCCTGCAGCCCGCTGGGATGCAGTTTGGCGGAGAGTCTTCAGACGCTTCGCAGCGGGGAGCCGCGGATTGACGACATCCAGAACTTCCCGGTGGACGGTTATCCGTACACGGCCGCCGGAGAAATCCGGGAGAATGGGGAAGTGGTACGGACGCCCGTCGGCGTGAACCGCAAAATCCTGTTTTTGGAGCGTTCCCTGAAGGAATTGTCCCAGGCAACCGCTTTTACGGAGCGCTATGCGCCTTCGCAGCGGATGCTGAATCTGGGCACGGGCATCGACTATTTCGAACTGGAGAACTGCATGACCGCGGAGGACATTTCGCTTTCCCCGCTGCTGGGAAAAGGTCTGTTCCATAATATCCGGGACGAGATTCGTGAGGTGGCCACCCGCTGGCAGTTCGGAGCCGGGTGTCACCTGTTTGCATCGGCCTGCACGGCCTCTGCGCACGCAATCGGTCTTTCCTGGCGTCTGATGAAGAGGGGATTGGCCCATGCTGTCATCACCGGCGGCTCGGATTCGATGATTTCGCCGGGGGCTTATCTGGGTTTTTCGGCCCTGGGGGCGCTGACACGCAGCTCCGAGCCTTCGCCCGTGAAATGCCGTCCCTGCGACCTTCACAGCAGCGGTACGGTGCTGGGAGAAGCATCCGTTGTAATGCTGATGGAGGATTCCGCACGGCTTTCCCCGGGTGTGGAGCCCCTGGCCGAAGTAATCGGTTATGGTTCTTCCCTGGATGCCTATTCTGTGACGGATCCGGAACCTTCGGGCGAGACGGCTGCCATGGCCATTCAGGAAGCTCTGGATGAGGCCGGTCTGCGCCCGGAACAGATAGACTGCATCCACCTGCACGGAACGGGCACCATCAAGTGCGCTCCGGCCGAATACAACGCCCTCTACCGCGTTTTCGGCGAGCGTCTGAAGGAAATCCCCGCTTACTCGATGAAAGGCCAGGTGGGCCATATGATTGGCTCCTGCACGGCCGTGGAGATGCTGGGCGTGGTGTATTCACTGCAGAATCAGGTGGTGCTCCCCACCGTAAACTTCCAGACACCGCATCCGGAAGCCCCCTTCCGCATGGTTCAGGGTCAGCCCCTGCACCTGCCCATAAAGCATATTCTCAAGATTAATTCGGCCTTTGGCGGCCATAACACCGCATTAGTTTTCAAAAGATGGGAAAGATAGTCATCACCGGCGCCAGTTCAGAGATTGGACTGGCCATCGCCCGCAGGCTCTCCGCGATGGGGAAGCCTATGCTGCTGCAGTATAATGCGCACGCGCCCGCATATGAAGGAGCGGAGCTGGTGCAGGCCGATTTCTCCAAGCGGGAGGACCTGGAGCGGTTTATTTCGGCCCTCCAGGACGATGTGGAAATCCTGGTGAACGCCGCCGCGCTCACTTCCACGGGCCTGCTGCCGCAGATGGAGGACGAAGAGATTGAGCGGATGCTGCAGGTGAACGTGCTGGCCGCGACGCTCCTTTGCAAGGCAGTCATTCCCCGGATGTGCCTCAAACGCTGCGGTGTTATCGTGAATATTTCATCGGCCACTGCCACCAAGGTCTATCGCGGGCAAAGCGTCTACGGCGGCTCCAAGGCTTATCTGGAGGCCTTTACGAAGGGTCTGGCGGCCGAATACGCCAAGAAGGGCCTCCGCTGCAACTGCGTGGCACCCGGCAGCATCAACAGCGGATCCATGCAGAAACTCATCATCCGGACGGGCCGGGACGACCTTCAGGAGGTGAATGCCAGCCATACCTTCGGCACGCCAGAAGACGTGGCCGCGGCCGTCGCGTTCCTCTGCAGCGAGGATTCCCGCTACATCAACGGCGCCGTCCTGCATGTGGACGGCGGTTATTGGCTTGGGCTTTAATCCTTTTTGTGGCCCACCGGAACGATGGCGCCCAAAAGGGTGTTCTCCGGAAGACTTAATACCCTGTTAAGGCTTTTTCCTGCCAGCAGGGGCCCTGTCATATAACAGGCGCCTAAGTTCAGACTTTCCGCGGCCAGCAGGATGAGCATGGCCACGCAGGAGAGGGATTTGGTGAGGTTGTCGCGGTCCCACTGCAAGATATCCTGTGTGGCACTTTCCCGGAGCAGGCTTTTCATTGTGGCGCTCTCCCGGCAGTAGGGGATAAAGAGAGCCGGGGCATCTTCAAAGAAGGTGAAACTCCTGGCGTAGTTCAGGAAGAAACCCGCAGGCTCCTCTTCCATTTTCTGCGCCAGCGCCTGCGCATCTTCCCGCACTTGCCGGGCCAGGGCCGATATCACCGCCTTGTCCGTCACCACAGCAATCTTCCAGTTCTTGCGGCCGGAGGCAAAAGGGGAGTGAGCGGCCAGATCCAGGATTTTCTGCACCTCGTCGGCGCTCAAGGCATCATCCGGGATGAACTGCCGGTAACTCCTCCGCCGCTCACAGAGGGATTTCAGGGATTCGTAGTCGCTCATTTCACTTGATTCCAGGACAGCAGCGCTTCCTTCAGGCCCAGCCAGCACAGGTGGCGGGCGTTTTCGTCCGGGAGGGCCTGGTAGGGGACCATCCCCACCACTTTCTTGTTCAGTTCATCCTGAATACCGGCACCGTCTATGTATCCGGCGGCTTCCAACGATGTCATCCAGTGCAGATGTTCGCCGGCGGCGAGGTATTCCATTATCTTATAATCTGCCTTGGTCCCCTTGAAATGGACGGAACCTTTGGGCTCTTCGGGAATCTCTTCCGCCAGAGGGCGCAGGCGTTCGGGACACAGGAGGCATAAGGTGGGAGCAAAAAGGCTGCGGCCGATTTCTCCGGCCTGCTTGCGCATCAGCTCCTGCCGGTTCAGCAGCTCGTTTCCGCCGCGGGAACGGATTTCGCGGCTGCGTTCCTCCCAGCGTTTGGCAGCACCGGGGACGGACAGGACGCGTTTTTTCAGGCTCTTGCCGCTGATTACGTCCAGGTTCCAAATCCTGTCCGGCAGGCCGAAGGGATGCAGGACGGAAACGCCATCCGGGCAGTAGCTGCGGTTGTAGAAGTCTATGAGCTGGAGCATCTGGGCATCGGCGTCGCCGGCGCCCAGCAGGATGCACAGGTGCGAGAGGTCTTTCCGGAAGCGGGCGGCTTCCTGCAGCAACTGGACGCCGATTTCCACGTTCCTTTCACAGCTTCCAACCGAAATCACCACGTAGGTGAGGGAGGGGAGCGCCATCGCATAATCCAACCAGAACTGCGACATCCCGATGGTGGCAGGCGACCACTCGATGTTGGCCTTGTACCTGAGGGCGGGCGTCCGGTTCAGGAAATCGCCCTTAAGCGTTTCTATCAATGGATCATAGACCTTGAAAGTGTTCGGGACGGGCTGAAGGTCCTCGCCGATGAAGGAACCGAACTCATAAATGTAGCGCAGGGCTTCCTGGCCCGTTTCACCAAAGCCGATGACCATGGAGGTGAATCCCGACTTTACATAGCCCAGGGGCTCTCCTGCCTTGTTTCGGGCAATATCGGCAAAGCGGATGGGATGCAGTTCGGGATGATTCTGCTTTATTTCACCAAAGGACATTTCCGGGAGGTTCAGGATGCGGACGCGGTCTCCCATGGCGGCCATCAGCGAGGTGTAACTGTTCACCTGATGGCTGTAGCAGAGGATTTTAGCCTTGACGGAGGCGTTCGTTGCCAGCAGTTTCAGCAGGGCTACGTTCTGCTCTTCATCACTGGAAAGCAGGTAGACCGTGGTCTGGGAGTTCTGCAGCCAGGGATCCAGTTTGGGAAGTCCGTTCGGCAATCGGCCTTTCAGCAGGACGAAGCGGTCACTGCCGAGCTGCTTTTCAAGGGACTGTTCCTTCTGCCTGCCGAAAATATTGGAGATGAGTTCGCCGATGGAGAGTTCCTGCTTGTGATGGTCTCCGTCAGGGAACTCCACCAAAATGACATCACCTTGCGTGTTCTTGTCGGGTTTGGCGTCCCAGCCCTGCAGAATAGCCTTGGCAAATGCCCTGGAACGGGGATCGAGCCCAAGGAAAATATGGTTTTTACGGGGCCTGCGGGCCTTTCCGGCATTCATCCGCAGCCAGGTTCGGTCCCTCAGGCGGCGCGGCATGATGAGCAGCACCATGCTCAGGGTGAAGGCGATGATAAGGACGAAGACGCTTATGTAGGCGAGGAGGATGGCGGGCTCATGGAAAATGACTGCCGCGAAAATATCGTCAAAGATGGAGGTCTGTGCGATGAACATTTCCAGGGAGGCCACCAGCGAAACCAGCCCCAGTTGGATCCAGTTTCCATCCGTCACCGTATGTTTGGACTGGGTGAGCAGCACCATGTGGATGGCCGCGCCGGCAAAAAGGAGCAGCGTAAAGATGGCGACGATGGCCTTGCGTTTCCCCTTCCTGTTCAGAAGGATGAGCGAGTGAACGAAAAGGGCCGTGACAAGCAGCAGGACAATGGCCCAGACAACCATAAGTGGAGTGGATACCGGGAATGTAGAATTCATATTACAAAGGTAAGAAAAAACTGCAAAAGCCGAATAAAACAACCCGTAATAAAGGCTTAAAATATATCGAATTACGATATTAACAAATATGTTACTACATTAAACATATTAGTTTTATAAATTGTATTTCAGATATTTATAAAACAGATAATTTTTTGTCCTTCTTTTTGGAAGAAAGGGGTGATTCCGCTTGCTTCCTATCATAAAAAATGCTATCTTTGAGTGATGAAAGACGTCCTTGTCACAGACTTTTCCGGGGCCCTGGAAGCGCAGGGATTTCTCCCGTGGTTACGGGAACAGGGGACAAGCCTGGAGTACCGTGATTGGAAGGGATTAGAGGGTACGCACTGCTACTGTGACGGGCCGGCCAGGGAGCAAATCCTGGCGGAGCTTCCGGAGCAGTTGCCGCGCCTCAGGTGGATAGACAGCGGAGACTATCATTATATGAGTTATCTGCTGGCGTTGAGGGAAACGGAGCCTTTCCATCTGGTGTTGCTGGACCATCATCCGGACGACCAAGAGGCGGCTTTTGGAGGCATCCTCAGCTGCGGAGGCTGGGTAAAGGCCCTTCAGGCGGAGCAGCCGGCGCTGGAGGATGTGCTAAAAATCGGCCCTGAGGGCTATCCAGAAGCCATTCCGGCAGGCTGGCTGGCAGAAAGAAGGGAAGAGCGCGTGTATGTATCGCTGGACAAGGACATCCTGGATGCGCCCTATGCGCGCACGGGCTGGAGCCAGGGCACGCACACGCTGAAACAGGTAAAAAGAATCCTGAGCCGGCTCCTGGACGGAACGGTGGAAGTGATAGCTGTGGATATTTGCGGGGAAATGGCCCCGGAAGCCTGCTGCGCCACGCCGGAAGACCAGGCCATTAACAAGGAAACCAACATTGAATTATACAAGTTTATAACCACACACTTAAAGTAACGCTTAAACTATGGAAGAGCAGTTGAAAACTACTTGCCTATATAATGCGCACGTGGCGCTGGGTGCCAAGATGAGCCCCTTCGCGGGCTTTATGATGCCCATCCAGTACAGCGGCATCGTGGAAGAACATCTGGCCGTCCGTCAGCACGTGGGAATGTTCGACGTCTCCCACATGGGAGAAATCTTCGTGAAGGGTCCTCAGGCGGAAGCCTTCATCAACCACATCTTTACGGGTGATATCCGCGGCTATGAGCCCGGAAAGGTGCTCTACGGGATGATGTGTTATCCGGACGGCGGCACGGTGGATGATCTTCTGGTATATCGCGAATACCTGGCGGACCATTTCCTGCTGGTGGTGAACGCCGCCAACGTGGATAAAGATTTTGCCTGGATTCAGGAACAGTCCAAGGGCTACGAAGTCCGGCTGGACAACGCGTCGGACCGCATCGGCCAAATCGCCGTGCAGGGCCCTGAGGCGGAAAAAGCCGTCATCGAGGTTCTGGGCTATAAAGAAGCGGCGGATTTGGCATTCTACACCTTCTGTGACGTAGAATACAAAGGGGAGCGTCTCATCCTCAGCCGCACCGGCTATACCGGAGAAGACGGCTTCGAGCTCTATACTACCAATGAAAACACCGTGGAGATCTGGGACAGACTCCTCAAGGCGGGCGTAGTTCCCTGCGGCCTGGGCTGCCGGGACACCCTGCGCTTTGAGGCAGGCCTTCCGCTGTACGGAGACGAATTGAGCCCGGAAATCAGCCCCGTAATGGCGGGATTGAGCATGTTCTGCAAGCTGGAGAAGGATTTCATCGGCCGGGACGCCCTGGCGGACCAGAAGGCCGGAAACCTGGCCCGGAAGCTCGTGGGCATTGAAATCGAGGACAAGGCCATTCCGCGCAACGGCTATCCCGTCCTGCTGGAAGACGGCACCCAGGTGGGCGTGGTCACCACCGGCTATCATTCCATTTCCCTGGACAAGAGCATCTGCTTCGCTCTGGTAAATAAAGAATACAGCGCCCTGGATACCCCGCTTTACATCGGCATCCGCAAGAAGACCTTCCCCGGAAAGGTGGTCAAAAAGAGATTTTATCAAACAAACTATAAAAAGTAATCGCTATGTCTAAGATTTTGGAAGGACTCAAATACTCCGAGTCGCACGAATGGGTGAAAGTGGAGGGTAACGTGGCCCTGGTGGGCGTGTCGGACTATGCCCAGAAGGAAATGGGCGACATCACCTACGTGGATCTCCCGGAAGAAGGGGACGACGTAATCGCCGGTGAAGAATTCGGCGCCCTGGAGAGCGTGAAGGCCGCATCGGACCTCATCAGCCCCGTCTCGGGCGTGGTGGTGGCCGTGAACGCCGCCCTGGAGGATACGCCGGAGGCCGTGAACGAAGACGCCTACGCCGCCTGGATCATCAAGGTGGAGATGTCCAATCCCGCAGACCTGGACGCCCTGATGGACGCCGCCGCCTACAAAGCCTATATCAAGGAGTAATATGGCCGCTTATCTTCCTCATACAGAGGCCGATATCCGCGCGATGCTGGAAAAGGTCGGGCTGAAAACCCTGGAAGACCTGTACAGCGACGTACCGCAGGAATTCCTGCACAGGGGAGAGTATGACCTTCCCGAAGCCCTTTCGGAGCAGGAACTCCGGGAGTGGCTGCAGGGGCTGGACGCACAGACCCCCCGCCTGAAGGTTTTCGTCGGGCAAGGGGCGTACGACCATTACACCCCGGCCGTGATTCCGTACCTCACCCAGCGTTCGGAATTCATCACGGCCTACACGCCCTACCAGTGCGAGATTTCGCAGGGTACGCTGCGCTATATCTTTGAATATCAGAGCCTCATCTGCGCCCTCACGGGGCTGGACGTTTCCAACGCCTCGCTGTACGACGGTCCCACCGCCGCGGCCGAAGCCATGATGATGGCCGTGGAATGCACCCGCAGGAAAACGCGCGTGCTGCTGTCGGCCACCCTGCTTCCGCACGTAGTGAAGGTGGTGCAGACCTACGCGAAGTTCCACGGAGTGGAGATCGGCCTTCTTCCGGCCGACGGTGGGGAGACCTCTCTCGCAGCCCTGCAGGCGGAACTCGCGAAAGATGACGTCGCAGGCGTGATTGTGCCTTCGGTGAACCGCTACGGCATCGTGGAAGACCATTCGGGCTTTGCGGAGGCCATCCACGCGGAAAAGGGCCTGCTCGTCGAATACTGCGATCCTTCGGCCCTGGCGGTAGTCAAGACTCCCGCCGAATGGGAGGCCGATATCGCCGTAGGCGACGCCCAGCCGCTGGGCATTCCGCTCTGCTACGGCGGCCCGTATGTGGGCTTTATGGCCGTCAGGAAGGACCATATGCGCAAGATGCCGGGCCGTATCATCGGCCAGACCGCGGACGCCTCCGGACGAAGAGCGTTCGTCCTGACCCTCCAGGCCCGCGAGCAGCATATCAAACGTGAAAAAGCCACGTCCAACATCTGCTCCAACGAGAGCCTGATGGCCTTGTGGGTAACCATTTACCTGTCCCTGATGGGTCCTGACGGGCTCCGGGAGGTGAATAATCTTTCGTCTGACGGCGCCCACTACCTGTATGGCGAACTGCTGAAGACGGGCCTCTTCGAGGAAGTATTCCCCGGGAAACCGTTCCTGAAGGAATTCGTCCTGAAGAGCAGGGTGAGCGGTCTGCAGGAAAAGCTGGCCAAGGCAGGCTTTTTCGCCGCCCTTCCCACGGAGGAAGGATACGTGAGTTTCTGTGTAACTGAAAAGCGCTCCAAGGCGGATATCGACGCCCTTGTAGCAGCAATCAAGGAGGGATAGGCTATGAAGTACTACGACAAACTCATCTTCGAACTCTCCAAGGAAGGCCGCAAGGGTTATTCCTTACCCAAGAATCAGTTCCCGCAGTCACCGGAACTTCCGCTTCAGCTGCGTAGAGCATCGGCCCTGCCGCTTCCGGAAGTATCGGAACCCGATGTCGTGCGACACTACAACAACCTTTCCCAGATGAACTTCGGGGTGGATACCGGCTTCTATCCGCTGGGGTCCTGCACCATGAAGTACAACCCCAAGATCAACGAGGAAATGGCCGCCCTGCCCGGCTTCAACGCCCTGCATCCGCTGCAGGATGCTCCCGCCGCGGAGAAGGTGCTGGCCCATATGAATGACCTTCTCTCCGCTATCACGGGCATGCACAAGTTCACCTTCGCCCCCTGCGCGGGTGCGCACGGTGAACTCACGGGCCTGATGATCATGCGTTCATATCACATCGGCAGGGGAGACCTGGGCCGCACGAAGGTCATCGTCCCGGACAGCGCCCACGGCACCAATCCCGCATCGGCCGCCGTCTGCGGTCTGGAAGTGGTGCAGGTGAAATCCCTGGAGAACGGCCGCATTGACATCGAGGCCCTGAAACCGCTGCTGGACAGCTCCGTGGCGGGTATTATGATGACCAATCCCAATACGTTAGGACTCTTTGAAACGGAGATCAAGACCATCGCCAAGCTCGTTCATGAGGCCGGCGGTCTGCTCTATTACGACGGCGCCAACATGAACCCGCTGATGGGCGTGGTCCGTCCCGGCAACATGGGATTCGACATCATGCACCTGAACCTGCACAAGACCTTCTCCACGCCGCATGGCGGAGGCGGTCCCGGCAGCGGTCCGGTGGGTGTCGCCAAGCATTTGGAACACTGCCTGGACGGTCTGAAAGTGTCCGGTTTCCACGGCAACTTCGGCGTGATTCTGCGGGCCTATGCTTATATCTTGAGTATCGGCCGCGAGAATTTGCGCAAGGTAGGGCAGTACTCCGTCCTGAGCGCCAACTACATCAAGGAAAGCCTCAAGGACCTGTACAAATTGCCCATCGAGGGCGTCTGCAAGCACGAATTCGTGTTTGACGGGCTGCTGAATGACGGCGCCCACGACGACGTACCCGGCGCCACCACGCTGGATGTGGCCAAACGGCTTCTGGACTACGGCTTCCACGCGCCCACCATCTATTTCCCGCTCCTGTTCCATCAGGCCATCATGATCGAGCCCACGGAAACGGAGAGCAAGGAAACGCTGGACGCCTTCATCGCCGTCATGCGTCAGATCGCCGCCGAGGCCGCTCAGAATCCTGAGCTGCTGCACGCCGCGCCCCACAACGCCCCCATCTCGCGCCCCGACGAAACCGCCGCCGCCCGTAACCCCATCCTGAAGTGGCAGGATACGCTGCCGGCGTAGGGGAATCCGGCAATTAAATAATACGAGGCCACTGTTTCCAGTGACCTCGTATTGTTATCTGTAACGGGTTATTAATCACTGGAAGTCGAGTCCTCGTCAACTATTACGATTTCATCCTCCTCTCCGTTTTCACGTAAAGCATCCGCCAGGGCGTGATAGGGGTAGTAGATTAAGTAAATGAAAAAGACACATATAAGCGTCTCAAGTATAGGCGACCGGTTTGATTTCAGGTCTAAATCAAGACCAAAATCATAGTGAATGAGTACAAATACAAGAGCATAAAACACGCCCCCACAAATAATTTCTGTAATTGCAAAGCCCCTGAAAGCTCCGGAATAACTAACGATAATACCAATCAATGCGACCAGCCATATCCCCCAGAAAATATAGGATCGAATCAAATCCTCATCCAGGAAACCATCGTCAATAAAGAAAAGCACCCTGGAAATAATCAGCATGATAAGTAAGAAGGAAGAAATATTCTGTGCCTTATACAACGCATAGATAATAAAACCCCAAATCACTGTTTCCAGGCTTACGCCAACTAATGAGACATAACTAACCCACTCAACGTTAAAGCCAAAATCAAACCAATTAAAAACGATTGATATACTTTCAATAACAGCGACGATTCCGACAGCAATTGCCCATTGAGGCAAATTGATATTTGCTTTAGGTTTCATAACTAAAAGAGACGCCAATTAATGATTTCTTATCTACAAAGGTAATGAAAAAAACAATCAACCCTTCCAGACTAAAACACACAATCTGACTTCCAGATCCGATTATGTGCTTTAAAGGGGGTGCACGAAGGAGTGTAAAGCACAAATAATGGAATACAGGCCCAAGAGTGTGCTTTAAGCAAGATAGATGCAGCAGGTAGGGAGAGGTGTCCGGGGGTGTGTCCACCCTCGGACACATATAGAGGGAGGGGCCCGCCGGATACAAGTTCTTTTGAAGGACGAAGGACGACAAAAGGACGCAGGAGACGGTGTGAGGGACGGAGCGAAGGAGATGCCCGGTCACGCCGGACATGACGGAGCGGAGCCCCCCGGACACATCTCCCTACCCGCCGCATCGCACGCACGAACCACTGAACGAAGGCCCGCCCTTCCCTCCGGTGGCGCAGGTGTAATAAAAGTGCCGATACCTGCGCCGCGAAAATGCATTCTGTGCGTTCTGGTGGCGCAGGAACCGGGCCGAAAATTGCACCTGCGCCAGTTGGTAGCGATACCTGCGCCATAAGAAGAGGGCACCTGCGCCGGAAAGAACTTGCACCTGCGCCAAGAGCGGTGTAATATGGAAAAATTCGTATCTTTGCACTTCACAAATGAAGGAAAACACGCTCCATAGCATCCTGGACGGGTTCGGGAAACCGGAACTGGAGGATTTCGCCAACCTGCTTGGACAGGATCTGAGTCCCCGGCTGCGGAAGTCGCAGCTGGTGGACAGGATGGACAGTTACCTGCACGGTGAACCGGAAAGATGGATGGCGCACCTGATGGAGCGGGATATCAAGCTCTTGCGTGACCTGGTGCATGCTGGTCCGGAAAGGGTTCAGTATCAAGACTTTGCAGATTATCCATCGCTGCTGGAAGTCACTGGCCTGGTGGCCTACGACGACACCGACGAGAACTACCACAAAGTGTGGATCAGCCGGGAAGTGTACGACATCGTGTCGCCCGGAATCGACAAGGTGATCCGCAGCGGGGAGAAGAGCGGCCAGTATGAACTGGAGCGCATCGGCCTGGGCTATCTGAACCTGTATGGCATCCTGCCCACGGACCGTTTCGTGAGCCTGGTGATGGACTGGTACGAAAAAACACATTCAAAATCGAATTACAAAGCCCTTTCAAGGATGCTTCACCAGTGTCCGCTGGTGAAAATGTACCGCTACACCGACAGCTGGGGAGACTATGTCTGCTCACCCTGCGTGGAGAACATCGAAGAAGTGTTCACCCTGCGGGAAGAGATGAAGCAGACCCATTTCCCCACCTTTTCGCAGGCACAGGCCAGAGAGGCAGGCTGCGGTGCGCCCTATTTCACCGTGGGAATGAAGAGTGTGGAAGGAATACGCCTGGAGCAGATGTACCGCCGCGTGGGATACGAAGGCTTCGAACTGGTGAAGGCCGAGCATGACACCTGGATAGAAGCCCAATACACGGCTGCCGTCAACGAACACCTCTTCGACCCCCTGCTTGACAGCCCTCGCTGCATGGAGCTGGACGAAGGAAGCTGGCGCGCCTGCTGCGAAATCGTGGAGCAATACGCCGACAGCGTGCCCAAGTGGAGCCTCTGCGGCCGCAGCGCGGCCCAGACAGGGCTCTTCAAGGCCGGCTGGGAATCGGCCGGGAAATATCCCAACAACCCGGAAATGCAGCCCAACACGTCGGAAGAATACCCCGAATGGAAGATGCCCGAGCCCACCGTATCGGAGGGCTTTGCGAAAGATATCGGCGGTGACTATTTCCCGATGGGCTTCGCCATTCCGCACGTGGCGCCGGACGACCCCTGCCCCTGCGGAAGCGGACTCAAATACTGCCGTTGCCACGGCAAATACCTCTCGTAATGGAAATCAAGCCCATAGCCACCTACAGGGGCCCTTTTGGCTCCAAATTCGGCATTCCCCGGCAGAGTTCGCTCGCGAACACGGAAGGACGCATCGTATTCCTTAAAGAATACAGCGTAAAGGAAGCCTTGAGGGGCCTGGAAGGCTTTGACCATATCTGGCTCATCTGGGAATTCAACGCCAACAAAGAGGCGAAAGGGGAGTGGCAGCCCACCGTCCGGCCGCCCCGGCTGGGCGGGAACACCGCAATGGGCGTTTTCGCGACAAGATCCCCTTATCGGCCCAATCCGCTGGGACTTTCCTGCGTGGAGCTTACGGCTATCGAAAACGGAGAACTGGTAGTTAAAGGCGCGGACCTGATGGACGGCACGCCCATCTTCGACATCAAGCCCTATCTTCCTTACGCCGACAGTTTCCCCGAGGCCAAAGCCGGGTTCGCACAAGAAGCCCCCGAGACCAAACTTAAAGTGGTGGTTCCCAGCGACATAGCCATCGGCCCGGAAGTAAAGGGAATCCTCTCCCTGGACCCTCGTCCCGCTTATCAGGACGCGCCCGGGAAGGTGTACGGCATGCTCTACGCGGGCCGCGACATCAAGTTCAAAGTGGAAGGGGACACCCTGACAGTCCTCAGCGCCGAAAAGGCTTAGAAAGACACATCCACGCCCAGATTTACGGTAAAGTTCCGCTTCTGCTCAGGAAGGCGGTGCGTCAGGCGCCAGAAGCAGTCTACCCGGAAAACACGGAAGATGTTGGAAATGCCAACGCCGGCTTCCACATAGGGCGTATTGAGCACCCCCGTCTCCTGCAGGATATTTTTCTGATTGGTTTCGCTGATATCTCCCCAGGCGAAACGTACGGTAGCCACTTCCCGCCAGTCCAGCTCCTTGATCAGGGGAATCTTACCCAGAATCAAGCCGTTGAAGTTGTGCTCATAGAAGCCCGACAGCCAGCGGTCCGACGCGAATTCATAGGCCTGCATACAGGAGAAGGCGTGTTTGTCAAAGAAGAAAGTGGCGTTACCCGGATGCAGATTCAGCAGCGTATGGGGCACATTTCCCCAGATGATACCGCCCTTCAGATACAGATAACCGAAGCCGACAGCCGTTGAAGGGACTCTCCAGGTGAGGATGGATTCGGCCTTGAAATAGTCGAAGTCATTTTCCGTAATCCCCTTGAAGCCCTTGCTCAGATCCACTTCAATAACGGGATATTTGGTAAACAGATACGTTTTCTTGAAGTAGTTGCGGTGGACCTTTTCGTCAAAGGAGAAGCGGAAGGAAGCGCCCAGTTCATGGACATCGATGAAATCCATTACGGTCTGCGTACCGTCCACCGAGTAGATAGGGACAACGGGATTGGACCACATCCGCTGACTCACCCAATGGAACGTGGCGTTGACCGAAGGGTGGAACTCGTGCTCATAGTCCACATAGACCTGACGCATGTAGGTCTGGCGGTTCGCCAACTCCGGCGAAATGATACAGGAGAAGATGTTCGGGGCCGAGAATACCCCTATCCCGCTGCCCAGACGCTCATAATCCTCCTTGTAGAAAGCAGTGAGTTTCCGGGTCCTTTCACGGCCAATCTGCCATTCCAACTGTCCCATCCCTTTCAGCCTGTGGTCGCCGAATCCGTAGGCCAGATAACCGCTCAGGCGCAATTTGTCGCTCAGCGTATACAGCGTCCGACCGCCCAGCGCGAGGCGGAAGCCCTCCGTGTCGTTCCAGGTGACGGTACGGGCCCATCGGCCAAACTCAAAATCGAGGGCCGGTACCTCCCAGTAACCGGTGATGAAAGTGTCCAGGAAGCCATAGGTCCACTTGTAGAAGCTGGTCTGCTGGATTTCATCCACCATCTGATAGATGCCTTTTTCCCGGTCCGACAGGGGATAGGGGCGGACGCTGTCCCAGAAGAAATCGTCCCCGGTAAGGACATCCCGCATTACCACCGGATTCTCTTTTTCCAAATCTTCCCGGTTCTCCAAGGGCTTGAAATAGGGGTTATCGTAATGCATACTGCGCCGTCCCAGGACGGAAATCAGCTGGGAATTGTCGCTGGGAGACAGTGAGAAATCCAGAAACAGGTCTTCCTGATCGTTGAACCAGCGCCCGTCCGGAAGCCGGCGGTTGACGGCATCCAGGTTGAAGTGACGGATCCAGTTCACATTGGAATTGCCGGAAAGCGACGCATGCACGCTCTGAATGCCGAAATCCTCCGCATCGATGTGCATCTCCCCGTCCATGACGGGAGAGGTAACCAGCTTCTTGGGGTGGAAACGAAGGACATAGGTTTTCCGGCTGTCCACCTGCAGACTGTCCACCAGGTAGTAATTGTAGAAGATACGCGAAGAAGAAGCCGCCGGATTGGGGATCACCAGATTGAAGAGACTGATGTTACTCTTGTAGAAATTGGTTTTCATGAGGTAGGTCCCCGTGAACTGCTTGACGGCGTTGTTGCGGTCCGGGATGCCGGAAATGCGGCTGGCGCGCGTGAATTCCCGCGTAAAAGAGGGTTTCTCCGAATGATAGACATCCGAGTAATTCTCCGAAAGGATGGCGGGAAGGAAGGGCTGGCCGGTAATGGCCGATGTATCCGCATAGTTGCGCACAAAGCCCAGATTGCGGTCCAGCGCACCCAGGGAGAGGAGGTCCTCCATATTGGTAACATCGAACTCGATCTTCGTATAGACGCCGCACTGCCAGTCCGGGGCATTCTCAGGGTCGTGCCGCTCACGGGCCTCATCGATTTTCCGGAGGATGGATTTGATATAGTGGTCGTCGGGCCGGACTACTGCGCCTTCCAGCTGGCGGGGGTCCGGCTTCAGCAAAAAGTCGATTTCCGCGAAAGTACCGGGCGTAACCGGATGGGAAACACTCTCATAACCAAGCATTTGTGCGGTAAGCACCTTCGCGTCCGGGGTTCTGGTTTCCAGGCTGTAGCGACCATCCATATCGGTGGTAATGCCGATGGTGGTTCCGTCGAAATAGACACCCACAAAGGGGAGCGCTTCCCCAGTTTCGGCATCCCGGACTGTTCCGCGTACGCGCGTGGTCTGGGCCCACGCCGGGAGCGAGGCCAGCAGCAGGCAAATCCATATGCACCAACGCTTTGGCAAGGTTAATTGTAGAGGCTGTTTACGATTTTCAAACGCCAGGCGGCCGGGACGATACGGACCAGAAAACCCACCAGGCCATAGTCCAGGCGGGGAATCACGCGAATGCGCATCCTGCGACGCCTCAACTGCCTTAAAATGGCCTTCCCGATGACCACCGGATCCATTCCGCCCCGTTCGTCGGCCTCAATCTTGGCCAGGTTGCGCTTCATCCGAACCATGTAGGGGGAATCCGCTTCCTGGGCCGCGGCATTCACCTTCCGGGAGCCGGTAAAGCCCGTAGCCACATCTCCGGGCAGGATACAGCAGCACTGGATGCCAAACGGAGCAAGCTCCATGGCAAGGGACTCCGTCAGGGACAGCAGCGCAGCCTTTGCGGCGGAATAGAAAGACTGATAAGGGAGCGGCAGGATGGACATCACGGAAGCCACCGTCACAACGCGGCCGAAGCCCTGCTTCCGGAATACGGGCAGGCAGGCCTCCACGGTTTTCAGGGAGCCGAAGAAGGTGGTTTCGAACTGGCTGCGGGCTTCTTCCTCCAGGGTTCCTTCAATGGGACCGTATATGCCGTTCCCGGCATTGCAGATCACGGCGTCCAGGCGGCCTTCCCGCGCAAGGATATCGGCCACGACGGCCTCTGTCCCGGCCGCATCATTCACGTCCAGTTTCACAGGAACAAGGCCCTCCATGGGCGTTTCCACGGTCCCGCGGCGGCTTCCCGCATACACTTTCATCCCAGCCTGGACGAGCAGGCGGGCGGTGGCGGCTCCAATGCCGCTGCTGCCACCGGTGAGAAGGACAACCTGAACTTTTTCCATCACTTATTTGTCCTGTCCCTTGGGAGGATCTATCTCCGAAAAGTACTTCAGATCCCGGAAAAAGCTGACCAGATAGAGGGCAATGAGGACAATGGCGGCCAGAATGCCGATATAGTCGAAAAGACCCACATTAAACTCCCGGTTGAAAAGCCAGAAGGTCTGTTTCCACTTGGTAAGCCAGGGGATATAGATGAAGCAAACGTTCACGATGAACAGGGCCAGGCGGAATTCGGTGGGTCCCAGGCCACCATAGGTGAGACGCATCTCACCCTTGAGGTGGCAGTCTATGTAGACGTACACGCTGATCATGAAGTAGGCGACCAGGGCGAACATGGCGATGCTCATATCCACCAGCGGGCTGAATCCCACTCCGATGAACATGATGGTCTCATTGATGACGTCCACATTGTGATCTATAAAAAAGCCGTAAGTCTTACGCTGGGCATTACGCACGCGGGCCAGGCTTCCGTCCAGGGAATCCCCGAACCAGTTTACGACGAGGCCGAAGCAGGAAAGCCAGAGCCAGCGGAGATCCAGGTTGGAAAGGCCATAGCCGGCCGCCATGATGATGGCCCCCAGGAAGCCCACGACGGTGAGCAGATCCGACGTCACCCAGGAAGGCATCCTTTCCGCCAGCCACACCAGAACCTTCTTCTCATAGGGATTCAGAAGGGAAGTCTGTATGCGCTGCGCTTGTTTTTTCTCTTCACTCATACTCCTGCAAAGTTAGTCATTTTTTTCTTTGCGCATCCGTCTCAGAATCTTTCGGAAAGAGTCCGAGTGGCGTTTTTTCTTTTCCGGATACAGATCCCGGAAGGTTACCAGGAGGCCCGAATCGTAGACATCGCCGAATTCGTCGTTGATCCCCGTTCCGAAATAGATCATGGTGGGGGACAGATTCATATAGGTATTGATCAGCGGGGGAATGGGGACTCCCAGTTCCAGGACCTTGGTCTTCAGCACACGGTACCCCTCCTTGTAGTCCAGTCCTTTGAAAAACTTGTAATAGCGGCTGCGCGTCTTTTTCTCCACTTTCACCTCCTGGCGGATCTTCAGGAGCCGATGCCCTTTCCCGAAATACTTGCGAAGGAAGCACATCACCAGTTCGCGGGCCTCGGTGGGATATTCCCGGTAGATGGTGGCCTTCCCGAAGAAGAACCGTACGCGCTTCTTGCAGAGCAGGCCGATGGCAACGATTCCGTCGAAAAGGTTGTCAAGCGCATATAGGCTCTTGGGATTGGACTGGGTGCTCTGGTATTCCACCGATACGAAACTCCGGCCCAGCTCCATCGTATGCGGCAGATAGTGCTTGATGAACTTCTTGGTGAAGTGGAACATGTGGGAGGAAGTGAGCACCGGCTGTCCCTCGCGGTCGAAAAGGGCTTCATCGCAGATACAATAACGGTATCCGCCGATGATTTCCTGCGCGTCCGGATCCCAGAGGACCAGCTGCTTGTAGCCATAGGCCGGGTCCGTATCGAATTTGTCGATGTCCAGGGGTTCTCCGGTTCCGCCGCCCCCCGCACGGAAGGCGATTTCCCGAAGCCGGCCTATCTCACGGATGACATTCACCGACTCCGGCCCCACCACATATAGCTCATTGCCCGCACGGTTGGTGGTGCGAAGCAGAGCCTGAGGGTTTAATTCGGCCTTCAGGGCCTCCCGACTGACGGGTTCGATAATGGGCTTCATAATAGATTGCTAAATTAGTCCAATTTTGCGACAAAAGCAAAAATATGTATATTTGTATGATTTATCTTACTAATGGGAAGAAGCGCTAAAGAACTCCTTGGGAAATTCGCCATGTTTTCCCTCACCAGTCTTGTAGGGACCCTGGTCGACCTTGGGCTTCACTGGCTGCTGACCGCCTACCTTTTCAAAGGGAGTTACGGGGGCAGCTTCTGGATCGCTCCCACCATTTCCTTCGAGGTAGCAGCCATCACCAATTTCTGCATTTCCTACTTCTTCGTCTGGAAAGAGCGCATCAGCCACCGCAATACCCGGTCCTTCTTCCGTCATCTGGCCGGCTACAACGCCGCCACCATCGGGGCCTTCCTCATCAAGCTCGCCATCATGCAGGGCATCCACTTCCTCTTCGTGGGGCTGGACTGGCTGCAGAACTGGACAGAGATGGAGCCGGTGATCTGTAACCTGCTTGCCCTGTGTTTCTCCGGGCTTTTCAACTTCTTCATGAGTGAGTTCGTCATCTTTGGAAAAACAAACAAAACACCCTAATACCATGAAAGATTCCATCATTATCCTTTGTGGCGGCGGCCCGGCACCGGGCATGAACACCGTCGTGATGTCCGTAGCAAAAACTTTCCTCTCGAACGGTTACCGCGTCATCGGCCTGCACGGCGGATACAGCGGCCTCTTCAGCAAGAGCCCGCGCACGGAGGATATCGATTTCTTCAAGGCCGACGCCTACTTCAACCGGGGCGGCAGCTACCTGCAGATGAGCCGATTCAAACCCACCGACAAGGATTTTGAAGAAAACTTCAACCTGGCCCTGTTCCAGGACAACAACATCAAGCTGCTGGTCACCGTAGGCGGCGACGACACCGCATCCACGGCCAACCGCATCGCCAAGTTCCTGGAGGCCAAGCACTATCCCATCCACAACATCCACGTTCCCAAGACCATCGACAACGACCTTCCGCTGCCGCAGAACACCCCCACCTTCGGCTTCAACAGCGCCAAGGACGAGGGCGCGCACCTGGCCCGCACCGTCTATGAAGACGCCCGCACCAGCGGCAACTGGCTCATCATCAGCGCCATGGGCCGCAGCGCCGGTCACCTGGCCCTGGGTATCGGCGAGGCCACCCATTGCCCCATGACCATCATCCCGGAGATGTTCAACAAGACCGCCATCACCCTGGACAAGATTGTGAACCTGGCCCTTTCCGCCATCCTGAAACGCAACATCCTGGGCATTCCTTACGGCACCGTGGTTGTCGCCGAGGGCGTTTTCCACGATCTGGATCCTGAGGAAATCAAGAACGCCGGCGTATCCATGACCTACGACGAACACGGCCATCCGGAACTGGGCAAGATCTCCAAGGCTGTCCTGTTCAACGACATCCTGGACAAGAAGTTCAAGGCCATCGGCCTGAAGGTGAAGACGCGTCCCGTGGAAATCGGCTACGACGTCCGCTGCCAGGATCCCATCGCCTATGACCTCACGTACTGCACGGAACTGGCCATGGGCGCCTATGAACTCTTCGCCAAGGGAGAGACCGGCTGCATGGTGTATGTGGATGCCTTCGGCAACGCCAACCCGCTGTATCTGAAGGACCTGCAGAACGCGGAAGGCAAGATTCCGCCGCGCCGCGTGGCCATCGACGGCGGCACCGCGCAGAACTACTACAACCATATCTGCCATTACATCACGCCCGCCGACTATGAGGCCGCGAAGAAGTATGTCCCGAACCCCGAGGCCTACGATTTCGCCAAGATCCTGAACTGGTAAATGAAACAACTCGTTTATCAGCTTCTGCCGCGCCTGTGGGGAAACGGTCGTTTCTCCGGCGTGGACGAGGCAACGCTGAAGTACCTGAAGGACATCCTGGGAATGGATGTCCTTTGGTGTACGGGCGTCATCCGGCACGCCACCGGTGCCACCGAAAAGGTGGTGAAGGGGGAGGCGGGGAGTCCCTACGCCATCACGGACTACTATGACGTGAACCCCTATCTGGCCGATGACCCGGCCCACAGGATGGAGGAATTCCGCGCCCTGGTAGACCGTGTGCACAAAGCCGGACTGAAAATCCTCATCGACTTCGTCCCCAACCACGTAGCCCGCGAATACAGCGGCGCCGCCGCCCCGAAAGGGGTGCGTCCGCTGGGGGCCGACGACGACAAGAGCGTCCACTGGTATCCCGGCAACGACTTCTTCTATTATCCAGGTGAGGCCCTGAAGCTTCCCATAGACGCAAAAGGCTATGAGGAAATCCCCGCGAAGGCCTCCGGGAACGCGTTTACATCGGCCCCCGGCATGAACGACTGGTGGGAGACCGTCCGCCTGAACTACTGCGACCATCATACGGGCACTTGGGACAAGATGCTCCAGATTGTGCTCTTCTGGGCCGGAATGGGCGTGGACGGCTTCCGCTGCGACATGGTGGAGATGGTGCCGCCCGCTTTTATGAAGTGGCTCATCGCCGCCGTGAAGGAGAACTTCCCGGACATCCTCTTCGTGGCCGAGGTCTATGAAAAAGACAAGTACCAGTTCTACGCTGAGGAAGTGGGCTTCGACTGGCTGTACGACAAATCCGGCCTTTACGACACCTTACGGGCCGTCTGCTGCAACGGGGCGTCGGCGCGGACCATTACTGCCGCCTGGCAGTCGCTGGGAAGCCTCCAGCCCCGGATGCTCAACTTCCTGGAAAACCACGACGAGCAGCGCCTCGCCAGCGATTTCTTCTGCGGAAAACCCGAAGCCGGCTATGCCGCCCTGGCGGTGTCACTGCTGCTGAGCGACGCGCCGTTCATGTTGTATTTCGGCCAGGAGGCGGGGGAGCGCGGCATGCAGAAGGAAGGTTTCAGCGGCCTGGACGGACGCACCTCCATCTTCGACTGGTGCAAAGTGCCGGCGCTGGAAAAACCCGACGAAAAGGTGCGCGCACGCTACAGCGACGTGCTGTTCTGGGCCAAGACGCCCGCCTTCTCGAAAGGCAAGAGTTTCGATCTGTGCTACTGCCAGGAGGAGGGATTCAACCCGGACAGGCATTTCGCCTTCGTCCGCTCATGGGCCGACGACCACTATCTGGTGGTAGCCAACTTCGGCCCCAAACGCGACATCCCCGTACGCATCCCGCAGGAAGTGCTGGACTATCTGGGCATTACGCTGGGAAAGACCCGCTATCTTCTGGAAGTACCGGAGAAGGACTTTGTCCTGGTACACTTACAATAGCCGCCGGCGGAATTCGGCCACGGTTATGGCGGTGGCCACGGCAGCGTTCAACGATTCCGACCCCGGGTCATCGGCCGGGAAAGGAGGTATGAAGAGACGGTCGCTCACGCAGGCGGCCGTTTCTTTTGTGATGCCGTTCGCCTCATTGCCGATGACAATAACGGCCAGTTCATCGCGTCCCAGCTCCTTCGCGTAGAGGTTTTCCCCGTCCAGGAAGGTTCCGTAGACCTTGCCGCCCTGCTTGCACACGCCCTTGCAGAGGGCGGGAATATCCGTATAATGGAAGCGCACGCGGAAGATGGCGCCCATGGTGGACTGCACCACCTTTGGATTGAAGACGTCCACCGTATCCGGCGAAGCGAAAACGCCGTCCAGGCCGAACCAGTCCGCGATTCTGAGGATGGTGCCCAGGTTGCCGGGGTCCCGGATGCCGTCCAGGGCCAAAAAGAGGCCTTTTGCGGGCATTTCGGGGCTGGACAGGTCATCGGGCCGATGCACCAGCGCCAGGGCCGGAGAAGGCGAGGAAAGGCCACTGATGCGGGCCATGGCAGCTTCGCCAATCTCTTCGCGACGGTAAACCTTCTCCACGCTGAAGCGGGAAGCCAGGGCTTCCGCCACCATCTTCTCTCCCTCCACCACAAACAGCCCGCTCTCGTCGCGGAATTTCTTCTGCGACAGGGACTTTATGAATTTTATTTCTGCAGCAGTCATAATCTAGAACGGATAACCGACGCCGAAATGAATCGCAAAGCCGTTTCGCTTGAACCAGCCGTCCGGTCCCACCCAGCGTTCACCTTCCGCGCGGCCGGGATCATGCAGGCGGAAACCGGCATCCACGCGAAGGAGAATGAGGTCAAAGTTCAGACGCAGGCCAACGCCCCAGTTCATACCGAAACTCTCCGGGAGGGTTTTGAAGTTGAACACATCGGGGTCGTCCTTTTCTTCTTCCGTAGTCGCATAGTCCCAGACGTTGCCCGCGTCCACGAACGCAGCGCCTTCGAACTTCCAGAACAGCGGGAAACGGTATTCCGCGTTGGCCTCGAATTTCATCAGGCCGATCTGCGTGGGAATGATGAAGAAATCCGCCAGGGAAGTGTCGTTGCCCGGACCCAGCGTGCGGGCCTGCCAGCCGCGCATGGAGGTGGAGCCGCCGCAGTAGAAGGTCTTGTCCAGGGGCATGGTGGAGTTTCCGTAGGTGTACACGCCGCCCGCCAGGAAGCGAAGCGCCAGGGCGTGACGGTCGTTCTTGCCGAAGCGGAAGGTTTGACCCAGTTGCAGTTCTCCGCGGACATACTGGGCATAAGGGATGTCCCAGACCGTATATTGTCCACGATCGTTCTGGGGGAGGGCGGAGTTGAACATGGACAGGATGTTGCCCGCCACGTCCGCGCTCAGGCGCCAGTAATGGTAGGAGCGAGCGGGGATGGCCGATGCATCCGTTGTGTAATACAGCATGGCGCTCCAGCCAAGGTCAAAGTTATCCGCGAACATCTGCAGCATGAAGATGTTGTCGATGAACTGGTTCAGGAAGCTTTCGTCCACGTCGAAGACGCGGGCGATGTTCGCGCGGGCGGGGGAGAACTGGTAGAACAGCCGTTCGCTCAAACGGCCGTTGTAGGTAAAGGCCGATGAAATCACGGTGCGCTGGAATTCCGGACGGTCCTGATAGTTGAACGCCAGGGAGATGTCCGTACGGGGGACATAAGGGCCCTTGAACCGGCTCATCGGGAAGAAGATGAAGCGCGGGAAGCGGATGGAGGAGGTGAGGCTGAATTCCGTGGACGAAACGTTGTCATTCGGCTTAAACTGGAAGTTGCCTTTCAAACCCAGGTTGAGCACTTCTCCGCCGTGGAAGATGTTCTTGTGGTAATAGCTCAGCTGCGGGGAAATGCCGATGAGCCCCGTGGAGTTCACCGACGCTTCCAGATTGGTCTTGAAGCCCTGCAATCCGCCGGAACGCAGGGAGATGTTGCAATCCACCCTGTCCTCCGCGACGGGAGAAACGTTCACGTTCACGCCGTTGAACATGGCCACATTGGTCAAACGGGTATAGGTGGTATTGATGGCCTGGTCGCTGTAGGGCTGGCCGGGGCGCAGCAGATTGAGGCCCTCCAGCATGCCGGGACGGAGTTTCAAATCCTTGGCATAGGAGAAGGATACGTCCCCGATGGAGAACTTCTTATGTTCGCGGGCCGTCTCCGGATCCTCGCCCAGGGCATAGTCCAGAATGGAATACTTCAGGCGCGCTTTTCCGTCCGACGCCAAAGTGTCCGCCTCGAATGCGAAAAAACTTCTGCTGAAACCGTAGTAACCCAGGTTGCGGAAGTAGAGGGCGCTGCGGTCGGCCTCCTCCTCCAGGGTTTTCCCCGAAAGAAGCGAGCCGGTTTTCACGAGGATGTTGGTTGAGTCCGCCCGGAAATCCTCCCGGAACGTGCCGTAGGAGGGGATATCGTACTCGATGGAGCTGATTTCAAAGCGTCGCCCCAGCGTTACGTAATAGTTCACGTAGACTTTCTTGCCCTTGACGCTGACTTCGCTGTCCACATGGGACCCATAATAGCCGATATAGTGCAGGTGGTTCTCCATGCTGGCGATGCTTTCCTCCACCTTGGCGGGGTCATACACCACCGGCTTTGTTCCCAGACTGCGGAGGAAATTGGCGAAACCGCTTTCCGACTGGCCGGCCCAATTGTAGACCGACAGCAGGGGATTGGTTCCCAAAACGTAGGAATTCGGCTTCTGGGCCAGATAGGAACTGAGGCTGGAAGCATTGAAGGACTCCTCGTTCACCTCCACCGTATTCTTCCGCAGGAGAAACTCTCCGCTCTTCAGGGAGCGGGTGGTGCTGCACGCGGAAAGAGCCAGGACGCAGCAGATGGCCGATATGAGTTTCCCACGGTTCATCCTTACAAAATTAACACTTTTAATTATATTTTAATTAAATTTGCACGATTAATCTGTACACGGATGAAAAACAAGTACATAGACCTGATCGAGCAAACCTTCGACTTCCCCCAGGACGAATTCACCGTGGGAGAGGACGGGAATCTCCGTTTCAACGACATTGACCTGATGGAGATCATCGAGCAGTACGGCACGCCCCTGAAGTTGACGTATCTGCCCAAGATTTCCTCCCAGATCCAGCGGGCCAAACGCCTGTTCAAGGTGGCGATGGCCAAGGCCGATTATCGCGGCGGATACCACTACAGCTACTGCACCAAGAGTTCGCAGTTCGCCTTCGTGGTGCACGAGGCCCTCAAGAACGACATCCACCTGGAGACATCATCGGCCTATGACCTGGATCTCATCGAGGCCCTGGAGCGCGACGGTTCGGTGAAGAAGGAAAACCTCTATATCATCTGTAACGGATTCAAACGCCCGCAGTACATCCAGAACATCGCGAAACTCCGCAAGAACGGCTGGAAGAACATCATCCCCGTACTGGACAACAAGAACGAATTCGAAGACCTGGCGAATCTCATCGAGGAAGACACCATGATGGGGATCCGCATCGCCTCGGAAGAGGAGCCCAACTTCGACTTCTATACCTCCCGCCTGGGCATCCGCTATTCAGACATTGTCAAATTCTACCAGAACACGGTGGCCAAGTACCCCAACTTCCACCTGAAGATGCTGCACTTCTTCATCAACACGGGTATCCGGGATACGGCCTATTACTGGAACGAACTGTCCAAGTGCGTGCGCGTGTACTGCGAGCTCAAGGCCATCTGCCCGGAACTGGACAGCCTGAACATCGGCGGCGGCCTTCCCAACAAGACCTCCCTGGCGCAGGATTTCGACTATGAATATATGGTAGAGGAAATCATCAACCAGATCAAGGTCACCTGCAACGCCAGCGGTGTTCCGGAACCGGATATCTTCACCGAATTCGGCAGTTTTACCGTGGGGGAGAGCGGCGCCACCATCTTCAAGATTCTGGACATCAAGCAGCAGAACGACCGTGAGAAGTGGTACATGATAGACCACTCCTTCATGACCTGCCTGCCGGACACCTGGGGTCTCAATCAGCGTTTCATCCTGCTGCCCGTGAACAAGTGGAACGACGAATACCAGCGCGTGTTCCTGGGCGGTCTCACCTGCGACAGCCAGGACTTCTACAACGCGGACTACCACGCCAACGCCATCTTCCTGCCCACCATCCGCAGCCGCAGGGAAAACCTCTACATCGGCTTTTTCCACACGGGAGCTTACCAGGAAGCCATTTCCGGCTACGGCGGCATCAAGCACTGCCTGATGCCTTCGCCCAGGCACATTCTCATCGATCGCGACGCGGAAGGCAACCTGATCACCAGCGTTTTCGCCGAGGAGCAGTCCGCCGAAAAAATGTTGAAGCTTTTAGGCTATTAGCCTTTGGGATAATATTTGGGCCAGCAGGCCTCCAGATAAGCACGGAGCACGTCTTCGTGCTTGTTTTTTGCAGGCTCGTAGAATACGGTGCCCTTGAGGGCTTCCGGCAGGAATTCCATGTCGGCAAAATGCCCGGGATAGTCGTGGGCGTATTTGTAGCCGTCACTGTATCCCAGTTCCTTCATCAGGTCCGTGGGAGCGTTGCGGATGGGGAGGGGAACAGGCTGATTGCCGGACTGCTTCACCTCCGCCAGGGCCTTTTCAATGGCCATGTAGGAAGCGTTGCTCTTGGGGCTGGAAGCCAGGTAAACAGTGGTTTCGGCCAGGGGAATCCGCCCTTCCGGCATGCCGATCTTGGAGACTACCTCGAAGCAGGCGTTCGCGAGGAGCAGGGCGTTTGGGTTCGCCAGGCCCACATCCTCCGACGCGCTCAGGCACAGGCGCCGCGCGATGAAGAGCGGGTCTTCTCCGCCGTCGATCATCCGCGCCAGGTAATAGATGGCCGCATTGGGATCGCTTCCGCGGATGCTCTTGATGAAGGCCGATATGATATCGTAGTGCATCTCCCCGTCCTTGTCGTAAATGGCCATGTTCTCCTGGATGGAGGCCGTGACGATGGCATTGTCGATAACCACGGGGCCCTTGCCCGTTTGGGCGTCCACCACCAGTTCCAGCACATTGAGGAGTTTCCGGGCGTCCCCGCCGCTGTAGCGCATCAGGGCCTCGGTTTCCTTCACCTGGATGTTCTTCTCCTTCAGGAGGACATCCTCCTTCAGTGCGCGGTTAAGGAGCGTCTCCAAATCGGCCTTTTCCAGGGACTTGAGGACGAAGACCTGGCAGCGGGAGAGAAGGGGAGTGATGACCTCGAAGGAGGGGTTTTCCGTGGTGGCGCCGATGAGGACGATGGTGCCGTTTTCCACCGCCCCCAGCAAGGCGTCCTGCTGGGCTTTGCTGAAGCGATGGATTTCGTCGATGAAGAGGATGGGCGCGCCTTTCTGGTTGAAAAGGGAACTGGCCTTGGCCTTGTCGAAGACGTCCCGCACGTCCTTCACGCCGGCCGATACGGCGCTGAGCGTATAGAAATCCCGCTGAAGGGTTTCCGCAATGATGTGGGCGAGGGTGGTTTTACCCACGCCCGGAGGGCCCCAGAGGATGAAGGAACTCAGGTTTCCGCTTTCAATCATCTTCCGGAGGATGCAGCCCTTACCCACCAGATGACGCTGGCCCACGTACTGGTCCAGCGACTTGGGGCGCATCCGCTCGGGGAGCGGAGGAAGCATCACGGAAGAAGCGCTCATTTAGATTTGTTTTGAAAAAACGCGGCGACGGCGTTTGAATTCCTTCTGATAGCCGTTCCAAATGTTCTGGACGGCGTTGTTGGACTCCATCTCGGCGTTGGATTCGCCGTATTTGAACCCGCCCTCGATGAGGTTGGGAATGATTTCATTGAAAAGAAGGGCGTGGACGCCGCGGTTGCGGTATTCCGGATCCACGGCAATCAGGAGAAGCTCCAGCCCGTCCTCGTATTTGAAGTACATGGACTTCAGCAGATACCACCAGCCAAAGGGGAAGAGGTATCCCTTGCACTTTTTTGCCGCATGGGCGATGGACGGCATGGTGACCGCCATGGCGACCAGTTTTCCGTCTGCATCTTCCACCATCGTGACGAACTTCAGGTCCAGCAGACCCAGATACAATTCCACATAGTGGTCGATGACATCCGGCGGAAGCACCGTGAAGTCGAACAACTCGCTGTACGTACGGTTCACCAGGTCGAAGAGCTTCCGGCCGTAATTCTCCCGCTTGACGTCTTTGCGGGTGATTTTCCTGACGTGCAGATTATAGCGGTCTGAAATCAGGGCCGCTGCCCTTGTTACCTTTTCAGGCACCGTTTCGGGCACGAAAATACGGTATTCCAGCCAGTCGTTGGCCTTGGCCAGTCCCAGCGCCTCGAAATGCTCTGCGTAATACGGATAATTGTAACGCAGGGCGAAGGACGAGATATCGTCGAAGCCCTCCACCACACAGCCTTCGTTGTCGAAGTCCGTAAAACCCAGGGGACCGCTGACGGAAGTCATCCCGTGTTCCTTACCGAAAGCAATCACTGCCTCCAGCAGGGCCTTGGAGACCTCTTTGTCGTCGATGAAATCGATCCAGCCGAAACGCACCTCCTGGTGGTTCCAGTTCTTGTTGGCGATGGTGTTTATGATAGCGGCCACGCGGCCCACCACCTTGCCGTCCTTATAGGCCAGGAACTTGGCCGACTGGCAATACTTTGCCATCGGGTTCTTGTCCTCGCTCAGGGAAGCAATCTCGTCCAGATACAGGCCGGGAACGTAATAGGGACAGCCCTTATAAAGTTCCAGGGGGAACTTGACAAATGTCTTAAGTTCACCCCTGGAGCAAACGGTCTTGATGCTTACAGACATCCTTAGTTGATCTTCTTGGCTTTGATGATGATGTCCGCGATACCGGAATCCGACTTGGCGTTCATCGTGAGCACCAGGGTCTGGTAGTTGTCCTCGAAGTCGAAGGAGCCGCTGGCCTCTGCGTCGAAGAGCTGGCCGTCCAGGCTGGCGTTCAACTGATAGGAGAAGGTCTTGCTCTTGATGAGGGGAGCCCAAGTGCCCTCAATGGCCTTTACATTTCCCTCAAATTCAACGATGATGCTGTTGGCGGGGGCGGGGTTCAGGCTGATGGACTTGATGTAATAGCCCTTAACCTTGTCCATAGGAATATTGGCGCCCTTCTTGTTGATGTATTCGGCCACCTTCTCCACATCATTGGGGTTGATGCCGTCTTTGTCGTTGAAATTCACTTTGATGTTCTTATCCTTCACTTTGGCTTCGATGCTGGAGAGTTTCCAGTGGGCGCCGGTGAGAGCGACCTCAACGGGATCCGAGGCGGGAGCGCCGGGAGTGAAAGTACCGTTGCCGCTGGTCTTGCCGCCCTTGGGATCCGTGAATTCGAGCGCGCCGCCGTTGCCTCTGGTGAGGGTGCAGCCGGCAAGCTCACCGCTGGTGTATTGATAAACACCGTCGCTGGCTACGAAACGGCCGACAACTTTCTCGCCCACAACCTTGGTCTGAACGCCTTCGCCCACATAACTGCCATTGGGGAAATGGTTGATGGAATTGAGGGTGACCTTCTTGCTGTCTCCCACTTCTACCTGGGGGTTACCGGTATTGAAAACAACCAGACCGGAATTGTCCTTCTGAGGGTTGTCCACAACTACTTCTGCGTTGTTCTTGTTACCGCAGGAAATAAGCAGTGCGCAAATAGCTGCAAAAGAGAAAAACTTTTTCATAGTTTATTGATAATTAAGATTTCAGCGAATTAAAAGATGGCCACATTGACGGTGAGGCGCAGATAAGGCATGATGGGGAAGTTGTTCACCTTGGTGATGTACTGGAGGAAATCCCCGGCGCTGCCGATGTTGTCCTTAACATCCTCGTTGCCAGGAGCGTTTACCCATTCTTCGTTGAGTTCCACTTTCACGGGAGTACCTTCCTTGTAATTGTAGGAGTAGGCGTGTACGCCGCCTGTGTAGGCTACACCCATGTCGAAATTCACGCCCACACGGTGCTTGAAAGTGCAGGGACGGCCGAAGCCGATGCCCAGATAGGGCTTCACCACACTGGCGCCGTACTTCACGTCCACCAGCACATTACCTTCCTTGTCCGTGGTGATGCCGAAGAACTCCACGTGTCCCTTGTCCTGATCATCCATCACAGGGTCTGCGTTCTTGGTGTTTTTCAGCACGCCCTTGCCGGACATCAGGGAAGGGGTGAAGGAGAACATCACGCCGCCAGTGATGTGGAAACTGGAATTCTTGAACGGGAAATAATCTGCCAGCAAGGACAGGCCGCGCTGACGGGCGCTGCCCGTGAGGTTGATTTCATCGATGTTGACTCCGTTTTCGTGGTAGTTGATACCAGTAATATTATACTCAAACGGATTGATGCCGATACCGGTGTTCTTCTTCATGATGCCGTCCGCGATGGAGACATAGGGGAAGAAGTCCGTGTACAGGATACGCGCCTGCAGGTTGGGGAGGATGGTGGTGGCCACCTGGAACTGGAGCCCGTCCAGAATGCCGATACCCACACCAACAGAGACGTGATTGAAGAGGAAGTTCTCCTGCTGGGGAGCCTGCTGGGCATGGGCGTTGAAAGCAGCCAGGGAAATGGCCAGCGAAGCTACAAAGGCGATGATTCTTTTCATAAGTCTTTGGTTTAAATCCTCACAAATATAGGAATAATTCCGGAATAACCTCGTTTTTTTTCAAAAAACGTTACGCATTCTTCACGTGCACGTCCACCTGCGGGAAGGCGAACTTGACCTTGAACTGGGCCGGAAGCTCTGTATAGATGGCTTCCTGAAGGGCAAAGCGGGCGGTCCAGTAGTCCTCGCTCTTTACCCACGCACGCACCACGAAACGGACGGTGCTTTCGCCCAGTTCGATGAGCGCGGCAAAAGGATCCGCCGCACCTTTTGTGGCGGCGTCAAGGAAGAGAGGATTGGCCTTCACAATCTCCAGGAGGGCGTTTTTCACCTTCTCTGCGTCATTTCCGTATCCAACGTTCACCTCGATGTCCACGCGGCGGAGTTCCTTCCCCGTAATATTGGCAATGTTGCCATTGGAGAGGGCGCCGTTCGGGATCACGATGAGGCGGTTGTCCGTGGTGAGAATATGGGTGCTCGCAATCGTAAGAGCCTGCACCGTACCGGAATAACCCTGGGCTTCGATGAAATCGCCCACCTTGAAGGGTTTGAACACCAGCAGCATAATGCCGCCGGCAAAATTCTGGACCGTGCCGCTCAGAGCCATGCCGATGGCCATGCCGCCGGCCGCCAGCAACGCGGCCAAAGAAGCGGTATTCACGCCAAGCGTCCCCACCACCAGGATGATGAGCAGCACCCACAGTGCGATGGATACCAGGCTGTCTACGAAACTGGACAGGGTGGATTCGGTCTTCCGGCGCTGGAATCCTTTCCGGACGGCTTTCCGGATGAGACGGATGACCCAGGCACCCACCAGGTAGATTGCCAGGGCGGCCAGGACCTTAAGCCCGAAATGAATGGCCTGCTGCCCCAGCGAGGAAATCAACTCCTGGGCCGGAGTGTTGAGGATAGCATCTTTTACCTCGGCCGACTTGGCGGCAAGGGAATCCGGCGAAGCGAGGGCCGGAATGGTGTCTTCAAGAAGAATAAACATACTATAGAGAAACGATTAAATAAGTCAGGTATCCAACGAAAAGAAGCAGGAAGCAGGTCCCGGAGATAACGCCCATCTCCTTTTTCCGGCCGATGATGGCGGCGAAAAGGAGGGCGAGGGCGCTCAGCAGAAGCATGCCCAGGTCCACATAGGAGAACCCGGCGTGTTCGGGAGAGGTTCCGGTAAGATCCAGGGGATGGATGACGGCGCTGCCGCCCAGAATGAGTAAGATGTTGAAAACGTTCGAGCCGATGATGTTGCCCAGCGCCAGCTGCCCCTTCTTCCTGGCGGCGGCCGCCACGCAGGTGGCCAGTTCCGGCAGGGAAGTGCCGCCCGCCAGGAGCGTGATGGCGATGAACTTGTCACTGACACCGCTGCTGCGGGCAATCGCGACGGCGGAATCCACGAAATACCGGCCCCCGAAAACGAGGAGCGCCAGGCCGCCCAGTACGGCCAGGACCGAAAGCCAGATGCTCCGCTCCGGGACCGTATCTTCCTCTACCGTCAACGTGCCCTGATGACGGAAACTCCACCACATGTAGAGGGCGAAGAAAAGCAGGAACACGATACCGTCCAGGCGGGAGAGCCGGCTGTCCAGGGACAGCGCGAACAGCAGCAGGGCGATCAGGACGTTCATGGGAGCGTCTATCTTGCGGTTCTCCGTGGTCACCTTAATGGGGAGGATAAGGGCCGTCACACCCAGGATGAGCAGGGTATTGAAGATGTTGGAGCCCAGGATGTTACCCATGGAGACATCGGCGTTACCCTCGATGGCGCCCACGAAGGAGACCACCATTTCCGGGGCCGACGTTCCCATCCCCACGATGGTGAGGCCGATGATAAATTCGCTGAGGCCCCAGCGGCGGGCGAGGGAAGAGGCGCCGTCCACCAGGTACTTGGCTCCGAAGATGATGCCGGCCAAACCGGCCAGCAGTATTAACCAATCCATCATTTTCTCCTTAACGCTACCACGTTTTCCACATGCATCGTGTGGGGGAACATATCCACAGGCTGCACGGCTGTTATCTCATAATCCCGGCACAGGATGGCCAAATCACGCGCCTGCGAGGCGGGATTGCAGCTCACATAGACCATCCGCTGCGGGGCGGCTTCCAGGATGACCTTCGCCACGTCCGGATGGATGCCCGCGCGCGGGGGATCCAGGATGATGACGTCCGGACGGCCATGTTCTTTAATAAAGTCCTCCGTAAGCACGTCTTTCATATCTCCGGCGAAGAATTCGCAGCCTGTGATACCGTTCCGTTTTGCGTTATCTTTCGCGGCTTCGATAGCCTCCGGAACATACTCAATACCAATCACTTTTGCCGCTTTGGCGCTCACGAACTGGGCGATGGTGCCCGTACCGGTATAAAGGTCGTAGACAACTTCACCGCCGGTGAGGGCGGCAAACTCCCGCGCCACGCTGTAAAGGCGGTAGGCCTGGCGGGAATTGGTCTGGTAGAAGGACTTGGGGCCAATCTTGAAGCTGAGTCCCTCCATCCGCTCATAGATGGCATCCTTCCCGTGATACAGGATAGGGGACTGGTCCCCGATGGAGTCATTCAGCTTTTCGTTGATTACGTAATAGAGGCTGGTGATCTGCGGGAAATCGCGGATTAAAGCATCCAGAAGGGCTTTCCGGGGGGCTTCATCGGCCCGGGCAAAGCACAGGATGAGCATCACTTGGCCGTCTTCCGTGGTACGGATGAACATATTGCGGAAGAAGCCCCGGTTTTCCCGGATATTATAGAATTCCAGCCCGTTTTTGAGGCAAAAGTCCTTGATATAGAGGCGGATAGCGTTTGAAGGCTCCGCCTGCAGGTGGCAATCCTTAATGTCCAGCACTTTGTCGAAAAACTTGCCCACGTGGAAGCCCAGGCCCGGCTCTACGAGGTCCCGGGGCTCTTCTTTAAGCAGCCAACGTTTACTGGAAGCGCTGAATTCCAGCTTGTTACGGTAAAATTCCGTCTTTTCGGAGGGGAGGGTAGGGCGGATTTCCGGCACTTCCAGATGGCCGATGCGAACCAGCTGGTCTTCCACCTGCTGGCGCTTGGCCGCCAGCTGCATCTCATATGGGAGCGGTTGCCATCGGCATCCGCCGCAAACCCCGAAATGCGGGCAGAAAGGCTCCAATCTATGCGAAGAAGGCTTAACCATCCGTTTGACGAAGCCTTCCATGTAGTTCTTTTTCTTCTTGTAGACCTGAATGTCCACGACGTCTCCCGGAACGGCGAAATCCACGAAAACCACCATTCCATCCACGTGGGACAGCGCTTTTCCTTCCGCAGCCACCGCTTCGATGGTCACGTTCTCCAGCAGCAAATCAATTCTCTTTCTTGTCATTCTGAGCGCAGCGAAGAATCTCTACAGGGGAGACAGTCAATATCTACAAGTTAACATAATATAAATTGTGTAACAATCACAGATTTTCCTTGGAAACAACCGGATTGCTATAAATCTTGAGCAGTTCTTCGCCCACTTCACGGCGGTCCAGCGTGGATTCCACTTTCATGATTTGCTGAGCAAGATAACCTTGGAACGCCTCCATATCTTCGGACGAATACCGATCTGCGTATTTTTCACAACGGTTCAGTATATCGTAGGCCATGTAATTCGTCTTCCAGAGTTTATAACCGGAAATGACGCGGCGGTCCACGGCGTGACGAATGAGCTGATAACGGTCATTCTTCGCATCGCACAGCGAAGCCTCGCGGATCTCTTCCTCCGTGAGCGGCTCATTGATCTGCAGATGGACATGGCCTTTGGGCTGTTTGATACCCAGCATAATGCTCTGCAAGTCTTCGTCTTCACCCTTCACATACGTGCCCGTGTTGCGTTTGATGATGGTTTCGCGCGCCTTCATGATGTCGCAGGGCTCATATTCGTAGGAAATGCTGAGCGGCAGGATGTTCACTTCCATGAAATTCTTCACGAAATCCTCTCCGCCGCTCATATCCACCATCTTCAGAAGGCCCTGCTCGGTGACATCCAGGCCGTCTTTCGTGCGTCCCTGGCGCTGGGCAATCCAGACGGAAGCCGTGCCGGATGTGATGGTTTCGCGAATATAGGCGCTCAAAACCTGCGAGGACAGATATAGTTCCCGGGCCGATATGCCCCGGATGACCTTGATCATGCGGTTGGACCGGATAAGAAGCTCTATTGTCTTCTGTTTCAGCAAGTTATCGCCTACGCAAATCTGCGTTTCCGGTAATTTGTTCCAGATGAGAACCATCTGCGTGAGGGCCGGATCCAGAATGATGTCCCGGTGGTTGGACATGGCCAGATAAGGCGTCTTAAGCCCCTTGATAATCTCTATTCCGTCGTACGTAAACTCCGTAATGGTATTGTCTATCACCCACTGGATGGCCTTTGACATGACAACCCTCTGGAACTGGTCCACGGTTTTGATGCTGCACAGGACGTCGTGCAGGAAGGTGTTGGGCTTATTAGGGAAAAGGAACTTGGAAACCCAGGGAACGTTGGGATGATTGGCTACCCTGGCCAGTGCGGCCGATGCTTCTTCGTCGTTGAAAGGAGCTATGTCGCTGAAATCGGTAAGATCCACCATATCGTTGTCTTTTGCAAGACAAAGATAGCAAAAATTGTGCAAAACTATGCCCTTTCCAGCAACGAACTGTCGCCGTAACTGAGGAAACGGAAGCCATTGGCCAGCGCATAGTCGTAGATGGTGCGCCAGTCCCCGTTTACAAAGGCCGATACCAGAAGGATCAAGGTACTCTCCGGTTGGTGGAAATTCGTAACCAGAAGGTCCACAAGGCGCCATTTGAAGCCCGGAACGATAATAATCCTTGTTCCCGCCACCAACTGCTGCCTGCCCGTGCGGTCCAGGTAATCCACAATGGCCTGAAGGGCTTCCTGCGTACTGTAGGGGTATTCCCGTTCGTACGGAGCCCACTGGTCCACATCCCGGGACTCCCCTGTTTCCAAAATGTTCACGCCAATGTAATAAAGGGACTCCAATGTGCGAACAGAAGTTGTACCAACGGCCACGAGCGGACGTGACTTATTAGCAAGTTCTTGAAGTAACGCTTTAGATATAGAGAACGGTTCACGATGCATGGGATGCTCGGATACCAGGGACGACTTCACGGGCAGGAAGGTACCCGCTCCCACATGCAGGCAAACGGTTTCCGTCTGAATCCCCTTCTCCCGGATGCGCTCCAGGACCTTTTCTGTAAAGTGCAAACCGGCCGTAGGCGCTGCTACAGAGCCTCTTATGTGGGCATACAGCGTCTGGTAACGCTCCGTGTCGATGGCCTCCGACTCCCTGTCCAGATAAGGCGGAATGGGCACGCATCCGGCCGTTTCCAGCACCCTGGAGAAGGGACTTCCGTCCTGCCAGCGGAGACGTACTACACCCGTCTGACCATCACGGCTTTCCAGCTCAGCCGAGAGTCCAAGCGCGGCAACCGCGCCATTATTTTCCGGGTTATAGAGGCTTAGAACGTCGTTTTTCCACTTTTTGGCATTTCCTATCACGCACTTCCAGCTGCAGGATTCCGTGGCAGCAAAGGAAAGATTATACTCCACCGGCTGCACGGGCTCCAGGCAGAATACTTCTATAATGGCACCCGTAGCACGCTGGAAATGCAGACGTGCAGGAACAACCCTGGTATCGTTGAACACCATCAGGGCATTTTCCGGGAGCAAATCCGGCAAATCCCTGAAGATATGCTGGTCAACAACGCCCTTTTTATAATGTAAAAGCTTGGAAGCATCCCGCTCCGGGAGGGGATATTTCGCAATTCTGGCGCTGTCCAGGCCATAATTATAGTCCTCTATGCGGATCTCTGGAATCATCGAGAATCAAAAATTTACACAAAGGTAACACTATTTATCAGAAATATCTCCTTCTCGCGAAAAAACGCGGTATCACGTCTGATTCACTTTACAGATTTGAATGCAAATCGAAGGTTGTAAACAATAAAGATGTAAACTCTTCGAAAAACTTCTTATGTTCCACACCAAAATGTGGAAAAAATATAACAAAAGTGTTACTCGTAGAAATATACAATAGCTATTTGACGATAAATCAGAAATTTATTTTATTCATATAAAGTTATTATAAAAGATTTTTTGCACATTTTCTGAAAGGGCAGCAAAATGGCCTGTATCTAACGTGATTTATAATAGTTAACATACAGATAATCAGTAAAAGATTCTAATTTAAATAAAATAAGACTTCAATATAATTTCAGTCCTTTCTCCCCCGCCCTGTTCACCTTTGTAAACAGATTTCATTTTGATTTTCCAAAAGAATTGTTTACATTTGTGAAGAAAATGTTGTAATATATGAATCGCAGACTTTTGCAGTTTTTGCAGGCCGAAAACATCACACAGGCGCAGCTGGCGGACACGCTCTCCGTTGCGCGCGGAAGCGTCTCTCATATTCTGGCTGGTCGCAACCGCCCCGGCTATGATTTTCTGGAGAGTCTTCTGTTGCACTACCCCAGTTTGAACCTGGATTGGCTCATGACAGGGCGCGGAAAAATGTACCGCGGAGAGGATTCAAAGGAGGGTGCAGAAGATGCCCAACTGAATCTCTTTACTCCCCTGCAATCCCCCGTAGAAGCGCGTAGAATTGAAAAAATCACTGTATTCTACACAGATTCTTCCTTCCAGGATTTCATTGCTAAAGAATAAAATATTACCTTTGTGTGTAAGAATTTTGCGCACAAATGAGCAATGTCAGCCATAAATTGGAAAGAGAAGTGTCCGGACTGTTCTTTACAAATCCGGTCGGAGTGCCATATACCATTAAAAAACGGGGGTTTTCCCTTTTTCGGCCTGCCCCAAAATCCGGTTTTTTGACGCTCACCCCTCCGGAAGAGTCGGTAATGAACTGGATCCGTGGGCTGGAAAAGAAAAAAATGGGGAATTGCGTTCTGGCGGTGAATGTAAACACGGACATCGTACGGACGTTTTCGCTCGTTTATGACTTCGCCGGCTTTATTATCGTAGATCCGGACAGCGACAAAGGGATTGATGCTTCAGACATTTCAGACACGCAAGTTCTTATAGATGAACTCGTTAGCCTGCGCCTTTGCTATGAGCGCTACACTCCCTTCTTCCTAAGGCTCCGGCACGGGATTTCCGAAGAAGAGCTGCATTATCTGCTGGGCGCCTGCCGCCTGGCGGGCCTGGATGGGGTCGCAGCTCCTGCCCGTATGGTCTCCCGAATCAACGCTCTTACAGAAGGACGGCTCACCGTCATAGCCAGCGCCAACAGCCAGGAAGAAGCCCTGCGGGCCTTCCGGGAAGGCGCTTCTCTGCTGGAGCTCAACGATATTGGCCCAATTGGAGTGAAAAAGCTCCTGAAAAAGCTTGAAACTCAATGATCTACGCTTCCGTCGTCACCATCGGCGATGAAATTCTCATCGGCCAGGTGCTGGATACCAATTCCCAGAATATTGCGCGCGCGCTCGAGGAAACGGGCATCCACGTGGTGCGGATGCTTTCCATCGGGGACAATGCCGCAGAAATCCGCGAAACCCTGCTGGGAGAGCTCTCCAGGGCCGATATTGTGCTCACTACGGGCGGCCTCGGCCCCACCAAGGACGACATTACGAAGGCCGTTCTGAAGGAAGTCTCCGGCAGCAATGGCTACTATGAGCATCCCGGCCAGCTGGAGATGGTGCACAGCATCCTCAAAAGCCGCGGCCTGGACGTGCTGCCCATCAACCTCGCGCAGGCGCAGGTACCGGACAAGGCCGAAGTGATTGTAAACCGCCTGGGAACGGCCCCCATCATGGTTTTCAGGGGCCTGGGAGAGAGGAAATCCACCCTGTACAGCCTTCCCGGCGTTCCCCACGAGGCCTGCGGTGCTATCCCGGCCATCCTGGATGACATCCGCGCCCATCAGCCGCTCTCCCCTATCTTCCACCGTAATATAATGGTATACGGCATTGCGGAAAGCGCATTATCGGAGAGAATCGCCCCCTGGGAGGATGCATTGCCGGCCGATATGCACCTGGCATACCTTCCCAATCCCCTTACGGGCATACGCCTGCGGCTTTCCTGCTATCCGAAGGAGGGCGAGGAAGGTACGCAGCAGCGTCTTGAAGGCCAATTACAGGCCCTTGAAGCCCTTTTAGGCCCCCTCTGCTATGCGGAGGAGGATTCCAACCTGGAAACGGCCGTAGGGCGTCTTTTAAAGGAACACGGCCTAACGGTTTCCGCAGCAGAATCCTGCACGGGCGGCAATATCGCCCATCTCTTCACCACCGTCGCCGGTTCCAGCGCGTACTTCCTGGGATCGGTCACCTCCTATGCCGTCTCGGTCAAAGAGAAAGTGCTGGGTGTTCCGGCCGATACAATCGAACGCTTCGGCGTGGTGAGCAGCGAGGTCGCAGCCGCCATGGCGGAGGGTGTCCGCCGCCTCACCGGCAGTGACTATGCCGTAGCAACCACCGGTCTCGCCGGCCCCGGCGGAGACGGGATCAACCCGGAAGGGACGGTATGGATTGCAGCGTCCGGACCCCACGGAACCCGCACCCAAAAGTATGTCTACAAGAACGACCGAAAGCGCAATATCGAGCGCTTTTCAGCCACCGCATTGGACTTTTTACGCCAAATGCTGCTTTCGGACTTAAGTAACTGATTTACAGCAAATGTAACATAATTGTAATAGCATACAACATTATTGTTACATTTTAACTTAACTCGCTTATTTTGAGCAAGTTATAATCGTTTTCCAAACTTCCAGCAAATTCTGTCCCGCGACCTTCAAAACCTCGGGTTCGGAGTACCCGCGGCGCCTCATTTCGTCCAGGACAAGACGGCTTTTCGAGATGTTTTCAAGCCCCTCCGGAGTGAGGTCTTCGATGCCGTCGAAGTCCGAGCCTATCCCCACATGATCGATGCCCGCCAGCTGGACAGCATGGTCTATATGATCCACGATTTCTTTCACACCCGGACGCCAGGGTTTGGCCTGGTCAAAACGGTCCGACAGGAAATAAGGGTAGAAGTTGATTCCCACATAGCCACCTTTCTCCCCTAACGCCTTCAGCATATCGTCCGAGAGGTTGCGTCTGTGTCCGCAGAGAGCCCTGCAGCAGGAGTGCGTGGCCACAATCGGGGCCTGAGAGGCCTCTATGCAGTCCCAGAAGGCTTTATCAGACGCGTGAGAGAGGTCTATCATCATCCCCAGGGCATTCATTTCCGCCACCACTTCCCTGCCGAACGGGCTCAGGCCGCCCCAGCGGGTGCCTTCGGCGGCACTGTCGGCCACGGCATTGTCAGCATTATGGGTGAGCGTCACATAGCTCACGCCCAGGCGGTAAAACGTGCGTAAAAGCGAGCGCGACTCCCCTATTGGTTCGGCGTTCTCCATCCCCAAAAACACGGACAGAAGGCCCTGTGCGCGGTTTTCTGCCGCCTCTTCGGGGCTAAAGGTGATGGCGGCAACGTTGGGATTCTCGTCGCAGGCGTCATACGCAGCGGAGAGCATTTCCAGGGCGCGGCGGGTGGCATCGGCCCCTTTTATCTCCGGCGGCGTGTACAATGCGAAGAATGCGCCGGACACTTCCCCGGCCTTCATCTTGGGGAAATCCACCTGTGCATCCGGAGAATCAACACCGATATTCCTAGAGTAACGGATTAATTGAGATGGCGTATCTACGTGTGAATCAATTATCATAGCTCTCCATTAAAGTGGTCCATTCTTCTGTATCGGCCTCCAGGGCGCGCTTCAGTTCCAGGTATTCCCGGGTAAGTTCCATGATATCGTCCGAGGGAGCGGGCGCGGCGAGCACCTTTTCAATCTCCCCCATCCGCTTTTCCCGCTTCTCGATTTCCTTCTCCAGGTAATCGATGCGGTTCTTGAGTTTCCGCTGCTCTTTGCTGCGGGCTTTGAAGGCTTCCTGATCGGCCTTGGGGGCTACAGGCACCGCTTCGACAGGGGCCGGTGCCGTTTTTCGCTCCAGTTCCTGCAGGGAAGCCAGCCTGCGCCGGCGGAGGAAGTCTTCCACCCCGCCCAGATGTTCGGTTACGCGGCCGTCCCGGAACTCGTAGAGTTTGTCCACCAGTCCGTCCAGGAAGTCACGGTCGTGCGAAACCACGATCAAAGTGCCGTCAAAGGCCTTCAGGGCCTGTTTCAGCACGTCCTTGGACCGGATGTCCATATGGTTGGTGGGTTCGTCCAGCGCGAGCACGTTATAGGGCTGGAGCATCAGGCAGGCCATGCCCAGACGGGCCCTCTCGCCGCCGCTGAGCACGGACACCTTCTTGTCGATATCCTCTCCCTTGAAGAGGAAGGCCCCCAGCAAATCCCGCAGTTTGGAACGAATCTCCCCTACCGCAATGCGGTCCAGCGTCTCGAAAACGGTCTGGGTGGGGTCCAGGATGTCCTCCTGGTTCTGGGCGTAATAGCCCATCCGCACGTTATAGCCATACCAGGCCTCGCCGGAGAAAGGAGTCAGTTCCTTCATCAGCACGCGCATCAGGGTGGTTTTACCCTCCCCGTTCCGGCCGATGAAAGCCACCTTCTCTCCCCGCTTAATCTCTATCTGAGCGTTGCTGAACACGGTTTTCTGCGGATAACCCACCGTGAGGTCCGTCCCCTTGAAGACGATGTCTCCCGAACGGGCCGCCGGCGGGAAGCGTAGATTAAAGGTGCTGTTGTCCGTCTCGTCTATCTCTATGCGGTCCAGTTTCTCCAGCGCCTTGATGCGGGACTGCACCTGGTTGCTCTTGGTGGGCTTGTAACGAAAGCGATTGATGAAATCTTCCGTCTTCTCAATCATCCGCTGCTGGTTTTCATAGGCGGCGGTCTGCTGCGCAATCCTTTCCGCGCGCAGCGTAAGATATTGGCTGTAAGGGACTTTGTAGTCGTGAATATGTCCCAGAAGGATCTCTACGGTGCGGCCGGTGACGTTGTCCAGGAACTTCCTGTCGTGCGAAACCAGCAGCACGCTCCCCCGGAAAGCCTTCAGGTAATCCTCAAACCATTCGATGGACTCGATATCCAGGTGGTTGGTTGGTTCATCCAGCAGCAGCACGTCAGGGGCCGATAAAAGGATCTTCGCCAGCTCGATGCGCATATTCCAGCCCTGGCTGAAGGTTTCCGTGCGGCGGTCCAGTTCGTCGCGGCGGAAGCCCAGGCCCGTCAGGACCCTTTCCGCCTGCGCCTGCGGGGACACGCCGCCCTCCAGGGCCAGACGGTCGTTCAGGGCGTTCAGCCGTTCGATGAGGGCCGCGTAATCCTTTGATTCATAGTCTGTTCGGTCGGCGAGACGCGAGGTAACATCGGCCAATTCGGCCTCCATCTCCTTCACGTAATCGAAGACCGTGAGGACCTCCTCCATCACGCTGCGGCCGCGGTGATGCTCCATGATCTGCGGCAGATAGCCGATGCGAACGCCCGCGGGCCGCTCCACGCTGCCCTTGGTGGGCCGCTGCTCCCCGGTGATGAGGCGCATAAGCGTGGTCTTCCCCGCCCCGTTCTTCCCCACAAGGCCGATTTTCTCTCCGCCCGTGATATGGAAGCTGACCCCGTCCAGGAGGTTCCAGCTGCCGAAGGAGACGGTGACGTTGCTGACGGAAATCATCGGCGGCAAAGAAGGATGGAGAGCTCATAGAGCCCGTACAGCGGAATGGCCAGCACGAACATGGAAAAAGGATCCGTGGGCGTAATGACGGCCGCCAGAATCAGGACCACCAAAATGGCTATTTTACGACCCTTCTTCAGGGTGTCACGCCCCAGAATGCCGATTCTGTTGAGCACCAGAATGACGCAGGGGAATTCGAACAGAATGCCGATGAGAAACACCATTCCGGTAAAAAGGGACATATAAGATCCCAGGGAGATGGTATTTACAATCTTGTCGCTTACGCTGAAGTTCATAAAGAACATCAGACACACCGGCAGCACGATGAAATAGCCCACGGCTACACCCAGGTAAAACAGGCCGGAAGACAGGCCGAAAGCCGTTCGCACGGCCTTCTTCTCCTTCTCATAGAGCGCCGGAGCCACAAAGCGCCAGATTTCCCAGATGATGTAAGGGAAAGCCAGCACCACGCCGCACAGGACGGCCATTTTCATGTAAACGAAGAATTGGGCGCTCAGCTCGATGTTGATGAGGTCCATGGAGAAAGACACACCGGGCAGCCGATACAGCGGGAAACTGGCCGCAGTGGGCCAAAGAACGGCCTTAAAGAGCGTCTTCGGGATGCAGAAGAAGACGATAGAGAGCAGAACTACGGCAAGCACTGAGCGGAGAATGGTCCACCGCAGCACTTCCAGATGGTCCCAGAAGGACATTTCACCGTCCTTCCCGGCCATTTACTTTTCCTCGGGCTTTTCTTCTTCGGCCTTGGGTTCATCCTTCAGTTCCTTCTCCACCTCTTTCATTCCCTCCTTGACGGACTTGATACCCTTGCCCACGTTCTTCATCAGACGGGGAATCATCGCGGAGCCGCCGAACAGCAGCAGGGCGACGATGATGATGATGAGCCACTCCTGCCAGCCGGCAATCATGGGGTAAATCAGCAGCGTATTCATATCAGTGGTTAATGTATTGTTCAAACAGTTTTACGACAGCCTCCGGGCAGCGTACGGGCCGGAAAGTGTCTTTGTCGATGAAGCCCAGTTTCACGATGCCGTCGGCGCAAAGATTGCCGTCCTGGTTATAGACGGCCTGCTTCACTTCCACCTTCGCCAGGGGAACCTTCTCCACTTCCGCCACGGCCGTGAGGACATCCCCCATATGTAACGGATGATGATAATGGCATTCCACGGACACGATGGGAATCATCACGCCCAGCTCGCTCTCGCAGCGTTCGATGGGAAGGCCCATCTGCACCAGCATGGCGTCACGCGCGCACTCGAAGTAGCGGATATAGTTGGAGTGATGGACGATGCCCATCTGGTCGGTCTCATAGTACCGCACCGGGAAGGAGGTCTTGAAAACGGCGCCCATAACTAACTCAGTTGCTTGATTTTAGCTTCCAGACTCTCGATCTTCGAGAGGGCATCGGCCTCTTTCTTGCGCTCCATCTCGATGACGGCCGCGGGCGCGTGGGCGGTGAATTTCTCGTTGGAGAGTTTCGCACGCACGCCCTGCAGGAACTTCTGCTGGTATTCAAGGTCCTTGCGGGCCTTCGCCAGTTCTTCGTCAGCGTTCACCAGGCCCTCCAGCTTCACGAAGAGCTCGATGGTGCGAACCAGGAAGCCTACGCCCTGGGCGCTGGTGAAATCCGCCACCCTTTCCACCTTCACGGCGGCCATTTTCTCCACCACGGGGATGACGGTCTCCGGGAAGTCGGCGCCCTTAATTTGCAGGGTGAGCATTTCTTTCGGGCCGATGTTCTTCTGGTTACGCACGCCTCTCACGCCGTTCACGGCCTCCAGGGCCAGGGCGAAGTCCTCCAACACCTTGGCGCTGTATTTTTCGGCCTTGGGCGTTTCCGCGTACATGATGGTCTCCCCTTCCTTTCTCTCGGCGAGGTCCTGCCAGAGTTCCTCCGTAATGAAGGGCATCACGGGGTGGATGAGCTTGAGGAGCGCCTCGAAGTAATCCAGCGTGGCTTTCTGCGTTGCAGCATCGATGGGCTGGCCGAAAGCGGGCTTGATGGCCTCCAGGTAAGTGGAGCAATAGTCGTCCCAGAAGAGCTTGTAAATGGTCATCAGGGCGTCCGAAATGCGGAATTTGCTGTAATGGTCCTCGATGAGCACGATGCTTTCGGAGAGCTTGGCGGCGAACCATTCCACGGCGGCCTTGGCGGCCGGGGCCTGTTCGACTTCAGCGACTTGGAACCCCTTCACCAGGCGATAGCTGTTCCAGATTTTGTTGCAGAAGGCAGCGCCCTGCTTGATCTGGGCTTCGTCGTAGAAGATGTCGTTGCCGGCGCTGGAGCAAAGGAGCATGCCGATGCGGACTGCATCGGCCCCGTAATTCTCAATCAGGTCCAGCGGATTGGGGCTGTTGCCCAGGGTCTTGGACATCTTGCGGCCGATCTTATCGCGCACGATGCCGGTGAAATACACGTTGGAGAACGGCTCCCGGCCCATAAACTCCTCGCCGGCCATGATCATGCGGGCCACCCAGAAGAAGATGATGTCCGGACCCGTCACCAGGTCGCTGGTGGGATAATAGTACGCCAGGTCCTTGTTGGGCTTGTGGTCCGGATGGCCGGGCATTTCAGGGTCAAACACGCTGATGGGCCAGAGCCAGCTGCTGAACCAGGTGTCCAGCACGTCTTCGT
>JAFZKT010000017.1 GCA_017553545.1 Bacteroidales bacterium | reverse complement strand
CTGCGAAGTTCGTCGAACTCTACAACGGTGGCGACAAGGACATTCCTCTGAAGGATGTTTATATCAACAGGACTGACGAAGCAGGGCTTGTAGAGCTGACCTGGAAGGGTATTGATGGTGAAAAAGTTCCCGCCAAGGGTTTCTTTGTTATTCAGGGCACCAAAGGCGCAATGGAAAGAAGTATGATCAAGGGCCTCTCCGCAAAGAAGGGTGTTAAACTCGAGGTTTTCGGACCCGACGATGCTTCCATTACCTCCGTACAGCATGGTATCCTCACCGACGCAAATGCCAAGACCAAGATCCAGACCGGTATCTGGGCACGTATTCCTGACGGCGGCGCATGGAAGAATGTCACCAACGAAACTCCCGGCGCAGCCAATGACGCCACCGGAGCAAAAGACGACGACGAACTCAAGTAATTGATCCATGGCAGAACTCAAGATTGGCGAGCAGAGCAAGCCGCGCTTCGAATTCCGCAGTTTCGGTCAGTGCTTCTGCGAAGCTCATAAGAGAATGGCACGTCTCTCCGTTCCCGTACCCGAAAAGGTATGGGAGCGCGAGAGCGACGAAATCTACATCATCTCCGCCAAGAACGATATCAACAACACCAAGATCCGCGACGGCAAGATGGACATCAAGACTTATGTCCAGACAGTCGACGGTTTCGAGCAGTGGAATCCCCTCATGAAGGGCGAGTTCCCTATCTCGAAGGAAGTGTTGGAGAAGGAAGTGTTCCCTGCGTTCATGGTAGAGATGCCCAAACTCACGAAGGACACCTACACCTATGAGGAATTCATCGAAATGGTGAAGGCCAACAAGGACCTGGCGGCCGTCCGCGTGCACAAGCAGCGCTTCGGATATATGGTGAACAACACCATCTGCGAAGTGGGCAACGTGCTCATCAACGGCGCAAAGGTGGTGACCATCAACTCCGAATCCACCGAGATCGAGGATATCAAGAAAACTGTTGCCGACTGCCACCTCGAGGGCGTTGAGAACATCAACTACCTCCAGGCCATCAAGCGCGTGATCGGCATGAGCGACAAACCCCTTGCAAACGAAACGGTATGTCACAGGAAATAGAGAAAAAATTCCTGGTGAAGGGAGACTTCAAGGCTGAGGCTTTCAAGGCCACCCGCATCACCCAGGGATACCTCAGCAGCGTGCCTGAGCGCACCGTGCGTATCCGCGTCAAGGGAGATAAAGGCTTCATCACCGTCAAGGGAATAGGCAACGCTTCCGGCGCAGCCCGTTTCGAGTGGGAGAAGGAAATCCCCGTGGACGAGGTGAAGGCCCTCCTCGACCTTGCCGAACCCGGCGTTATCGACAAGACCCGCTATCTTGTGAAGAACACCGACGGCAAGCACACTTGGGAAGTTGACGAGTTCTACGGCGACAACGACGGCCTCACCGTGGCCGAAGTCGAGCTCGAGGACGAGAACGAGCCCTTCGACAAGCCCGCATGGCTTGGCGAGGAGGTCACCGGCGATCCCAAGTACTTCAATTCAATGTTGATGAAAAACCCTTACAAGAATTGGAAATAAAGTTTTTCAAACATTGTATCATTTGTCTTATCGCAGTTTCATCCCTGACGGCTTGCCTCAGGGATGAACCTGTGGTAATAGACGGTGGGGACGAAACAGGCGATGTTAAGACATATACCCTTGGCACCCCCACATCATTCTCCACAAAACTTGAGGGCCTGTCGGCTATATGCCTCAACGAAGCGGAAGACGGCCTTCTTGTGGCCGAAGACAACGGCCACGTGTATGAGTTCGGTTTCGACGGTGCTCTGAAGAACACCTTCTCTTTCCCTTCCCCCAACGATGCCCATGACTGGGAGGGCATCACCCGTGCCGCGGACGGCACCATCTTCCTTTGTGAAGAGAGGTTGCGGGAGGTGTATAAGCTGAACGCCGACCACAAGGGAGTGACCCTGGTTTCAAAGGGGCCCATCGAGGATGGAAGCGAAGAGAACCAGGGCTATGAAGGCATCGCAGCCGCAAACGATATCCTTTATATCGCTAACCAGAGCAAACCCTTCCGCATCTACTCCTACTCCCTTAAAAGCGGCAAATGGAACAATGTCTTCGATGTCTCGGGAGCGCAGAGCCTTTCGGATTTATTCTACGACAGCGAAGACGGGACGCTTTGGATTACGGATGCCAAAACCCAGCAGTTGACACAGATTAACGCCAAAGGCACGGTCCTGAACGATTACGACATTTCGTTTGTTAAAAAGCCGGAGGGCTTCTGCAAGGTTTCAGGCCGCAGCGAATTCTGGTTCGTCTGCGACAAAACCAGCGCCCTCTATAAAGTAACTTACAAATAATGGCAGAGCAGAAAACGGCGGCTTTCGATCCGCTCGATATGAACAACTACAAGATTGAGAAACTGCCCAAGATGGAGAAGGGCAAGTTCGAAATCTGGATGGCCCGCCTGGGTGGCCCACTGGCCATCCTGGCTTTCGTGTGGATCTGCTGGTTCTGCCATATCGGATTTATCGACAACCTCGACACAAGTCTCCTGGCCGACAAAGCGCAGAAGCGCCTGGGAGTACTGGGGCTGGACGAATTCATCCGGGCCAATTACGCCATGCTGGGTATTTTTGTGGCCAGCCTTATTCTGTGGATGACGGAGGCTATCCCCAATTACCTTACCTCCCTGGTGCTAATCCTGGGTGTAGTGCTGTTTAATGTCACCTCCCAGGAAACCGCCCTCCATCAGTTGGGCCATCCGGTGATGTGGCTGAATATCCTATCCTTCGTGCTGGCCTCGATGCTGGTAAAGACGCAGTTCGCCAAGCGCCTGGCCCTGGCCTTCGTCATCAAGTTCGGCAAGAGCGCCAAGGGCGTGCTCTGGAGTTTCCTGGTGATCAACCTGGTGCTGTCGGCATTCATCTCCGCCACCACCGTCAAGGCCACCATCATGCTCCCTATCTTCATGGTCATCTGCGCCATCTACGGGGCCTCCAACGGGCACCGCAACAACTTCGGCCGCAACCTGGTGATACAGAACCTATTCCAGGTGAATATCGGCGCCAACGCCTTCTATACCGGCAGCGGCGCGCACCTGTTGGCCATCTCCCTCATCGCTGGCTTTGTGGGCTCCTGCGACTTCGGTTATAAGGAATGGCTGGTTGCGGTAGGCCCCATGAGCATCATCATCCTGGTGGTGGGCCTGCTGCTGGGAATGTACGTCTTCTTCCCTATGAAAAAGGAGGAGCAGAAGCCCCAGATCGAGGGTGGCCTTGAAAAACTGCGGACGGAACTCGCCGGCATGGGCAAGATGACGATGGAAGAATGGAAGGCCGTCGGCATCTTCCTGATAGTGCTGTTCCTCTGGGTCACCAAGGGCACCTTCCATCATATCGACGAGACAATCGTGGCGCTTATCGGCGCCGTGCTGGCCCTGATTCCGGGCATAGGGGTGGTGAAATGGAACGACGTGGACATCCCCTGGCACCTGATGCTCTTCAGCGCCGGTGCGTACGTGCTGGGAAGCGGCCTCAACGCCACCGACCTGCCGAATACCATGGTGAACGCGGCGTTCGACTCCCTGGGAATCACCCTCGAAACCCCGTTCTGGGTGCTCTATGTGATACTTACCTTCCTTATGATGT
>JAFZKT010000071.1 GCA_017553545.1 Bacteroidales bacterium | reverse complement strand
GGGCAGCGGCAGGACGTTCCTTCCATCTGATACCCCTCGCACCGGGACCGGCGAAGCCGGGGCGCGGAACGGTCGCAAGTCTCTGACCAGAGCGCCGTGGCGCGGCGGGAAGAGTCTTGCAGTGGAGCTGCCAGGAGTGTAATTCGGAGGGGCGCGTCAGTGACCCGGAGGACGGAACCAAAGCGAGTGAGCGCAGCTTTAGCGGAGCGAACTGGCTTTGACCGCTTTCCATATCATTGCCTATTACCTATTTTTAATTGCGGCTGGTTTTTTCCGTTTCATAAGTGTTTTCATCCGTTTCACCACATTGATTCTTTTCATGCTTTTATAAAAACGGTAACATTGCACCCGTTTTTCAAGGAATGCGTATGAAAAGAATCCTTTACTATACCATCTTCGTTCTTTGCGCTGCGGCTTGTGGGCAAAGTAACGCCCAGGAAGAAAGCGCCTCCGCTGAATATGAGACGATGACCGTTTCGCGGTCGGACATTTCGCTGGAGGAAACCTATCCGGCATCCATCGAGGGACGCCAGAGCATCCGGATCATCCCCCGGGTGGAAGGTTACCTGCAGGAAATCAAAGTGAAGGAAGGCCAGCGGGTAAGGAAGGGGCAGGTGATCTTCGTCCTGGACCAGGCCAATTACGTGGCCGAGGAGAAAGCGGCAACGGCCAATGTGGAAGTGGCCAAGGCTGGCGTGGAGACCGCGCAGCTTAACTACGACAGCCGGAAAGGCCTCTGGGAAAAGAACATCGTTTCCGAATATGACCTGCAGACGGCTGCCGCCGCTCTTTCCCTTGCCAAGGCGCAGCTTCTGCAGGCCGAGGCACAGTGGGAATCTGCCAGAAGCAATTTGTCCTATACGGTCCTGAAAAGCCCTTCGGACGGGGTTGTTGGAAGCCTCCCTTACCGAAAAGGAGATTACGTGGGCCCCACCATCCAGGACGGACTTACCACCATCGCAGACAACGGAGAAATGTACGTCTATTTCTCCCTGACGGAGCGCGACATCATGAGGCGGATAGAGGAATCCGGCTCCATGGAGAAAATGATCGCATCCTTCCCGCCGGTCAGTCTGCAGACCTCCGGCGGAGAAGCATACCCGCTGCAGGGGCGCCTGGAGAGCGTCAGCGGCGTGGTGGACCGCAGCACCGGAGCCTTGTCAGCCCGCGCAGTATTCCCCAACCCGGACGGGCGGCTGCTCAGCGGCAGCACCGGCCGCCTGCTCATTCCGCAGGCCATGAAGCAAGTAATCGTGATTCCGCAGTCCGCCACGTATGAGATCCAGGACAAGGTGTACGCCTTCAAGGTAACAGACGGGAAAGCCCAGTCGGTTATTATCAACGTTCTGCCCGTTTCGGACGGCCGGAACTATGTGGTCACCGGTGGCCTTGACGAAGGCGAAATCATCGTATCCAAGGGCGCGTCCTACGTCAAGGAAGGGCAACAGATTCTCACAGCAAAGAAAACTGAAGAATGAACGAGCGTGATTACGGCACGGCCCCGATTCTGAAGTTGTTCTTCAGATGCACCGTCCCGGCGATGGTCGGGATGGGGTTCTCTGCCATATACAACATCACCGACGGCATTTTCGTCGGCCATTTTATCGGACAGGAGGCCCTGGCGGCCGTCAATCTGGTGATGCCGGTGCTGATGATCATCACCGCCCTGGCCGATATGGTCGCGGCGGGCTCTTCCGTGCGCATCTCCATCCTGCTGGGAAGAGGTGACAAGGAAGAGGCCGGGCGGGTGTTCACCGTCTGCCTGAAACTCATCCTGGCCATCGGATTCCTCTTCGGCCTGGCCGGTTTCCTGCTGGCCGGACCGCTGATCCGACTGATCGGGGCCGACGGCCTTACGGCGGACTATGCCAGGCAATACCTCCGCGTCTTCGCCCTCTTCCTGCCGCTCTGCTCGCTCTATTTCTCAACCGACAACTACCTGCGCGTCTGCGGCAAGGTAAAGATGAGTATGACCATCAACATCGTCTGCTCCATCCTGAACGTAACGCTGGATGCACTGCTGATCGTCGTGCTCAAAAAGGGACTCGTCGGTGCAGCGTTCGCCAGCGGCATTTCCATGTCCGTCGGCGCGATCTGGTCACTGATCCCGTTCCTCCGAAGGGAGCTTCCCATCGCGCTGGCAAAGGGCCGCATCGCCCTGCGCCAGATGCTGATGATCATCACCAATGGATCGTCCGAGTTCTTCATAAGCGTGGCCGGCTCCCTGATGGCCATCATCCTCAATGTAATCCTGCTTCGTCTGGGCGGCTCCGTAGCCGTTGCCGCCGTGTCCATCGTAGAATATATCGAGAGCCTCACCGGCATGGTCATCTACAGTATGACCGACGCCCTGCAGCCCGCCATCAGCTATTGCTTCGGTGCCGGGCTCAAGCAACGGATGAAGCAAATTCAAAAAACCGTGATGGGCGCAGCCGCCATCCTGTCCCTGCTGGCGATGCTCTTCCTGCTGCTGGGAGGCCAGTATCTGTTGCCGCTGTTCGTCAAGGACGGCGACACACCCCTTTTCGATATGGCCCTCCGCGCCATGCGCCTGTTTGCGCTGAGCTACCTCGTGAGCTGGATCGACACCACGCTCTCCTGTTATCTAACGGCTCTTGAAAAGCCCTGGCATTCCCTGGCAATGTCCTTCCTGGGTATCCTGGCATACCCGCTCCTCTGCCTGGCCGTCATGGTCCCGCTCTGGCAGCTGGACGGCGTGTGGCTGTTTCCCTTCGTCTCCGGCATCCTCAGCGCCGCCACGGCCATCATCATCGTCAAAAGCATCAAGTTCCAATGACCATCAAGACCTTCATAGATCGGCCGCTGCTGTCAGCTGTTGTCGTCCTATTATGCTGGATATCAATCCCTGTCCACGGACAGAACAACCTGTCTTCGATAAGCGTTGATCCGGAAGCGGATTCCATCGCCATCATGAAAATGCGCCACAATATGGATTCCATCCGGCAGTATCGTCCCACTGTGGCGGTAGTCCTTGCCGGAGGAGGCGCCAAAGGAGCAGCCCATGTGGGTGTGCTAAAATACATTTATGAACTGGGAATCCCGGTTGATATGGTCTTGGGTACAAGCATGGGCGGACTGATGGGTGGACTAATTGCGATGGGATATTCTCCGGAAGCTATAGATTCCATTCTGGTCCATACGGACTGGCGCCAAATGATGAGCGACTTGATCCCCGGAGAATACCTTTCTTATGAGAGGAAACAATATCGGGAGAAATACAGGCTGGCCATACCTTTCCATTATGAGAATCAGATGGATGAAGATGTCCGGAGTTTACTCCCAAGAGCATCTTCTGTGGATAACCGGGTAAAGATAATGGACAATATCCCGGATGGATACGTATATGGTTATAATGTCAACAATATAATCTCTGCTTTGACTGTTGGTTATCAGGACTCGCTGGATTTCACCTCTTTTCCTGTTCCGTACTGCTGCGTTTCCACCGATATGGTCAGCATGAAGGCAAAGTATTGGACCAGTGGCCGGATTGGAGAAGCGATGCGTGCCACGATGTCTATTCCCGGCTATTTCAGGCCAGTCCGCACCGATGAGATGGTTCACATTGACGGCGGAACACGCAATAACTTCCCGTCAGACATGGCCCGGGCAATGGGAGCCGATTTTGTCATTGGTGTGGATCTCAGTTGGCCAAATGACAAGGATCATTTGAACTCCCTGGCCTCCATTCTTCACCAAGGTATTATACTTATGGGGAAAGAGGCGTTGGAACGCAACCAGCAACTTGTTGATGTATACATCCATCCCGATGTGAGACACACAACAATGATGAGCTTTGATGACGAAAGCATATCCGGCAATATCCGGCTTGGATACGAATCGGCCAAAGAACAACACGATAAACTGGTGTCCATTGTCGCTGAAGTCGGACGGTCGGATACCCGCGTACTTAATAATACACCGGCCATTGACCTTGCAGTACAGCCTGTCCTGATCAGCGACGTGACTTACGAAGGTGTTGGCGATGATATGGCAGTCAGATTCCGCAGTTTCAGCGAAATCGTACCTGGAGAGAAATACGGCCGGAAAGAGATTGAAAAAGAGCTCGCGTCCATCTATGGCACGAAAATGTTCGAGGAGGTGTCATATATGCTGGAAGGGACTTGCGAGCCGTATCGTCTTATCATCCATTGCAAGCAAGGACCCGTCCATCAATTCGGTGCATCCGTTCGTTTTGACAGCGGGACAAAAGTTTCTGCGGCTCTGAATATTGGCCTAAACAAGAATAAGATTCAGGGACCGCAGGCAGATATCACGGCCGTTATCGGCAACAACCCCAGCCTTGACCTTGACCTGCGTTATATGATTTCCCGCGGTCCGGTAGTAGGTGTCGACCTGTTCACACATTTCATCGACAACCGGATGTTAGTTGGCGAGACGGACATCTATAAACTTGGTATACAGATCATAGAACAGGGATACAGGAGCTGGAACCACAGGGCGCGACTGTATGTTTCACCCTATACCGGTTATCATTCGTTCTTGAAAGGAGGCTTATCATACGATGTGACGCCATTGGAAGAAATACGTTATTTTATTGATGAAGAAGGATATTTGATAGATTCCGGCACCTGGAAGAGATACAAGTGGAATATGTTCCTGAATGCGGGACTCAGCACGCTCGACAACAAGTACTTCCCTCGAAAGGGATTCAGCGCCCAACTGGATTATCGATTTATGTTCAGGGATTCAACAGCCGACAAGTCAAACCATTATCATATTCTGTACGCAGGTATCAAAGGTGTAATTCCAATAGGAAACCGTTTCGCCGTCATTCCTGAGGGATATTTCTACAGCACACAAAGTGCGGATCTGTCTTCTCTGGGTAAACAGGCCAGTCCGGCTTTGTCGGACGATTTGACGACCAGCTATGTGGGAGGAATGTTTGAAGGACAATTATTCCGGTATCAGATGCCCTATTTCGGATATAGCGTCCCTCACGTCAATCAGATGTCAAACACATCTGCCATGGTAAACATATTTTTTCGCTATACGATCAATCAACGGCTATATCTGAATCTTGTCGCAGCGGGTTACAAGAACTTTTTCGAGGTTTCCGATGATGGCTCTACTGTTTACGGCATCGGACAGAACCTGCTTTCAGACTATTCTTTCGGTTGTCGGATTGGGCATGATTCACGCATCGGGCCTGTCTCACTGGATGTGTTTTGGTCCAGTTGTGAATCGTGGGGGATCCGTTTCAAGGCGGGATTTGATTTTTAAATGCTTATGACTATCAAGACCTTCATAGATCGGACGCTGCTGTCCATCGTCATCAACGTCATCGTGGTGTCGCTGGGCGTCATCGCCCTCACGCGGCTGCCCATCGAGAAATACCCCGATATCGCCCCGCCCACCGTCTATCTGTGGGCCAGCTATCCTGGGGCAAGCGCCGAGACTGTCCAGAAGAGCGTCCTGGCGCCGCTGGAACAGGCCATCAACGGCGTGGACAACATGATGTATATGACCTCGTCGGCCAGCAACGGATCGGCGAGCATCAATATCTGCTTCAAGCAGGGCACCAATGCCGATATGGCTGCTGTGAACGTACAGAACCGCGTGGTGCAGGCGCAGGCGATGCTTCCGCAGGAAGTCCTGAAAATGGGCGTAGCCGTGGAGAAACAGCAGCCAGGCCAGCTTCGCATCCTGGCGCTGGAGAGCCCCGGCGGCACCTACGACGAGAACTTCCTGAGCAACTACTTCTACAACAACCTGCGGCCGGAGATCCTCCGTATCCAGGGCGTCGGCAAGGTGGAAGTCTGGGGCGGCCAGTACGCTCTCCGCATCTGGATGAATCCGGAGGCGATGATGCGCCACGGCATCGTCCCCAGCGACGTGGTCACCGTCCTGGAAGAGCAGAACATGGAGGCCAGCGTGGGGTCCATCGGCGAAGACTCTGCCAATACCTTCCAATATACGCTGCGCTACAGCGGCCGAAAGCAGGACGTAACGGAGTTCGAGAACCTAATCCTTACGAGCAAGACATCCGGCGAGACGCTGTTCCTGAAAGACGTGGCCACCCTGGAGCTGGGCCAATCGGACTACAGCTACGTGAACCGCATCAACGGCCATCCCGGCGTGATGGGCAGCGTTTCCCAAGTGGCCGGTTCCAACGCCACCCGCATCAACCTGGAAATCGACAAACTGCTCAAGAAGGTGGAGCAGAACCTGCCCAAGGACATCCGCATCGTCACCTTCGACAATACCAACGATTTTCTCTTCGCCTCCATCCGGGAGGTTGTCTTTACACTGATTCTTGCCATCCTGCTGGTGCTGGTGGTCGTCTTCCTGTTTGTGCAGGACTTCCGCGCAACACTCATTCCCGCGCTGGGCATCGTGGTCTCGCTCATCGGCACCTTCGCCTTTATGGCAGTGGCCGGCTTCTCGGTGAATATGCTCACCCTCTTCGCCCTGGTGCTGGTCATCGGCACGGTGGTGGATGACTCCATCGTGGTGGTGGAGGCGGTGCAGGCCCGGTTTGACTCGGGTTACCGGGAGGCCAGGGGCGCTACGGTGGACGCGATGAACGGACTTACCGCAGCCCTCTTCACCACCACGCTGGTATTCATGGTCATCTTCATCCCGGTGTCATTCATCAGCGGCACCACGGGTATCTTCTACAAGCAGTTCGGTCTCACGATGGCCGTTGCCGTGGGTCTGTCCCTGCTGGTAGCGCTGACCCTCGCCCCGGCCCTGTGTGCGATGATTCTACGGCCCGCAGATACTTCTGGCAAGGGCTTTGCTGCACGCGTCCGTTCGGCCTATAAAGTGGCTTTCGGGGCTATCTTGGGCAAATACACCAAACTAGCGATGGCTCTCATCAAACGCAGATGGGTGGCCGGTGTATCCATCGTCGCCGCCGCCACGCTGATGGTAGTGCTGATGCGCATCGTACCGACGGGATTCGTTCCCGACGAGGATATGGGCTCCCTAATGGTAGACTTGAGCACGCCGCCAGGCTATACGCTCAGCAGCACCGAAGAGATACTGGTGCGAGCCAGCGACCGCATCCAGCAGATTCCCGAAGTCGAATCCGTGGGCGCCGTGGCCGGCTTCGGCGGAGCCAACAAGGGGATGATCCAGGTGCAGCTAAAACCCTGGAAAGAGCGCCGCGGCAAAGCGCATTCGTCCTGGAGCGTCACGGAGCGGATCAACGCAATCCTTGCCGATGAAAAGGAGGCCGAGAGCATGGCCGTGTCGCCGGGTATGATTGACGGATATGGCCGGGGCGGCGGTTTCGAAGTCTCCCTGCAGAATTTGAACGGTGCTCCGATTCGTGATTTCTTCGATGTGAGCGAGCGGTTCATAGAGGCGCTCAATGCCCGGCCGGAGATTTCCGACGCCTATTCCGGCTATGCCATCGACTATCCCCAGTACCGGCTGGACGTAGATGCAGCCCGCTGCAAGAAAATGGGCGTTTCGCCCGCCTCTGTCCTGAACGAACTGGGTGCCTTCCTCGGAAGCAGCTATGCCTCCAATTTCAACCGCTTCAACCAGATCTACCAGGTCACCCTGCAGCTCCGGCCCGACGACCGTTCCAGCCTGCAGTCGCTGGAGCGCCTGTATGTCCGTTCCGAGCAAGGGGCCATGCTTCCCGTGAGCCAGTTCGTGACGCTCACCAAAGAGTATATGCCCCAAAGTCTGGACAATTTCAATATGATCGGGAGCATCGGCATCACCGGCAGCGTGGCGCAGGGAAGCAGCAGCGGCAGCGCCATCAAGGCCATCCGCGAAGTGGCGTCCACGCAGCTGCCTGTGGGATACAACGTGGAATTCAGCGGCATCACGCGGGAGGAAAGCCAGGCCGGAAGCAATGTGGGCGTAATCTTCCTCATCTGCATCGTCTTTGTCTATCTGATTATGGTGGCCCTCTACGAGAGCCTCTTCATCCCGCTGGCCGTGATGCTGGGCGTACCCTTCGGCCTGGCAGGAGCCTTCCTCTTCGCCAAACTCTTCGGCGTGGAGAACAACATCTACCTGCAGGTGGGCCTGCTGATGCTCATCGGCCTGCTCTCCAAAACGGCCATCCTGCTCACGGAGTACGCCACGCAGTGCCGCCAGGCCGGGATGTCGCTCAAACAGAGCGCCTTCTTCGCCGCCAAGATGAGGCTGCGTCCCATTCTGATGACATCACTCACTATGATCTTCGGTATGCTGCCCCTGATGTTCGCCTCCGGGGCCGGTGCAAACGGCAGCCGCACCATCGGCGTGGGAACCATCGGCGGCATGCTCTTCGGAACGCTCGGCCTGCTGCTGATGGTCCCTACGCTGTTTGTCATCTTCCAGACCCTGCAGGAGAAGTTCAAGCCATTGGAGGCCAAGCCTTCCGACGACCCGATGATACAGGAGGAGCTGGAACGGATTGAAGAATACCGCAGAAAAAAGGAGGTACGAGATGAATAGGAAGATTGCATTCATTGTTTCGATGCTGCTCTGCGGCTTGGCGCTGAAAGCACAGCCGGCTGACACCCTCCGCTGGCGGGAAGTGTTCACAAACCCGCAACTGATGCAACTCATTGACACGGCACTCACGCATAATACGGACCTCCGCGTGGCCAGCCTGCACGTGGAACAGGCCGACGCCCAACTCCGGATGACGCGCCTCTCCCTGCTCCCTACGGTCTCCGTCGGGGGCGAAGGGAATGTTGCCAAAGCAAAGGGCTCTGCCGCCACTTCGGAGTATAGCCTGCCCGTCCGCCTGCAATGGGAAGTAAGCCTATCCGGCCGTTTCTTTGCCGAAAATAAGGCCGCGGAGAGCCTTCTCTGGAGTGCGGAAGAGACGGAGCGCGCCGTGCGGTTGCAGGTGGTTACCGCCGTAGCCAGCCAGTATTACACTTTGCTGATGCTGGACGAGCAGCTGGCCATAACACGGGAAGGCGTGGAAAACGCCCGCAGGACCGTGGAGGTGATGGAAGCCCTCAAAGAAGCCGGGATGCAGAACGAAGCCGCCGTGGCGCAGGCCCGCACCGCCTGGCTCTCCGCAGCCGCCTCAGAGAAAACCCTACTGCTGCAGATCGGGATGGCCGAAAGCGCCCTGATGCTGCTCCTGGGGCAGCAGCGGGAAAACATCGTCCGAGGCGCAGCGGCAGCGAGTGCACTTCCATTGGACTACACCGCAGCCTATCCGCTTGAGTCCCTCTCCGAGCGGCCGGATGTCAAGGCTTCGGAATATGCCCTGGCGGCCAGCCTGGCCCAGGTGGATATAGCCCGGTCGGCCTTTTATCCCACGCTCAGCATCACCGCATCCCTCAACTGGCTGGATATGCTCACGGAAGCCGTCGCCTCCCTGGTACAGCCCCTGTTCAACGCGGGGCGCAACAAGGGGAACCTTCGCATTGCCAAGGCCGCATACGAAGAGTCACTGGCAAGCTTTACCCAGACGCTGCTTGTTGCCTCGACGGAGCTCCGTGACGCCCTTTCCGCCTGCACCTTCAGCAGTGAGCGTATCGCCCTCCGCGAACTGGAAGTGGAGGCGGCCGGAAAGGCCTGCGAAGCCTCCGAAGCACTGATGCAGAGCGGCAGCGCAACCTATCTGGAAGTACTTACCGCCCAGTCGGCTCTCCTCCAGTCCCGGCTGTCCCTGTCCGCCGACCGCCTGGACCTTCTCCAGGGCCAGATCAACCTGTATAAAGCGCTGGGCGGAAATTTATTGCTATCTTTGCAGGAGAACCGATGAAACCAAGGAGATTCATACACGGCATCCTGCTAGTCCTGGGCATTTCGCTCCTGGGGCTAGTGTTTTACTATGCGCTTTGGCTGCTTACGGATTCACAATTCCGTCAGGATATCAAAACCGGCTGGCCCTGGACATCCTGGGAGATGCTCATAGACTACGCTTTCACTTGCCTGATTACCACGGTGGTGACGCTTTATTACTGGCGTTCCCGCGAAAAGGCCGAAAAGGAGCGAGACCGCTTCCGCCTGCAGGCGCTGGAAAACCAGCTGAGCCCGCACTTTGTATTCAATAATTTCAGCATTCTTGCCGATCTCATCGAGGTAAATCCGGAGAAGGCGTCGGCCTACCTGATGGACCTTTCCAAGGTGTACCGCTATACGCTTTCTCATCTGGAGCACCGGACCGTGAGCCTGCAGGAAGAACTGGATTTCCTGGACCGATACCTGGCGCTTCTCAAGGAGCGCTTCGGGGAGGGAATCCAGGTAAACATCGCCCCGGAAGTGCATTCCCTTCAGGGATGCCTGCCGCCCGCGGCGCTGCAGATGCTCATCGAGAACGCCATCAAGCACAACGAACATACCCAGGCACATCCGCTGGTGGTGGATGTAACCGCAGACCACGGAAAGCTTTGCGTCAGCAATCCCAAACGCCTGATCCAGGGGGCCGCATCGGCTACCGTGGGCCAGCATAACATTGTAGAACGCTACCGGCTTCTGACCCGCAAGAAAGTCCGCATCGAGGATGGCCCCGAATACTATCGTGTAACCCTTCCGCTTTTTCCCGCCAAATGATGAATATACTGATCATAGAGGACGAGCGCAGCAGCGCCGACCGTCTGCGGCGGCTCATAGAGGGCTTTGGCCCTGAATACAAAATTGCCGCATCGGTGGAGAGCAACGCCGAGGCCAGGGCTTTCTTCCAGGCCGGGCATCCGCAGGTGGACCTGATTCTTTCTGACATCCAGCTGGGCGACGGACTCAGTTTCGACGCGCTCCGCGAGGCTCCCGCATCCATCCCCGTCATCTTCACCACGGCCTTCGACCACTATGCGGTGCAGGCCTTCAAGTTCAACAGCATCGACTATCTCCTCAAACCTGTCGACGAGCAGGAACTGCGGGACGCCCTGGAAAGGGTGAAAGAGTCGCAAGAAGAAATTTCACCGTCCACCACCGACGCCATCGCGCAACTGCTGGAATCCGTCAAAAGCCAGTCTATCCGCTACCGGGAGCGCTTCCTGATTCCCAGCAGGGCCGACGAATATCTGGTGGTCCCGGCTTCCGACGTCAGCCATATCAGCATCCAGGACGGCGTGGTGAGGCTCTATACGCAGAAGGGAGAAACGCATCTGCTGGCCCTGACGCTGGACCAGGCCGAAAAGGAACTGGACCCGCAGCGCTTCATGCGCGTGAACCGTCAGTTCATTGTTGGCGCCGCCTCCGTAGAAAAGCTCTCCAACTGGTTCCTCGGCAAAATGCGCGTCCATCTGAAAGGTTATCCGGACACGGAGATTATCGTGAGCAAGGAAAAAGCCACCTCGGTGAAAAGGTGGCTGGATTTCTGACAGGTTTCAGACGTTTCTGCCGAGGGAGGTGCTGCTGAAGGTGTGCTGGGATTTGTAGATTATGTGTATATTTATAGCTACAGATGCAAGTAATTACGGTTTTGGGCGTTATATAGTTAAAGAAACAAACGAGATATGATGAGAAAGATTGTGACTTTAGTGTGCGCGGCACTGCTGGTGACAGGGCTTTGCGGATGTGAGAAACTTGATATGAGCAAGCTGGAAGGTACCTGGTCTGAGCAGTATGACCCGACGGTCTTTGCGATGGACGGTTCCGTGGAATACACCTTTGACGGGAACAACCATTATCAGCTCCATACGTACGATGCGCTGGGTGGAGAGTCCCATGACTACAGCGGCAGTTATGCCATTGATCTCATCAACAAGGGCACCATCACAATCAATCCGCAGATGTCGGACTTCAGCAATGTCACTTATACGCTCGTCAAGTTGACTTCAAAGGAGATGGTCTGGCAGAAGGAAGGGACGACATATTCCGTGGGCACGTGGGGGTCAGACTACCGGCATTTTGTGAGGGTCAAGTAGATCCTTGACGATTATACAGAGAATGAAAACTGCCGTCATCCTTAATTGGGGTGGCGGCAGTTAGTATTTAGAAGCAGTCTATTTCTTTATCAGAACTTTCCAGCGGCCTGATTTGCGGCCCTCGATGCGGAGCAAGTATCCTTTCTTTTGGAGCTGCCCCAACTGGTACTTGAGTCCCTCCAGCTTTAATCCCACACGTTCTGCAATTTCTTCTCGCTTCAAGTAAGGATCTTCAGACAGCACATCAAGAATTGATTGTGCGGTAGCGCCCAACTTCTTTGGTGTGGATTCTTCTTCCTTTGGGTTAGTCTTTGGTGTGGAGTTTTCAGTCTTTGGTGTAGTCTTTTGGGTAGTATTCTCCTCCTTTGGTGTGGATTCCTGGTCGATGACACGCTGGAAATCTTCGTCACTTCTGCCGTATAGAACACTATGGACGGTTGTGAAGAAGGAAGACGCGTCGGATTCGAATGTCGGCATCCGGTCTTCCGTAAAGAGTCGGAGCTCGGAAGTCAGCTCTGTGATCTTCTGGAATCCGGAGCCGCGTTTCTCCATATAGTCCAGCTGCGTGAAGACATCGGCGATGATGGGATTACGTCGCTTGGACGGGACTTTCAGAATGTCGC
>JAFZKT010000070.1 GCA_017553545.1 Bacteroidales bacterium | reverse complement strand
GGTCTGGTAACCTTCCTCCTTCTCCATGATAAACTCATGGGCGTTGGCTATCTTGGCGGCGGCTATCACCTGCTCTTCCGTGGCACCTTCCACACCGAAGGCGATGTTGTTGAAGATGGTGTCGTTAAAGAGGATGGGTTCCTGATTGACGTTTCCCATCAGGGCACGGAGGTCCTTTACCGCTACTTCCCGGATATCTTTCCCGTCCAGGGTGATGCGGCCTTCCGTCACATCCCAGAAACGGGGAATGAGATCCACCAGCGTGGACTTTCCGGCGCCGGATTCGCCCACGATGGCAATCATCTTGCCGCGCGGTATTTCCAGGCTCACGTGGTCCAGGATCTGGCGGTTCCCGTCATAGGAGAAGGATACGTTTTCCAGGCGGATCCGGTCTTCGAAGGCCTTCAGCGGCAGCGGATTCGCCGGATCCTGGATGGGATTTTCGGCCTCCAGAATCTTATTGATGCGCTCCATCGAGGCCAAGCCTTTCCGCACGCCGTAAGTAGCTTTCGACAGTTCCTTGATGGGCTCGATGACCGAATACAGGATAATCAGGAAGAAAATGAAGGTGGGAGCATCCAGGAAGGTGCCGCTGCCAAAGAGCGTCTTGCCGGCCACAATCATGGCGCCGCCCACGCACAGGACTACCATCAGCAGGATGGTACCCAGAAATTCGCTCACGGGATGGGCCAGGGCCTGGCGGATACTCACGCGGGCTATCCGGCGACGCATCCGGTCTGTCACATCCTGGAAACGGCTGCGCATGGTTTTTTCGGCATTGAACGCCTTCACCACACGGAGCCCGCCCAGGGTTTCATCCACCTGGCTCATGGTGTCGCTCCAGAGAGCCTGCGCCTCCAGGGATTTGCGCTTGAGCTGTTTGCCGATGAGTCCCATCACCCAGATGAACGCCGGTGCAAATACAATGGTGAAAATCATCATTTCCGGACTGACCCAGGTAAGGAAGCCGAAGTAGATGAGGATGAGAATGGGATCCTTGATGAGCAGGGAAAGGGAAGCGATGATGGAATTCTCCACCTCCGACACGTCCCCGGTTATGCGGGCTACGATATCACCTTTTCTTTCCTCGGTAAAAAAGCCGATGGGAAGGTTCAGGATCTTATTATAGATGCGGCAGCGCAGTTCTTTAACGATACCCGTGGAGATGGGGATCATCACGGCGTTGGATCCGAAGTAGCAACTGGTCTTGAGCGCCGTAAAGACAACCATGATCCCTGCCAGCAGGAACAGGGTTGTCACCACCCCATGCTGACCGGCGAAAGAGGAAACGTAATAGTAGAAGTTGTTAATGAGTTTCTCCTTGAAAGCCATGGCGCTGTCCCAGGGGATGAATTCATAGACCTTTTTGTCCACGCTGAACAGCATGTTCAGGATGGGGACCAGCAGGGCGAAGGAGAAGATATTGAACACCGCGCTGAGGATATTCAGTCCCACCGACCCCGCCAGGTGCGCCTTATAGGGAGAGGCGTACTGCCTCATCAGTTTCATGAAGTCTCTCATAACCCACAAAGATACAAAAAAATCGGCTTCCCGCGCATTTTGCAGAAAGCCGATTCTTTATTCTTCCGGCAGGAAGCGTTTCAGGACTTCATCCCATCGATAGTAGGGACCGGAGACTGCCGTGAGGTCCCGCAAATGGCGTTCGCGACCGTTGTAGACGAATTTCACCAGCACGTCCCCTTTCCGGTTGCGGTAGAAAACCATCTGGAGATTGGTGGCGAACGGGATGTTCATCGGGTCCGACCAGGCATCCGGAAGATCTTTCCAGCCGAGCCTGTCCCCCACCCCTTCCAGGCCGAACCAGCCGGCCGTGGCGATGAGCGGATAGTCGTGGCCGAACTTCAGGTCTGCGCAAACGGTACCCTTAGTGAGGGCTTCCTGCGCCTGGTTCATCATCACCCTTATCAGGGGCTTGGCCAGTTCCATCCGTTCCGCTCCATACTCCAGCGAGTTGCCGTGGCACAGGTAAAGGTTCCGGATTTCGTCGGCCCACCATTTGCGGACAACGGACTCCGGCAAGTGGCGGAACATATCCGCCTGAACGCCGGACGCCTTCCCTTCCCCGGCGCATTTCCAGACCAGATGCTGGAATTCGTCAGGGTCGCCGATGAGGGACAACCCCGCCGCCGGATCTTTGAATACCCGCCGGCAGAATTCCTCCCCGTCGGAGACGGTAAGGGCGTTCAGGGAATCCCGCAGCGCAGTAATCTTAGCACGAGCCGGTTTGGAGGAGGTGTTGTTGATGTAGGCGAAAAACTTCTCCCCCGTGTCGAAACTGAATTGGAGGTCCGGCTGCAACGAGGTGAGCGTCTGCACGAAACACATCCCGCTCACGATACTGCGGGGCACGGTGCTCAATTCCACCCGCACTCGTTTGCTTCCATTCCGGAAAACGGGCCGATACCGCTCATAGATGCGGCGGCCCAGTTCGTGCTGCTCGGCTTCTCCCACCCGGGTCAGGCGGCCATCCATCCCGTCGTGGCAGGAAGCCACCTGCCGCACTTCAGAAAGGAGGGAATCCCCCTCAGGAGTGAGTTCCGCCTGTTCCAGCGCGGAAAGAACGCGCTCATAGGTATCCCCCACCTTCATTCCGGTACGGGAGCCGTGACGTCCGTAATGGCTCAGATATACGGGTTTATACCCTGCAGGGGCCGGCGTATCGGTTTCCGGACGGAATTCATAACAGTGGGTATTTACACCCCAGCGGTCGGGTTCCTGTGGCGGGAACTGCTCCGCGGATGCCGCACTGCAGATTAGCAGTACGGCACCCAGGAAAAAGCAGATCAATCTTTTCATGGACAGTTAATCCTCTACGAAAGCAAGTCCGACGGGCATATTCCTCGCGTTCTGCGTCCCCACGGGCTTGTCGTCGTTGCGGGGATCGTTCAGGCGGGAATAGCTGGTCCCGGAGTTCCACTTGACAAACTGGGTGGACTGACCGCCGTCCAGGTTCACCGCACGGTCGCAGCCCAGACTTCTGAACAGTTCGCACAGTTCCACATAACAAGCGCCCTTGGTCGTGCCGGCATTTCGGCCGTCGGCCCAAATCACATAGACGATCTTGTTGGTGGAGTCATAGCCGACAGCCGTACGGGGACGGGTGACGCCAGGCCAGGTGGAATTCCCGATATAGGTGTTCGAACCTCCGGCCCAGTGACCGTCGGCCGCCACATAGGAGGAATTGAACTTGCCGTCCTTGAGGAACATCAGGCCCGCGCCAATCAGTTCGGGATAGGTTGAAGTATTGGAGGAATAATCCGCCCTGTCGCCGATGACAACGGTCTTGTCGCTCTTGATGCCGATGAAAGCCTGCCCCTGCTGCAAATCCGTCTGCCAGGTGGTTTTCACAGCCGTTCCACGGGCGTGGACGGGGCCCATAGGCCTGTTGTTATTGTCGGTGTCAAAGAAATCTCCGTTGAATATCACACGCGGCTGTTTGCCCGTATTGGTCTTGTGCGACTGGGCCATAGCCGTCAGGGAGGCGGTGGGGAAAGACGTGGCACCGGCCGTATAGGAATCATTCTTCATCAGCACCTTCAGGTTCAGGCCGGAGGCGACGGGATCCACCTTGAGCACCCAGAGATTGAGTTTGTCACCCAAATCCCAGCTGTTGGACGGTTCCGTGTACCCCTGGGCCATCGTCAGGTTCATCGCCGTATAGGTGCAGCCTGTCTTGATGGTGGTCGTGCTCGAGGAATTGACAGCTTTCACCACCGGGCATTTGGCGATGGCCTCGCTGACGGAAGCATAGGTCTCCCGGGGAATGGTAATGCCCCAGGCCGATATGGGCTCACCGTCAAAGGCGCCTTCGCCCAGCGGTTCCATCACGTGGGTCTGGGGATTCCGGGCCCACATGGCTGCGGCCGAGGCGCTCTGGCCAAATGCTGCCCGGTAGCAGCCCAGCGACTGAAGGACAGCAGCCACTTCCTTGAAAGTAGCGCCTTTCGTATTGTCGCCGTTGTTGTCCACCACCACGAAGTAAATGTCTCCGTTAGTGGTGTTGTTGCCCCGGACCGTATAACCCTCCGCCGTGATACCGTAACGGGTGGTATTGTGGATATCTTGCAGTTCCCTGTCCAGGACACCGATATATCTTCCCCCGTTGATATTCTGATAGGTAGCCCTGTTCGCATCCGTCCAGGAACCATAGTTGCTGTATTGGCCGATGTACATATTGTTATTGCCTCTTACGGCAACCATCGGATAGGTGTTCGTATAAGTTTCGTACAGAACCACACCGTCTTTTTTAAGCAGTCCTTTGGGTTGGCCGGAAGTGTGTTCGGAAGCAGAAGTTCCGAAGATCACGGTTTCATCCCGGGTACCGGCGCAGATCATCATATTGCGGACGCTCTGGCGGACCTGGTTGTCCGCTCCGTCATATTCTACACCATTCCCGTCATAGGCGGTCAGGGTACGGATTTTCGCGCCCGCGTCGGTGGCCTTCTGCCGGTCGAAACGCACGACGTGCATCAGGGAGGTAACCTCGGGAAGGCTACCGTTTACGTTCCAGGTCACCTCATAATCGGTCTCCTGGATACCGGTGGCCAGGATGCGGGTGGAAGTCTGCGACGCGGATTTCACCATGGAGCAGGCCTGGATCCTTTCCAGGTCACTGCCGGCGGCGAGGGAACCCAACGGGCGGATCTTTCCGCGGTTGAGGGTGACATTGGCTATGCCGCCCAGGGTTTTCAACGGATTGCCGGATGCATCGTAGGAAGTCACGCGAAGACCGCCCGTCACCGTCACGTTCGGACGCACCGCCACATAATAGGTGCCGGCCGGGAACGTGGAAGAACCCGACGGAGGCAGGAGGGTTACGGACGTCCCGGAGTCCACCGGAGAAGCATCCTCCGCCACGGTAAAGGTATCCAGCACGCCGTCGGCGTCGTCATCCTTTGCCTGCACATAGAAGGAGCCCGCCAGGACAGCCGCCCCGGTGTTCCCTTCCACCACCACTTTTGCAATGCCGTTCCCGGAAAGGGTAAACTGCAGCAGCGAAGCGTAGTTCACGAAAGTAAAACTGCCGTCGGCGCCCTTGATGGCCACCATGGGCATACTGGCAGGGTCGAAACCATTCGCCAGGGCCCGCTGCGTAGAGAAAACGATATGGCGCGTCTTGACGGCATAACCGGAAGAAGGCGCCGAAGCGGAAGCCTCAAAATCCACGTCATCAGGAGATGTGGCGCTGGCAGGATAAACCGCACAGAACGATCCGCCGGAAAGCGCACCCTCCAGCAGGAAATCCGTGGAGGCGGCCGACGACTGGGCCGTGCCCGTCACGGACGCGGAGAGATCCGGATTGTACACCCGGATTACGTCGGAATTGGCAGTCCAGTAGACGTGCGCGGCATCCACCAGCGTGGTTTTCACTTCCGGTTCCACCTGCTGGATGTCCGCGTGCAGGTAAACCCCTTCTGAATGAACCCTGTCTCCATCCTTTTCCTTAACGCAGGAAACAACGGCAGTCAGCAGCGACACTCCCGCCAGGAGCGCGGCCGCCTTATGAAAGAATGTATTCGTCATCATAACCAAAGTCTGTGCTGTTTCCGGGTGATGAAATCAAGATGGCCGAAGGGGAATTGACGCTGATCAATTCCACCTCCGGGGGTAAGTATTCACTGCTTTTTTTCATAACAGTATCAGTTGTATTTAACGATGGCAAGGCCATCCATTACCTTCCGTTCCGCACGCCCTGCGTTGGAGGGTTTGTTGCGACGGGTGAAAGTGCCGCCGGTTTCGCGGATGACATAGGTGGAAGAACCGCCGCCGTCCAGGTTGATGGCGTCATGGGCACCGGCCGCCTTCAGGATACGGCCCAGCACCTCATAACTCACGCTGAACGAACCCGTACCGTACAGTTCGTCGCGGCCGTCCACCACCAGCATCCATACCGTCTTCCCGTCGGCGCTGGTGCCAACGGCCGTACGCGGATGCTGCGTCCCGTCGGAGAAGGACACAATCGTCCCGTCCTTAATCAGATGCTGACGGCCGCCGAGGGCTTCCTGAATCTGGGAGGTAACGGAGTTGTAGGCCGCCAAACTCATACATTTGGCCGTACCGTCCTTGAACACGGCAAAAACCGTATTCGTGTTCTGGTAGAAGTCGCTTTTCAGGCAGGTTCCGCCCCGGTACAGGCAGCCCTGCAGGGTATAGGTATTGGAACCTTCGGAATCTTCATAGAAGAAGTCCCCGTTGGTGCCGCCCCAGACCGTCAGGTTGCTGCGCTTGTTCTGCAGAGCGGGCAACTGATTGGACATCAGCTGGGTGGTGCCCAGTTTGGCGTTGTCGTCGTCCGGCAGCGTGACCAGGATGGTGGCCTTGGTCATGTCCACCTGGAAGAGGAAGATGTTGCGCTTCTTGGGCGAAGTCTCTCCGCCCAGGCCGTCCGTCAGGGTGCAGGACATTTCGAAACTCTCCACCCCGTCCGAGAGGACGCGGTAGCTGTCGGCCGATACGCTCTTGATGTAGGAGCCCATCGCGTACACGAGTTTACGCCCATACACGGTGGAAGCCAGGAACTTCTCGTTGCTGAATTCCTGCGTCACGGTCACCTGCGCCGACTTGCTGTTGTCTGCGGCGCTCACGGTAAAACTGGCGCTGCGGGACTCGCCGGTATAGTTGACATCGGCCGAAATACCCAGCGCCGCAGGACCCTTTTTCTCCAACTTGAGCCATTCGACCGGCGAGGCGGTCCAGGTCCATTCGTCTTCCGTATTGATGGAGATGTAGGTGCTTTTCCCGTAGGTGTCCAGGTGTACGTTGGCTTCCGACACGAAGCCGGAGCCGGAATTTCCGTATTGCACCAACTGGAGCACTTTTCCGGCCGATCCCGCCTTGACGGTGACGGTGGTGTTGCGGTCCGCTTCCGCGGTGTTTGCGCTCACGCGCACTTTAAGGGCGTCGCCCGCCCCGCCTTCCGGCGTAAGGACCGTAACCCAGCCGTCTTTGGCGGTGGCGGTCCAGGCGGCGTTGCAGACCAGTCCGCAGTCCACCACTGCCGCCTCGCTTTCCACCAGCAGCGGATTCTGGGCGAAAGCGATGGCTGCCGGTTCCCCGGCCTCTCCTCCCTTTCCACAGGAGAGGAGAAGCCCGAGAACGGCAATCAGTGAAAGAATTCTACTGTACATAAGCACCCATTACGGAACCGGTACGGGCATTGCCCCACTGGTCTTTTTCAAGGATGGTGCCGTCGATGGTGGAACCCAGCCCCTTCAGACCGGCCACGTCGTAGCCATAGGTCTTGGCGGGGTTGTTGTCACCCACCAGCTGGTACACGGTGGTCTTCCCGTCCTGCACTTTCTTGGACAGCATGGTAGCAGGGGCAAAAGCGGGAGCGGTGCCCACAACGGCGCCGGCGGCATCGTAGACAGCCGTGCCGATGACGCTCTTATGACAGGTTGCAGAAGTTCCGGAAACCGACTTGACATAGAGGTCCGCGGCGGCGGCGTTCGCTGCCCAGGTATTACCGGAAACCACACTGTTATAAATGTTAGCCGTCAAACCCGCATTCTCCAGTCCGATGGCACCGCCGGGGTTGTCGCTGGACCTGGTGCAGGTATTGCCGGTAATGGTGCAGCTGTAAATATCGGCATTCACCTTAAAGGATGCAGAGCCATAAAGGGCGATAGCGCTGCCGGTAGAGCCGCAGGTATTGCCGAAAATGGTGGTGTTCGCCACGTGCAGTTTTACGCCACAGGCATTGGCGGCACGTGCATAAATGGCGCCACCGCGGCCGGCGGTTGTATTCGCGGAGAATTCGGAGTTCAGGACCGTCAGTTCCGGCATCGCATCTTTGTCCGTGTATTCATAAATGGCGGCGGCCAGCGTAGCCGTGTTCCCACGGAAGATGCAATCCTTGATGGTCACATTGGCACCGGGATACACCAGGTTGGCGCCATTGCCAGAAGACGTGTTGTTCAGAATCTGGCAACCATCGAAGACAGCCGTGCAATAGGTGGTTCCGAAACCGGCGCCCATATTGCCCAGGTTCTCCTTGATGATGCAGTTGGTGAAGGTGGCGGTAACCTTGGAGGAAGAATCGTAGCCGCGCACATAGAGGCCGGAGTCGTTGCCCGGGCCGGCCGAGAGATCATTGCCTACGAATGAGCAGTTTGTCACCGTGGCAGTGCTGGTTTTTTCAGACGCCGCATAAATGTACAGGCCGCCCGCGACAATCTTTTCGGTGCTGCTGTTGCCGGAGAAGGCGCAGTCCACTGCAGTGAGCGCACTGGCCGAAGACCAGAAGCCCGCACCGTTTCCTTTGGAGGTATTGCCGCTCACTTCCACATTCTTGAGGCTGACCTTGGAGTCATAGACATAAGCACCTGCGCCGCTTCTGCCGTTATTGCCGGTAACCTTCACGTTCTCCATTTCGATATCCGAACCAATGGCGTACAGACCGGTGCCGTAAGCATCCAGGTATTTCTCTTTGTTGACGGTGGAAAGGACAAAACCGCTGTCGTCCGTGTCGTCGAGCGCCTCGGAGTTGTTGCCGCCCTTGATGGTGAGGTTCTTCAGGATAACCTTTTCCTCGGCGGGAGCGGTGACGCAAACAGCGTGGTAAGCGCCGGCAGCATCCAGGATGGTGGTTTCCGCACCGGCACCGATGATGCTGATACCGCTGGCAATTTCGAAGGTCTTGTGGGCCGCGTCACCCAGCACGTCGCCCTGGAGGTTGCGGGCCGGATTGTAGGTACCGGCAGCCAGGTGGAGGACGGAACCGGCCTCGGCCGTAGAGAGGGCATAGTCAAGCGTGGTGGGATCGCTTTCGCGGATACCCTTGGAAGAAGCGCTGCCGTTGGGAGCCACATAGTAGTCGCGGGCGCCCAGCACCAGTTCCACGGTCACAGGGATGAACTTGTAGGCCTTCGCATCGCCGGAACCGGCATAGGACTGGAAAGTCTCGCCGGCCCAGAGGAGTTCCTCATAGGTCTTGTTATCATCGTAGGTGAGGACCAGTTTCATACCGCCGGTGACGGAGAACCAGCCCACGGGGAAACGGAAATTAAGTCCGTTCTTCAGGCTGGAACCGCCGTCCAGGGTGGCGCTGACGGTTTTGAGATTGCCGTTGAAAGTAACCTTGCCGGTTACGGGGTTCACGCTGCCGGCGCCGGCCACACAGCCCACGACACCAGTCTCTTCCACGGGCACCAGCTCAACCTTGTTGAGGGTGACCTCCGCAGGAGTGATGGTAATGTCCACCACGGAAGCGGCGGGCGTAAAGACCATGGAGACTTCCCCCTTGTCGGGAGCGGTGGCGGTATAGGCATACAGCGGAATCTTGGTCTGGCTGTTTTCGCCCACGATGGTCTGGTTCTGCGCGATGGTGAAGGCGCCGAACTGCGTGCAGCCGAAATAGGCCGTCAGCGGGTTGATGCCCACCATGTTCTGCGTAAGCTCCGATTCATTGGGTATAAACCTGGCCGTGGCGCCATGATCCGGGGTCATAAAGTCGTAGGCCTCGCCGTCGCAGACCACTGTGATCTCGTCGCCGGGAATCCAGGCGAGTCCATCGGCGCCTGCCCAAGCCTTCGTGGCAGAGAAGGAAGCGTTGATGGTGATGTTTTTGTTGCCGAAATCCTCTCCGGGTTCGGTCTTGTTACAGGAGGCAAGGGCCGCAAGGGCCGTTACCGCTGAAAGAAGAAGGATGTACTTTTTCATACTGTTATTGATTATTATAGTGTTGTTGCTCCAATGGTGTTTTGCCCGCGGGCTACTCCCCGCTGGTCAGTGTCGAATACGGCAGCCTCTACGACAGGGGTGAGGCCCGCGCCCAGCGCCACCAGATCCGCCTTGCTCATTCCCTGGGAGCAAGCCGGATTGCCGGCGCTCTCCACCAGCGGACAGGTCTGCGTCATTCCGCCCCACAGTCCGAATTCGGAAAGCATGGTGGCGGAATCGAAGGCCGCGCCGCTCACTGCGGTTCCGGTAGAAGAATACAACGCATTCCCCACGATGGTGGTCTCATAGAACAGGTTCGGCGTATTGGTACCGATGGAAGAGCCGTAGCCGATATCCGCACCCGCGGGAGACTGGTTGCCGGAAATGATGCAGTTGTAGATGTTGGTGGTGTTGTAGTTATTCCACAGGCTCACGCCGCCTCCCAAAACGGTGGCGCTGTTCCCGGTAATGGTGCAGTTAATCAGGCGCAGGGTGGAATTCTTGCCGTTTCCGCCATAACCCTGGATACCGCCGCCGTTGCCGGATTTGTTTCCGTAGAAGGTGCAGTTCACAAAGACGGCGTCGGAGTATTCCCGGATGTAGGCGCCACCGCCCGAACGGCCATCCACAGAGGTGTTGGTGTTCCCGGAAATGGTGGTGTTGTAGATACGGCTCACACTGGGAGCGCCGTCCGAGTTGATGCTGTAGTATCCAGCCGCCTGCTGACCGGCGATGTTGTCGGCGATGGTGCAGCGGTTCATATACAGGGTACCGCCGCAGTTCCAAAGGCCGGCGGCGTTATTCTTGGCCTCATTGCTCACCACGCGGCAGTCCGTCATATAGACTTCCGACCGGGCGTTGAAGATGGCGCCGGCCGCGTGCAGTCCGGCTTCATTGCCGGTGATGATGCAGTCCTGGATTTCCAGCACGGAAGCGCCCACATTGAGGCCGGCTCCGTGGCTCCGCTTGAAGGTGCTGGAGCCCACGGTAACGAAGGTCTCTTCCGATGCAGACTTGCCGCCGGTGACGGTAAATCCCTTCAGCACGGCCTTTTTGCCGTCTATCTTGGCCGATGTGACCGTAATCACGTGATAGGCGTTTTTCCCGTCTTCCAGCGTACCGGAAAGCGTGGTCACGTTCACCGAGGGGTCGTAATCGGCCACCGCATCGAAGGTGGCGTCGTCGGCGTTTGCCGGAAAACCGCCCTGCAGGATGAAGTTGCTGTGAATCTGGAAGGTCTTGTCGCACACGTCGGTCCCGTCGGTATTCTCCAGAAATGCCTCGGGCGCGTAGAGACCGGCCGCCACATAGATGGCGTCTCCGTCGGCCGCCTGCTCGATGGCGTTGGCGAGCGTGGTGGCATTGGCCCAGGAAAGGCCGCTGGCCGTGGCGTCACCGTTCTCACGCACAAAGTAAGTGTTGCTGTCGCCGCCTTCCGCAGCGCCCTGGGTTACGGAGAATTCGCTGTACTGATCTTCCGTGACGATTACGCGAAGTACGCCGGTGCGCTGTTCCACCGTGCGGTTCTTGGCCACTTTCACGGTGAGCACGGCATCCCCCAGACCACGGCTGGGCGTTACGCTGAGCCAGGGCACGCTGGGCACCGCCCGCCAGGGCAGGTTGCTGTGCAGCGTGATTTCAAATTCAGTGGCATCCTTGCTCACGGATCTGGAAGGCTCCGACCAGGTGATAACAGCCGGCTGAGGGACAAAAGAAGTATCCTCATAGGGTTTGAGGCAAGCGGTCAGGCCCAGAACGGCCAGACCCAGAATCCATATATTCTTTTTCATGGTGTCCATTAGTTTTCGATGATTGCAAGCGCATTGACGGATTCTTTCTCAATCCCCTGGGCCGACGGCGTATTGACGACGGGGAAGAGTTTTTCTCCCAGGTCGTCCCGCTTGATGAGCGTAGTTACGTCTCCGCTGTTCAGCAGGGCGGCATTCCAGGCGCCGGCCGCTTTCAGGATGGCGGCCAGGTCCGAACAGGTGATGCCGTTGGAGTAGTAGAAATAGACGCCGTCCACCACGCCCAGCCAAACCGTCATCCCGTCCTGGGAGACGGCGACAAATGAGCGGGCTTTCTGGGCGGGGCTGGCTTCCTCTGCCACATAGCCGTCCTTGAGAATCATCTCACGGGTGCCGATGGCATTGTAGAGGGAGCTGCGGTAGGTGCCATACTTGGACTGGTCGGCCAGGATGGCCGTGCCGTCCCTGAGCGTAGCGAAGAAACCGCCCTTGGCATCGGAGAAGGTGGACTTGACGGCCGTACCGTTCCGGTAGACGATGCCGCTGGAGAGTTTGTCCGACCCCTGGACATCGCCGTTGACGGCACCCAGCACGGAAACCTCCGCGTTGAGGTTCGCGGCCAGGGCGCTGGGATAATCGGCCTTCTTGTCCGGGGCGGGAATGGCTACGCCCAGCGTGGCACTGCCCAGAACCACCTTGTACAGATACAGCTGGACGGCGTATCCGTTCATATTCAGGTAACTCATATCCAGCAGGCTCACGCCCTGGCCGATATTGGTCACCTTGTCGCTTTTGATGTGTCCGAAGTAACCGGAAGTCCCGTTCACTATCTCACCGGCCATGCGGGTGGTCGTTTCCAGCGAGTAGGAATTCTGCTCGAAGACATCTCCCTTGCGGCACGATACGGCGGCCGCAAGCACTGCAAGCAATATAATAACTGTCTTTTTCATACCATCAATAATTGGGGTTCTGCGGCTTTAAAAGCGCATTGTTCTGCAATTCGCTTTCCGGGAGAGGAAGCAGCTGCTGGTATTCCTGGATGCCCAGTTCCTCCACGGCGCGTCCGGTGCGGACCAGGTCCGTGAAGCGGAGGTTCTCCGCCACGAATTCCCGGCGGCGCTCCAGCATCACAGCATCCTGGAAGGCCCTTTCGGTCATCGGGTAAATGGGCTGCAGGCCACGTTGGCCGCGAAGCTCGTTCAGCCGGCCCAGACCGCCGCTTACACCCTTGGCTTCAGCGCTGATCAGGTACATCTCCGCCAGGCGGGACACGATGAACGGGTCCGTTCCGGTTTGTCCGCTGGGATACTTGTTGATGAAATTGAGGCCGTCCAGCGTGGTCACGGTGATTTCCTTTCGGTTGTCTCCGTCCTCGAAGAGGGTCATCACATCCGGAGCGGGCATATAGGAGTAGGTACCCTTGTTGGGATGATTGTAAGAGTAGAAGAGGTTGCTGAGGGTGATGTCCGAACCGTCGGCGGTGGCACATTTGAAGGCGAAGATGGTCTCCTTGTTGGAAGCCGCGCGGAAGATGTGCTCGAAACTGTCCAGTTCATACCTGGGCAGCGCGATGAGTTCATCGGCGATAACCGCGGCTTCGGCCTTACGCCCCATAAACAGGAGCGCACGCGCCTTGAGCGCCTTGGCGGCATCCTGCGACACATAATAGACGTCGGAGTTGTCTCCCAGCAGTTCGATGGCCTTGTCCAGGTCCTTCAGGATCTGCGTCCAGACATCGGCCGCAGGCGAACGGGGAACGTCGTCCACGGTATTCTTTGTCAGGAGCGGAACGTCGCCCCAGCGGGTTACCAACTGCAGGTAGATGTAGGCCCGGAAATAGCAGGCTTCGCCCAGCACCTGGTTGCGAAGGTCGCCCTGGGGCAGCCGTTCGGCCACGCTGTAAACATTGTTCACCTGATACAAGGCCTTGTATGCACCCTGCCAGGCGTCCTCCACGATGCCGCTCTGGGCATTGAGGATGCTGTTGATGAGGGCGATGGTGCTGGTGCTGTTTTTCTGTGTGAGGTTGCCGCCCAGCATATCCTCGATAATATAGGATGTGCGGCCGGGCAGTTCCTGCACCTTCCAGTACATTCCCACGCGGAGCTGGGGAACGTCACTTTCCGTAACGGCATCCGGCGCGACGGCGGAATGGGGATAGAGGTTCAGCATCTTTCCGCAGGATGCGGCGAGTGCCACAGTCAGAAGAATGTATATGATCTTTTTCATCGTTCCGTCCTCCTAAAAAGTAAGGGTTGCACCCAGTTTATAAACCGTAGAGCGCGGAGCGCCGTAATTGTCCACACCTATCAGGGAAGGATCCACGCTGGTGGACGTGTCCGGGTCCCAGCCGGGATAGCAGGAGAAGAGCGCCAGGTTTTCGCCCTGGACATAGACCCGCAGGCCCTTGATGTTCATCTTATCGGTCAGGCTGGCCGGGAAGTTATAGCCAAGGCTCAGGGAAGCCAGGCGGATGTTGGAGCCGTCCTTGAGATAGTAGGTGGACGCCTGGGTGTTCTGTCCATGCAGCGAGTAGATCGGGCGCGGATAGGAATTGGTGCTTCCGGGACCGGTCCAGTAGTGCTGGGCCCATTCGTCCAGCAGACCCTGGTAGTTGCCCAGTCGCGTGGGACCGGCCATCCAGAGGGCATAGACCTCGTTTCCAAGGGAATAAGTCAGGAAGACGCCCAGTTCAATTCCCTTCCATTTGAAGGTATTGCTCCAGCCGCCGGAAATCACGGGGTTGGGGGAACCCACGATGACACGGTCTTTGTCGTTGATGACGCCGTTCCCGTCAAAATCGTGGTATTTGACGTCACCGGCCCGCACGCCCAGTTCATACAGAGGGGCGGGGACTTCACCGTCGTACTGGTAAATACCGTCGAACTGATAGAGGTAGAAGGCACCCACTTCCTGCCCCACCTGAAGCGCGTGGTAGCTGTTCAGGGAGATGATGTCCTTGTTGAGCAGGGAGGTGAGCTGGTTCTTGTTGTGCGAGAGGTTCAGCGAGCTGTCCCAGCGGACCGGTCCCAGGTCGAAGTGTCCGTCCAGGGTGAGTTCGAAACCGTAGTTCCGCATGGTGCCGATGTTGCTGGTCAGGGAGGTGAATCCCGTTGTGGCGGCCATCGGCCTGGAATACAGCAGGTTGTAGGTATTCTTCAGGTAGGCGTCGAAGATGATGCCGAAACGGCCCTTCAGCAGGGAAAGGTCGAAGCCGAAGTCGTATTGGTCGGCCGTCTCCCAGGTAAGGTTCTCGTTGCCGTTGGTGGAAGCGGCGATACCGCTCACGCCGTCGTAGTTGGCGCCTGAACTGATGCTGGCCTGCCAGCCGTAGTTGCTGATGCCGTCCTGGTTACCGGTCTTACCGTAGCTGACACGCAGTTTCAGATCCGTGGAAGACCACTTCCAGAAGGGTTCCTTGGAAATGTTCCAGCCGGCCGAAATACTGGGGAAGATGCCCCAGCGGTGGGCGGGCGAGAAACGCGAGGAACCATCGGCACGGACCGTAGCCGTGAGCACATAGCGGTCTTTCCAGGATACGCCGGTACGGGCGAACCAGGATTCAATGGCATATTCGCCGATACCGCCGCTCACGCCGGAGAACACCGCGGCGCTGCCCACCGTGTCGAAGGAGGTGGCCGGGAAGTTCTGCACGTCCATGCTGTTGTTCCGGTTCACGGTCTTTTGGAAGGAGTGACCGGCCATCGCGTTGAAATCGAAGTCGCCGAACTTATGCTGATAGTTGGCGAAGGTTTCCAGCAGGTGCGAGATGAAGAAACGGTTCTTTTCGATGATACGGCCGTTGTCCTCGCAGTACGGGTGGTTGGCGTTATAATATATATAGTCTAAGGTATAGCCGGCGTCCGTGCTGTAGGAGACCTTGAAGTTCAGGCCGTCCAGCGGATGGATGTCGGTAAAGATACTCCCCAGGAAACGGTAGTTGTTCACATAGGAGGTGGACTCCGTCATCAGCTGCACGGGATTGTGCCTGGAAAGCTCCGAAGTGCCGCCCAGATAGTAGCTGCCGTCCGGTTTGTAGGGACGGTCGAAGGGACGCTGCTCTACGGCGCGGGCCACGGCGGTGGAGCCCAGGTTGGCGCCGGGAACACGGTTGGTCTTGATGAAGTTACCGCTCAGGTTGGACCCCACCGAGAGCCATTTGTTCATTTCGGTGCTCACGTTCACCTTCAGGTTGCCCTTCTGGATGTCGTTGGTCTTGATCACGCCTTCTTCCGTACGGTAGGAGCCGCCGATATAATACTTGGTCTTTTTGTTGCCGCCGGAGAAGGAAGCGTCGATATTATGGAAAACGCCGGGACGGATAATCAGGCCCAGCCAGTCCGTATCCGGAAGTCCTTCATAGGGATTCATCACGTGGGCCACATAACCGGCATCGCCCAGGGCATAACCCATCTGGGCGTTGTAGTTATCCACACCCGCGTTGTACACCTTTACCCAGGAAGCGGAATCCGTGTATTTCACCCGGTCCTTGCGCGGGAAGGTGTTCACACCCATGTTATAGGAAATCTTGGTTTCCGCCTTTCCGTCACGACCGCCCTTGGTGGTGATGAGGATGACACCGTTGGTGGCACGGGAGCCGTAAATGGCGGCCGATGCGGCATCCTTCAGCACCTCGATGGACTCGATGTCGGACAGGTTCAGCACGGACAGCGAACTCAGGTCTTCACCGTAACTGTACAGGGAACCGGAGTCGTTGTTCAGCGGAATGCCGTCCACCACGTACAGCGGTTCGTTGCTGGCTTTCAGGGAGGCCGATCCGCGGATGCTTACACGTTCCGCGGTGCCCAGGTTACCGGACTGTGTGGAAACCGTCATACCGGCCACGCGGCCCTGGAGCATTTCCGACGGGCTCAGCGCCTGGCGCAGATTGTCATCGTTGGGCTTGAACTTGGAAATGGCGTTGGTCACCAGTTCCCTGCGCTGGGAACCGTAGCCCACCACCACCACTTCGTCCAGGAAGGAGGTTTCCTCTTCCATCACGATGTCGAGGGATGTCATATCCGGCGTGCAGGGGATGACCTTGGTGGAATAACCCAGCAGGGAAACCACCAGATTGTAGGCCGATCCCTGACCCTTGATGGAGAACGCGCCTTCGAAATCAGAGATGGCATAGATCTGCGTCCCCTCCACCTGGATGGCGGCCCCGATAAGCGGAGCTCCGGCCGCATCCTTCACTACGCCACTGAGGGTTTTGGGCGTTTTCTTGGGACCGGATGAAGAATCGGCCTGGGCCGGAGCCTTCTTCAGATAGATTCTTGCGCCGTCCATCTGGGCTTTGAGGTTCAGCGGGGAAAGCGCCCTGTTCAGGAAAGGCACCACGTCTTCCTTATTGGCTTTTACCCGAACCTCCGCGCTCAAATCCACCTCGGAATTGTCGTAGGCGAACGAGACCCCCGACTGCCGCTCCACTTCTTTCAGGAGCTGCCGCACCGTCATGGTCTCTTCGCCGATGGTTATCTGCCGCGCCTGACCCCAGGCCGGAAGGCCCAGTGCGAATCCAAGCGCGACAACCAACAATAAGAGTTTTTTGAACATGAGATTATTATATTAGTATTATTGTCTGGAGAGGATGATGTTATGTTCGTCCAGCGTCTTGAAGCGATAGCCGGTGATACGGCTTACAATACGTTGGGCCTCCGGCAGGGTTTCTTTCCGCAGTTTGAAGGAAAGGCGGGCATCCGGATTCACGTCGGACGCCACCCGGATGTTCACGTTGTACCAGTGCTCCAGGCTGGTGAGGATGTCCTGCAGCGCCACATTGTCGAACACCAGCTCCTGGCCGATCCAGGAAGCGTCCAGGGAGACATCGGCCGTCTTCTTTTCGATCACGCTGCCGGCGATTCCCGCTTTTTCACCGGGGCTGAGCTGAACCGTATTGTCCCCGGAAAGGATTTCCACCCTGCCGCTGACCAGCGAGACCTCCTCCTGCTCGAAGTGGCTGCTGCTACGTACGTTGAAGCGGGTGCCCAGCACCTTTACGGCCATTGTTCCGGTATGGACCACGAACGGCTGGCCGTCCTTTTTGGCAACGTCGAAAAAGCCTTCCCCTTCCAGCGTTACGTCACGGGGATTGGCTTTGTCGAAAGAAAGGGATGAGCCGGAATTCAGCCACACGTGAGAACCGTCGGGGAGGACGAATTCTCCTTTGGAGGCGGACGAAGTGACATAGGACATCCGCTCCACCGGCTGTGTATGCTTATTGAGGAAATGGTATTCTCCCACCATGACGAGCAGCAGGACCGCCGCCGCGGCAGCAGCGTAGAACCAGGTCCTGGCCAGGAAACGGGGCCGGCCTCCGACACCCATCTGGCGGTGCATCTGCCGCAAATCCTCCCTATAGTCGGCCTCCGATGCAGCCTCTTCAGTACTGCACCAGATCTCAAGCAGGGAGTCTTCAAGTTGTTTTTGTGTCTTCATACGCTTATAAAGACACGGGGAAAAAGAAAAACCCCCAGTCTAACTGAGCGTTTTTTTGATGTTTTTTAAAGCTCTGGAAAGGTGGTTTTCCACCGTTTTCTCCGAAAGGTCCATTTCCCCGGCGATTTCTTTGTAGGAAAGATGGTCCATCCGGCTGAGCTCAAACACGCGCCGCTGCTGCGCCGGAAGCTGTTCCAGGGCCGCGGCCACCCGTTTCCGCAAATCACTGGCTTCCGCGGAAAGCTGAACGTCATCCGATGCAAATACCGGCATGTTGTCCTGTAAATCGGAGAAAGTCATCTTGTCACGGGACAGGTAGTTCAAAGCCTCGTTCCTGGTCATCATAAAGAGATAGGCGTCGAAGTCCCGCACGGAAGCGGCAATCTGCAGGCGTTTTCTCCACACATTCAGGAAAATGTTCTGGGTGATATCCTTGACTGCCTGGTAGTTGCAACCGCCGATGACGGAGCCCACCACCCGTTCCACCTTTGGCCGGAACTGCAAATACAGCCGGTCAAAAGCATCCACCGACCCTTTGCCAAGGGCCTTCACCAAAGAAGCTATTTCTTCGGGCGTAAGCAAAATGGTCATCAGTTCGTGTCACACAAAGATACGAAATGATAACCACTTCTCCAAACTACATCCTTTCCGGGAGTTCGATCCCAAGCAGCCCCATGGCGCTGCGCAGGGTCCGGGCCAGGGCGTCGATGAGGGCGAGGCGGAACTTAAGAACCGCCTGGTCTTCTTCTTTCAGGATGGGCGTGTCGTGATAATACTGGTTGAATTCCTTCGCCAGGTCGTACGCGTAGTTGGCGATGACGGCGGGGCTCAGGGCGGCGCCGGCTTCACCCACTTTGGCTGGATACAGGCCCAGGAGCTTAATCAGGCGCACTTCCTTGGCGGAAGGGGCGGCGCCCAGGGCATCGGCCGCGCCATAGCTGACGGTGGCCTTGCGCAGGATGCTGCAGATACGCGCGTGGGTGTACTGGATGAAAGGACCGGTGTTGCCGTTGAAGTCGATGGATTCCGCCGGGTTGAAGAGCATGGTCTTCTTGGGATCCACCTTGATGATGAAATACTTCAGGGCGCCCAGGCCGATGACATGGTACAGGCGCTCGCGTTCCTCCTGAGGGACATCGGCCAGCTTGCCGCTTTCCTCCGAAGTCTTGCGGGCCTCCTGGTACATGCTTTCAATCAGGTCGTCCGCGTCCACCACCGTGCCTTCGCGGGATTTCATCTTGCCTTCCGGGAGTTCCACCATGCCGTAGCTGAGGTGGTAAATCCGGGAAGCCCAGTCGAAGCCCAGTTTCGCCAGGATGAGCTTGAGCACCTGGAAATGATAGTCCTGCTCATTGCCCACCACATACACGTGGGAGTCCAGGTTGAAGGTATTGAAACGCCTTTCGGCCGTACCCAGATCCTGGGTGATATAGACGGATGTGCCGTCGCCGCGAAGGACCAGTTTGCGGTCCAGGCCGTCGGCCGTGAGGTCACACCACACGCTGCCGTCCGGGTCTTTCACGAAGACGCCCGTTTCCAGGCCTTTCTGCACCAGTTCCTTGCCCAGCAGGTAGGTTTCACTCTCGTGGTCCACCTGGTCGAAGGTGATGCCCAGGGCTTTATAAGTCTCGTCGAAGCCTTTGTACACCCAGCCGTTCATCATGGCCCAGAGTTCGCGCACGTGAGGGTCGTTCTGCTCCCACTTTACAAGCATCTTGTGGACCTCTTCCAGGACCTCCGGGTGCTCCTTCTCCATCTTGGCGTAGGCCACGTAGCAGTCCCCCACCAGATGGTCGCCCTTCTTGCCGGTGCTTTCCGGCGTGGCGCCGTTGAAGCACTGCTCCCAGGCGTACATGCTCTTGCAGATGTGCACGCCGCGGTCGTTGACGATGGTGCTCTTGATGACGGTGTTGCCGCAGGCCTTCAGGATGCGGGACACGCTGTCCCCCAGGAGGTTGTTGCGGATATGGCCGAGGTGCAGGGGCTTGTTGGTGTTGGGCGAAGAAAACTCCACCATGATGCGCCTGCCGGTGTCCGGCAGCTCTCCGAAGGCAGCATCGGCCGCAATGGCCTGCAGGGCCTCGTTCCAGTAGACCGGGCTGAAGGAAAGGTTCAGGAAGCCCTTCACGCTGTTGTAGGCCGATATTTCCGGCACGTTCCCTACCAGCCACTCACCGATGGCATTGCCGGTGGCGTCCGGGGCCTGATGCGTGATCTTTAAAAGCGGAAAGGTGACCAGCGTATAGTCACCTTCGAATTCTTTTCTTGTAACGGAAACCTGAAGTGACGCGGGCGCCACTTCAGTTCCGTAAATCGCTTGGATGGCCTGTGCGGCCTTCTCCTGGATAAAGCCTTCCGCGCTCATCATCCCAGGTAGCCCTTAAGGAGTTTGCTGCGGGACGGGCTCTTGAGCCGGCGGATGGCCTTTTCCTTAATCTGACGCACGCGCTCACGGGTGAGGCCGAAACGCTCGCCAATCTCCTCCAGGGTCATTTCCTGGCAGCCGATGCCGAAGAAACTCTTGATAATTTCCCTTTCGCGGTCCGTAAGGGTGGAAAGCGCACGCTCGATTTCGGTGTTGAGGCTTTCGTTCACCAGGCCTTTGTCCGCCGACGGGGAATCGTCGTTGGGAATCACGTCCAGCAGGCTGTTGTCCTCCCCTTCCACGAAGGGGGCGTCCACGCTGATGTGGCGGCTGCCCACCCGGAGGGTATCGGAAATCTTGTCCTTGGGAACGTCGATCATCTCCGACAGTTCCTCGTTCGTAGGCTGGCGTTCGTTCTCCTGTTCGAAACGGGTGAGGGCCTTGTTGATCTTGTTCAGGGAACCCACCTGGTTCAGGGGAAGACGGACGATACGGCTCTGCTCTGCGAGGGCCTGCAGAATGCTCTGGCGAATCCACCACACAGCGTAGGAGATGAACTTGAAGCCACGGGTTTCGTCGAATTTTTCGGCGGCCTTGATCAGGCCCAGGTTTCCTTCGTTGATCAGG
>JAFZKT010000016.1 GCA_017553545.1 Bacteroidales bacterium | reverse complement strand
GTGAGCGGACTCGAACCGCTGTCCAAACGTCGCACCTGGCGGCTTTCTACATGCTTATCCGTCCTTTGGTTTTCGTGACAAGCCAGCCGGATGGCGGGCAAACTTATCCTTAGCCTTTAAGTCTTAGCCGGATTTAGAGGCGTCCTCCGGAGCAGCCTCAAATGGATGATACCCCTTGATCGGCCCTTAAGAGGCGGAAGCGCCGAGGGATACTCGTCGGCCCCGCAGCCTTGGCGGGACGGATTAAGCTTATTTGCTTGGCAAATTAAGCAGCGAGTGCGTAGTTGTTGTTGGCAACTGATTTTTCGACGTCTGAGATTTACGGGCCAGGCGCCGGGAAGCCCGACATGCTTACCGTCCTGCGTCGGCGCTGTCAAAACCAAAACACCCCCGCTGAACGTGGCCGCAAAGTTACGAAAAAAACGTATCTTTGCAAATCAAAGGAAGGATTATGCTGGAGAAGATCGTCTCTCAAATCAACGATATCGTGTGGAATCCTGCCCTGGTGGTGCTGCTCATCGCCGCGGGCCTCTATTTCTCTTTCCGCACGCGTTTCGTCCAGGTGCGGAAGTTCTCCACCATGCTACGTTCCCTCTTCAGTAAAAAGGCCGATGGAAAGGGCATTTCCTCCTTTGAGGCTTTCTGCATCGCCTTGAGCGGTCGCGTGGGCACCGGAAACATCGTGGGCGTTGCTACGGCCATCGCTTTCGGCGGCCCCGGCGCCGTGTTCTGGATGTGGGTGGTGGCCTTCTTCGGCGCTTCCACCGCCTTCGTGGAGTCCACCCTGGCGCAAATCTACAAGTTCCCCCACCGGAGCGGTTATCGCGGCGGCCCCTTCAGTTTCATCGAAAAGGGCCTGGGGCAGCGCTGGCTGGGCATAGTCTTCGCTGTCATTACGGTATTTGCCTGCGGCATTTTCCTTACCACGGTGCAGGCCAACGGGCTTTCATCGGCCGTTAAAAACGCCTTCCCCGTCACTCCTCTGTTTTCCGGTATCGCACTGGCCGTCATCCTGGGCCTGGTGATTCTGGGCGGGGTGAACCGCATCGCCAAGGTGGCTACCATCGTCACCCCGTTCATGGCCTTGGGTTATATTCTTATGTCGCTGGTGGTCATCGGCTTTCATATCCAGGATGTGCCGGCGGTCTTTGCTTCCATCGTTACCAACGCCTTCGGCATCAATCCCATCTGCGGCGGCATTATTGGATCCACCATTGCCATGGGCGTCAAGCGAGGCATTTTCTCCAATGAGGCCGGTCAGGGTACCGGGGCTATTGTGTCGGCCGCAACGGACGTGCCGCATCCTGCCCAGCAGGGCCTGGCGCAGGCTTTTTCCGTTTATGTGGACACCCTTTTGGTGTGCACGGCGACAGCCCTGATGATTCTCACTTCCGGCACTTACAATATCCTTTCCGGCACCTACAACCAGTTGGACGGAAGTGTATATCTCTGGTACGCCGGCGCCCCGGAACTGGGAGACAATTTCGTGGCCTACACCCAGAGCGCAGTGGATACGGTCTTTGCGGGCTTTGGCGGCCAGTTCGTTTCCATCGCGATGATTTTCTTCGTGTTCAGCACCGTGATGGCTTATTATTTCTATTCAGAGAGCAGCATTATTTATCTGTTTAAAGGGCGCAAAGGAGAAAAATGGGCCATCCGTATCCTTCAGGTCCTGATGCTGGGGGCAGTCGTTTTTGGAGCTGTCCGCGAGACGAAACTCGTATGGGCGCTTGGCGATATCGGCGTGGGCCTCATGGCCTGGCTGACGGTTCTCTCCATTCTCATCCTGTGTCCCAAAGCCATCAAGGCGCTGAAAGAATTTGAAAAGAAATGATTGAGAACATCCTCTTGGCGTTGGCGCTTGCCATGGACTGCTTCACGGTTTCCGTGGTGTGCGCCGTCATTCTTCGCCGCAAGGCTTGGGGCGTAATGCTGCGCCTGGCCTTTCTCTTCGGCTTTTTTCAGGCCCTGATGCCTCTCATCGGCTGGTTCCTTACCAGTCGTTTCAGCGCACTCATCGAGGCCTACGACCACTGGATTGCCTTTGCGATGCTGGCCATCATCGGCGGAAAGATGCTGCTGGACGCGTTCAAAAAGGAGGAAAAACCCTCCATCGACCCGGAGAAACCGGGCGCGCAGTTGTTACTGGCCGTTGCCACCAGCATCGACGCCCTGGCCGTGGGTATTTCCTACGCATGCACGGGTTACGACACGCTGGGAAGCCTCACCGCTCCCCTGCTGATTATCGGTGCGGTGTCCTTCCTGATGAGCATTTTAGGCTATTTCCTGGGTTATCGCTTCGGTGAGGCGGTGAACCGGAAGATGCGGCCGGAACTGCTGGGAGGTATCATCCTCATCGGCATCGGCCTGCGCATCCTCCTGAGTCATCTGGGCGTCATCTAAACCTTGAAGAGCATTCCCCCGATGTTGTCCTTTTCCGCGCCCGTGACGCTGCGAAGGCAGGAGGGCTCGTCCATCACATAGAGCACGCCCAGGAAGGCGAAGATGAGGGCCTCCTTAAAATCGATGAGTTCGCGGGTTCCCAAAACTAGATTGCAGAGGGAAAGCTTTTCCATCCGGTTGATGAGAACGAGATTGTGTGCGCCGCCGCCGGTGACCAGAATCCAACTCTCGGGCTTGACTACCCGGGCCAGTTGTTGCGCGCAGTGTTCATAATAGGTGCGAAGAAGATCCTTCATCCCAAGTCCGGAGTGATCCAGCAGCGGGAAAATATGGTTTTCCACCCATTCGCGCCCCAGGGATTTGGGCGCCGGACGTGAATAGTAGTCCAGCGCGTTCAGCGCATCCAGCACCTCCTGATTCACTTCGCCCTGGCTGGCGAGAAGGCCGTCCTTGTCCATTTCCATGCCGATGAGCCGGCAATAATGGTTGATTACATAGTTCACCGGCGAAATGTCAAAGGCAATGCGCTTCTCCCCTTCCCGGTATGAAATATTGGAAAAGCCGCCGATGTTGAGGCAATAGTCGAACTCTCCGAAAAGCAGGTTGTCGCCGATGGGAACCAGCGGAGCGCCCTGCCCGCCCAGCATGATGTCCAGCCGGCGGAAATCCGACACGGTGGGAATGCCCGTGACGGCGGCAATGGCCGCTCCGTCGCCAATCTGGAACATGACCTTGTCTGCGGGCCGATGGAAAACCGTGCTGCCGTGGGAGGCAATCAGCTGGGGTTTGAGGCCTGTTTCTGCCAGGAAATCGTTCACCCGCTGCCCCAGATAGCGGCCGTAAGCGCTGTGGAAGGCCACGAATTCCCGGGCCGACATCTCCTGCACATCAAACATCAGCCTCTGACGGAGGTCCCGCGGGTATTCGTAGGAACGGGCGGCGTCGATGTGGTACTTCCATCGGCCTTCTTCCTTATAAAAGGTGGCGCAGCAGACATCCAGGGCATCGGCCGAAGTACCGGACATCAGGCCCACGCATTGCAACGGAAGGGTGTAGTTCATTTTGACGCAATCTTTTCCGCTAAGATAGCAAATATCGGCGGAAAACACTATTTTTGTAAAGTCTATGAAAAGGATTTACATTGTTCTTCTGGCCGCACTGGCCTTTTCTTGCACCTGTTCCGTGCAAAAACCTGCCACCACTTCTCCGCAGGACCCTATCGGGGATCAGCTGCGGCGGATGACCCTCCGGGAAAAGGTGGGCCAGCTTTTCTGCGTACGTCCGGAAGCCTTTGACGTGGCCCTGGAGTGGGATTCCTATGAGGAATTGGCGTCCCATGCCCTGCAGGATGTTACGCCCCAGATGAAGAGAGTGAATGAGGATTATCCTGTTGGCGGCGTCATCCTTTTCGCACACAATATCGCAGATCCGGAGCAGTTGGACAGCCTGGTGAAAAAGCTGAAAGCGTTCAAAGGAGAGCCGCTGCTGTATATAGACGAAGAAGGCGGCCGCGTGGCCCGCATCGGCAACAATCCGGCCTTCAAGGTGAAGAAATACAAGTCAATGGGCGCCATCGGCAAGACCCTTGATACGCTGCAGGCCTATGACTGCGGGAAGACCATCGGCGCGTACCTTAAGGAATACGGTTTCGATGTGGATTTGGCGCCGGTGGCCGATGTAAACACCAACCCGCACAATCCCATCATCGGCACGCGGGCTTTTTCTCCGGATCCGAAGGTGGCGGCGGAGATGGTGGTGTCCTACCTGAACGGGCTGCAGGATGCCGGCCTTGCCGGTTGCGTGAAACATTTCCCCGGCCACGGAGACACGCGCACGGATACGCACTTCGGCTATGCGCAGAGCAAGAAAACCTGGGAGGAGATGCTGGACTGTGAGTTGCTTCCGTTTAAGTCGGCCATTGAAAACCATGTGCCGCTGGTGATGATTTCGCATATCGCCGCCCCTGCCGTCACCGGAAATTCCGTGCCGGCTTCGCTTTCCCCGGTCCTCATTCAGGAAAAACTGCGCGGGGAAATGGGCTACGACGGTGTAATAATCACCGACGGAATGGCGATGGGCGCCATTACCAGGCAGTATAAACCGGGGCGGGCCGCCGTTCTCAGCCTTCAGGCCGGCGCAGATATCATTCTGGGACCCAAGGACTTCATTGAAGCCTTCGACGCCGTAATGGACGCCGTCCAGGTGGACAGCACCCTTACGGAGGCGCGTATCGACGAAAGCGTGCGTCGTGTCTTAACGCTGAAAGCGCAGGTCCGTCAGTGAACGTTACAGCCTTCATACAGGTTATTTTACCGCTTAAACTGGAGTGGGAACCCTACTATGAACTGGAGGGGGCTTCAGTAGGAGACCGTGTGGACCTGGTATTTGCCCGCAGGCACTACGTGGGGGTGGTGAGCGCTGTAAACGTTACCCCGGAAGCCGGTCTTAAGGTCCTGGGTGCGGTACCATCGGAGCTTCCGCCCATAGGCGCGGATGAGATTGCTTTCTGGCGCCGTCTTGCGGACTATTATCTGTGCAGCGTGGGAGAAGTTTACAAAGTGGCGTATTCCATGAGGCAGATTGAGTCGGAGAAGATTACACGGCGCCGGAAGAAAAAGGAGGAAATGCCTTCGGGCGCGACGGATTTTTCCCTGTCGCCGGGGCAGCAGGAGGCCATTCAGGCCATCCTACGCTCTTTCCGTAGTGGAAAGACGGTCCTGCTGGAGGATTTCTCCTCACGGACGGAAATCTATCTGGAGCTGACACGCCGCGTTTTGAACGAAGGCAGAAACGTCCTCTGCCTGGTGCCTGAAATAGCCCTTTCTCGGCAGCTGGAGACCCGTTTCCGGGCATGCTTCCCGGAATTGCTGCTTTTTCACAGCGGCTGCACTGTCCCTGCCCGGCGGGAAGTGGCGGATGTCATCCGCAGCGGAAAACCCTATGTGGTCCTGGGCACCCGCAGCGCCTTGTTCCTTCCCCATCGTAATCTGGGTCTTGTCATTGTGCATGATGAGCATGACGCCTCCTACAAACAGGACTCTCCCGCCCCCAGATTGCATGCCCGGGAGGCCGCCATTTTGCTTTCGCTGGTCCATCGTTCCCAGGTGCTTCTAAGCAGTGGGACTCCATCTTTGGAATCGCTCTATAATGTTGAAAATGGTCTTTTTGACCGCTGTAACCTAAACCAAGACTTTGGCGAGGATCCCCTCATTGTCAACATCGCGGCGGAAGCCCGGAAGAACGGGATGAAGGGCGGTTTTTCCATCAAGCTGCTGGAGCAGATCCGTCAAACGCTGGATGCCGGAGAGAAGGTTTTGCTTGTGTGCCGGGCAAAAGCGGCACAGGAAGAGAGCATGGCTGAATTAAAGTCCTTTTTCCCGGATGCTCCTGAAAAACTCCTCCAATCCGCCACGCCTGCCAGTTTCAAAAGCCTCGGAGAGACCTGTTTCGGCCTTGTCGCCGTGCATCTGGCCGACAACTTGCTGGGGCGGGAAGATTTCCGCAGCGACGAGCGTACGCTGCAGGTGCTCCAGCAATTACAACTGCGCGCCAGGCGTCTGGTCGTACAGACAAGGGAGCCGGGCCATCATGTGTTCAATGCGCTGAATGATCATAAAAACGCCCTGGTGTTCCTGGAAGACAGACAGGCCTTCAGCTATCCTCCTGTCACGCGTCTGATTGATATTTGCCTGGAAGACAAAAGCCCGAAACGGCTGGATTATATGGTCCGGCTGCTTTCCCGCAGCATCGGCTCCTGTCTGGGGCCCTATACTCCCTATGGACGGGAGGATTCACGCGTGCTCCGCGTGACGCTCCGGCGTGACAAGTCGCTTCTGGCCCGGAAACGCCGGCTTGCCGCCACTGTGGCCGCTTTCGAAAAGGAGCACAGATACATCGGCCATATCCACCTGGACGTAGACCCGCAATAAAGTGTAGAACTTTTTGTGGAACATGCCGCATTTTCCAGGGAAAATGTGTATCTTTGCCTGTTAATAGAAAGTGTATCTATGGGCAAAATCATCGCTATAGCCAATCAGAAGGGCGGTGTGGGCAAAACCACCACGGCCATCAACCTGGCCGCCTCGCTGGCAGTATTGGAAAAGAACGTCCTCATCATCGACGCAGATCCTCAGGCAAATACAACTTCCGGCCTCAATTTCGACCCTGAGAACAGTGAGGAGCGCACGCTCTATGAAATCCTCATCGGCAAACTGTCGGCCTCGGACGCACTCATCCAGACGGAACTGCAGAAACTGCACATGATCCCCAGCCACATCAATTTGGTTGGCGCGGAAATCGAGCTGTTGGACGTCCCCGAACGGGAATCGGTGCTGAAAAAAGCGCTGGCCCCCATCCGTGACAACTATGACTATATCATCATCGACTGCTCCCCTTCCCTGGGGCTTATCACGGTGAACTGCCTCACGGCCGCGGATTCCGTCATTATTCCCGTTCAGCCTGAGTTCTTCGCGCTGGAAGGCCTCACCAAGCTCATCCAGACCATCCGTCTGGTCCAGAATGGCATCAATCCCGTTCTCACCATCGAAGGCTTCGTGGTCACCATGTTCGACGGCCGCACCAAAATGCACAATCAGGTGGTGTCGCAGCTGCGGGAACACTTCGGGGATCTGGTCTTCCAGAACATCATCCAGCGCAGCATTCGCCTGAGCGAAGCCCCCAGTTACGGCAAGCCCATCATCCTCTATGACGTCATGAACAACGGTACGTCCAATTATCTGAACCTGGCGAAGGAAATCCTGGATAAAAACGAGAACAGCAATGGCTAAAACACCTGCACGTGGCCTTGGAAAAGGCCTGGGCGCCCTTTTGGGCAACGAAGATTTAAGCGAACTCCGCAAGCCCGTCGGCTATATCAACAAAGAGGTGGTCTCCCCGGAAAGCAAACCGCGGGATACGGCCGATATTCTCCGCATTCCGGTGGACCTGATTGAGCCCAATCCCTATCAGCCCCGAATGAGTTTTGACGTGCAGGCTTTGCAGGAGCTGGCGGATTCCATCCGTACATTCGGCCTCATCCAGCCCATCACCGTCCGCAGGATGGGGAACAAATATCAGATTATCAGCGGAGAACGCCGTTACAGGGCTTCCCTGCTGGCCGGGATGGATATGATTCCCGCCTACATCCGCGACGCCTCGGAGCAGGGTATGCTGGAGATGGCCATCGTGGAGAATATCCAGCGGGAAAATCTGGATCCCATCGAAGTGGCCATGAGTTTCCAGCGTCTGATGGAGGAATGTCGGCTCACCCAGGAACAGATGGCGGACCGTGTGGGCAAGAAACGCGCTTCGGTGGCCAACCAGCTCCGTCTGTTGAAACTTCCCGCCAAGGTGCAGCATGACCTGAAGGTGGGTCTTGTGAGCGTGGGACACGCCAAGGTGCTCCTCGCCGTGGAAGACCCCGCCACACAGGAAATGCTCTGCGATTTAATTGTTAAAAACGGGCTCTCCGTCCGTCAGCTGGAGGAAAAGGTGCGCGCCCTTGGGAAAGAAAAGCCCGAGGGAGAAGCCGAAGAACCGGCGGAACTCCCGGAAATGTATTACAGGCTTCTGGAGAATGTGGGCCGCTATTTCGGCGACAATCTCTCCCTCAAGCGCGGCCGCGACGGCAAGGGTTCCCTCACCATCCGCTTTGACTCGGACCAGCAGATGGAGCAGTTCCTCAAGGCCCTGGATCAGCGATGAGGCTTCGGCCCGTCATACTGACAGCCCTGGCGGCGCTGCTGGCGTCGCTTCCCTTGCGTGCGCAGTACCGGGACGACCAATTCAAACGGGATGCCTTCACGCAGACTTATGCCGACACCACGGAGAAGGTGAAGACCGACACGTCGGCACTGTTCAGTTTCGGAGAGTATTTCGGCGGCCTGGCGCACAAACGCACGGCTTCGCTGAAGACGCTCACCATCGGCTCCGCCGTTTTCATCGGCGGCAATCAGATTTATCACAAACAGTACTGGAAGCTGCCCATCGTTTACGGCGGCATCGGTGCGGGTATTTACGGTGGTGTCCGATTCAACCAGCTTTACCAGCAGACCGGAGACACTAAATACCAGACATACAGCGCGTTGTCTTATGCCGGCGCCGGTCTGGTCTGGTGGGGTTCGCTGATGGACGGCGTGGTTTGCTATCAGGGGACGCGTTCTCCGGATCCGGCGAAATCCACCTTTTATTCAATCCTTCTTCCCGGTCTGGGCCAGGTTTACAACGGCGAGGCCTGGAAGGTGCCCATCTATCTGGGCCTCATGGCTGGCAGCATCCATTTCTGGATAGACAACAACGTTCAGTATCAACGTTGGAAATGGATCCACAACATGGCGACATCGGACGATCCTTCCGTCGTAAAACCGCCCCAGAGTGCGGAGTCGGCCAAGTATTACCGCGACGTTTACCGCCGGTACCGGGATTATTCCATCCTCTTTACGGCGCTTGCTTATGTCATTCAGGTGATCGACGCCAATGTCTTCGCCTATATGCAGGACTTTGAAATGGACGAAAACATTTCCGTCCAGCTGTCCCCCACCCTTGTGCCCACATATGCTTCTTCCACCCCGGGAGTCGGGCTTTCCCTGGGCCTTAGATTTTAGTTGAAATGAGAAAGTTTCTTCTGTCCCTCCTGTTAATCCTTCTCGTAGCCGGTCCCGCCGGGGCCGATGGCTACAAATCCCGCAGACAAATGATGAAGGAGATTACCGAACTTAAACAGCGGATCCAGGCTCTGGAGGCAGAATTGGCCGAGTATCGCCAGGAGGCCTCTGAGCAGGAGGAGATTGAGGAAGAGATCGCCGAAGAAAACGAGAACAAGGTTTCAGCCGCCCTGGAGGATTATAACACCGTGGCGACGGATACCCTTTTGAGCCAGTGGTATCTGCACCGCCATTCCAAAACCCTCCGCCGGGAGCAGTTCAACATGGATTCGGTCCGTTTCACCACCAATGTCCCGGATTCCGTCCTCATGCACAGGCTGGAAGAGATGAATGCCTTCATTTCGCTCCCCTACAACGAGACAGTGAAGAATTACATGATTCTCTACTCGGAGAAGATGCCTGTGAAAATGGGCGAACTGCTGGCGCTTTCGCAATATTACTGGCCCATCTTCGAGGACACTTTCCGCCGCTATGACCTCCCGTTGGAACTGAAATATGTATCCATCATCGAGAGCCATCTGAACCCCAGGGCCGAATCCCGCGTGGGCGCAAAGGGAATGTGGCAGTTCATGTACCGTACGGCACTGAGTTACGGCCTGAAGGTGGACTCGTACACAGACGAACGGATGGATCCCATTCTTTCGGCCGATGCCGCCGCCCGCTATTTCCGCGACGCCTATCGCATCTTCGGGGACTGGCCCCTGGCCATATCGGCCTACAACTGCGGATCCGGCAATGTGAACAAGGCCATCAAGCGCGCCGGCGGTAAAACGGATTTCTGGTCGGTCTATGAATACCTGCCCACGGAAACGCGCGGATATGTTCCGGCGATGGTGGGCGCCATGTATGCCTTCCGCTATGCGAAGGAATACGGTTTGCGTTCGGACCCTGTTTCCATGCCGGTCTATGTGGATACCTTCCACGTGCATAAAAACCTGCATTTCCAGCAGATCAGCGAGGTACTTGGCATCCCTTTGGACGACGTCCGTGATTTGAATCCCCAGTATTACACAGACATCGTTCCCGGGGCCGGCGGTGATGAGGTGATCCGCCTGCCGTTCACGTATTCATCGGCCTTCCTGGACAAGTTGGAAGAGATTTATCAGCACAGGTCCGACGAATTATTTACCGCCAAGGTTCAGGATGGCCGTGAAGTCATAGGCGGGCGGCCTGTCCCTACTCCCCAGGCTTCCACCGGCACTTCCTGGGTTTATTACAAGGTGAAGTCCGGGGACAATCTGGGCGCCATCGCCCGCAAGTACCACTGCACCGTCAAGCAGCTCAAGAGCTGGAACAGCCTCAAGAGTGACCGCATCAACATCGGCCAGCGCCTGAAGGTGGGGAAACGCTAGCTACCAATCTCCCTGCAACTGCAAGTTCAGCACGGGTGCCGGATGATACCCTTCCCGGATGGTGCAGGCGGCGCGAAGATGCCCTTTTAGCGTAAAGCAACCCATCCGTTTCTTATGGCTCGCCGTCAGGGACAGAGCCACCCCGCGGCCGTTGTAAGCGGGAACGGAAAAGGTGCCGGGCGCGTCGCGCTCATAACAGTAGATCCGTGCCGCCCACGCCTGCACGGAAAAGCCTGTTGCACGAAGATAGACGGCCGATTTCGGCCCTTTATAGCCGCCTTCTATATAACTGAGAACTCCCCATTTTTCGCAGCGGACGGCTTCCAGGCGCAGCGCTGAAAGCCAGGGACTGCCGACGTATTTCAGATCCGTCCTGAAATCGGTGCGGGGAGCCTCGTAGTTCCTGTAGCGCTCCGTCAGGCGCACATCCAACAGCCAGGCCGGTGTGATTTGCCACTTCCAGATGCCGTAACCGCGCAATTGGAATCGTCCCGGGTCTGAACCCGGTACGGGCAGCGATGCGCAGTCCAGCGTAAGGGACGCTTCGTGACCCGGGGTGTCGGCCCCGTAATGATTCCGGAATTGAATGCCTCCGGCCAGGGCATATTCCCCGTTATTCCGCCCTGAGAAGCCACTGGGCAGTCCCCTTCCCTGTGCGGCCCATCTCCAGCGCTCCCCCATTTTTCCGGAGAGGGCTATTTTGCCGGCAAATGCCGCATGGCGAACCGCCATTTCTCCGGCCAGGTCCAGGCCCCGTATGTTCCACTTTCCGTCCATGGACACCGTCCCCGACGCATAGGTGACTCCCAGCTGGCCATGACGCCAGATATAGTCTGCATGGGCACCCAGGGCGGATTCCCCCGCATAGGCCGATACCCGGAAGCGCCCGGCATCGTATTCCAGCGCGGCTCCGCGAAGAGAATAATCCCCGGAATAGGACCCGGAAGGAGTGAGCCCCGACGCCTTCCGGGAAAAAGCGTCCAAAGTGGATAGACTCTCCATCGAAAACCCCGTCCATCCCGCCAATCCCTGTCCCCAGCGGGTGTGAAAATCGCCTGCCAGAACCCGCCAGCGCCGGAAAGAGCCGTCGGCATAGACCGTCCAGTCTTCCCCTCTCCATGCGCCCCCGGCCCGCCAGGATTCGCCGGACGCCTTTGCTTTCGCACCCAGCGTGGCACGGGTGCTGCGGATCAGCGCCGAACCATGTACCTTCACGGTGTCCACATTCCCCGGCAGCCGTGCCGAATCGAAAAGCAGGAACGGCTCCAGGACACGGACTCCTTCCAGCGAAAAACCATCGACCAGCGAAAGCTCCTCTGCGGAAAGGATGTCGCCGTGCCGGCTGCGGTAGTCTTTAATGCTGGCTACCTGATAGTCACTCAGCAGGATGCCCGCGCGAAGATAGGGACTGTTCACGCGTATCGCACGCACGTCTTCCAGCTGCTCTATCCATTCCGACGGGATCTCCTCTTCGCAGGAGGCCCCGCTCAACAGCAGCGCGGCGCGCACAATCCGCTCGTCCTGTGCACGCAGCACGAGCGCGCAGGGCAGGGTTAAAAAGCATAGCACAAACTTTCTCATACCCGCAAGTTAGCGCGCCTTCCCGGAATTCCACCGGGGCTGTTGATAACTTGTGTTGTTTTACATGTTTTTTTGCGTGTTTTTTATTATTTTTGTGTCTTATAAATTGTACCCCATGGAAAAGAGAATCCGTCTCCACGACAAAACCTTCAGGATGTTCATTCCCAACGCGGACATCGAGAAGGCTATCGACGCCGTAGCTGCGCGTCTGAACAAGGATTACGCAGATTCCACCGATGAAGATCCGGTGGTTCTCCTCTGCACCTTGAACGGGGCCATCATCTATGCCGCGGAACTGCTCAAACGCATCCAATTCCCCCTGGTGCTGAAAGCCTGCAAACTGTCTTCCTATGACGGCGTTTCCTCTACCGGCGTCGTCAAGACGGAAGTCCCGCTGCCGGAGCATCTGGAAGGAAAGCGCGTGCTCATCGTGGAAGATATCGTGGATACGGGAAACACCATTGTGGCGCTCATGGACCAGCTGAAAGCCCACAACGTCAGGGATGCGCGCGTCTGCACCCTGCTCCTGAAAAAGGAAGTGTACAAAAAAGACGTGAAACTGGACTACGTAGCCATGGAAATCCCCAACCGCTTCATTGTGGGTTTCGGCCTGGACTACGACGAACTGGGACGCAATATCAAGGATATTTTTGTACTGGATGAATAGGAAATTCTTTATTCTCTTTGGACCTCCCGGAGCCGGAAAAGGAACGCAGGCCGGCGCCCTGGCAGAGCGTTTCAATCTTTGCCACATTTCCACTGGAGAACTCCTGCGCAGTGAGATTGCCGCCGGAACCGCCCTGGGCGCAAAGGCGAAAGCCCTCATAGATAACGGAAACCTGGTGCCCGACGAAATGGTGGAAGCCATGATTGAGGCCAAGTTCCAAAGCGTGGACGGCGTGGACGGATTCCTGCTGGACGGCTTTCCGCGCACCGTTTCCCAGGCAGAGGCCCTGGATGCCATGCTTTCGAAAAACGGGGAAAGCGTCACCGCCTGTCTCTCCATCATGATTCCGGACTCGCTGGTGCACGAGCGTATTGCTCACAGGGCCCTTCTGGAGGGTCGCGCCGACGATGCCCGCGACGAAGTGGTGTCCAACCGCATCCAAACCTATCACGCTAAAACCGAACCGCTCATCGCCTATTACAAGTCCGCGGGTCTGTACCGGGAAGTGAATGGCGTCGGCACAATCGATCAGGTGCGCGAGCGGATTTTCCAACAGATTTAATATGCACCGTATCTTTCTTCCGCTCTATCATTTCTTTCAGCGGCACAAGGCGCTGATGTGGATACTGCTGATTGCCAGTACGCTGTTCTTCGCCTGGGTGGGCATTCACCTGCGTTTCGAGGAGGATATCATGAAACTGCTGCCGCGGAGCGCAAACTCCGAGGAAGTGGATTTCAGCGACGTGGAACTCGTGGACAAAATCTTCATCCAGGTTACTTCGCGGGATACGCTGAATCCGGTGGCACCGGCCGTGCTGGGTGATGCCGTAGAGGAGTTCTGCTCAATTCTGGAGGCAAGGGATACCAGTACGCACTACATTTCAGGCATCCTCTCCTCCGTGAAAGCGGAAACCGGCGCGAACTTGCTGGACTACGGACTGCGCCACATCCCCTCTTTCATCGACCCTGCCTGGTATCCGGCCATTGAGGCGAAATGCTCGCCGGATTCCATTGCTGCGCAGATGGTGGAAAACTTCCGGCTGATTGAGGAAGACGAAACCGGTGATGACTCCCAGCTGGTCTCCATGGACCCGCTGAATCTGAGGAGCATTCTTTTCAATGACCTGAGTCTGTCCATGGGCAGCGTCAATATGGAGAACGGCCATTTCTTCTGCCCGGACAAGAGTGTCGCCATCGCATATGTCGCCACTTCTTTCGACGCCACTAATTCCGGAAAGTCCACCCGTCTCGTAAGACTCATCGAAAAAACACGGAAGGAATATGAGGAGGCCCATCCGGAGCTGAGCGTCTATGTCCACGGTAATCCGATGGGCAGCGTTTCCAATGCGGGAACCATCAAACGGGATCTGGTGTGGACCGTCGGCCTGTCGCTGCTGATTATCCTCGCCATCATGCTCCTGAGCTTCCACAACTTTAACTTCATCATCCAGCAAATCATTCCGGTTGTATACGGCGCTTTCTTCTCGATGGCCTGTATGTACCTGATCAAGGGTTACATGTCCCTGATGGCGCTGGGAATGGGAGCCATTGTGCTGGGTGTCGCCATCAGCTACTGCCTGCATGTGCTCATCCATTTTTACTATGTGGGAGATGCGGAAAAAATGCTGCGCGACGAAAGCACGCCGGTCCTTCTGGGCTGTATCACCACCGTGGGCGCTTTCCTGGGCCTTCTTTTCACGGAAAGCGACTTGCTCCGGGACTTCGGGCTTTTCGCAACGTTCGCACTGTTGGGCAACACATTCTTCGTGCTGGTGTTCCTGCCTCATTTCCTGAAGCCCTGGCACATCAAGTTCAAACGGACGCACGGGTTCCCGCTGGTGGAAAGAGTGAACAGCCTTCCCTGGGACCGCAACAAGTGGTTTATTGGCATTCTGCTGGTGATAATCGTTGTAGGCATAGTTTTCAGCCCCCGCGTGAAATTCGACAGCAACCTGATGCACCTGGACTACGACGACGAGCGTCTGACGGCAAGCCAGGATCTCTACAACAGGACCAATGCCGCCGGTTACGCCCATATGAACTTCGGCGCCTGGGACAATGAATCGCTGGACGGCGCGATAGAGAACTGCAAACAGCTCTTCCCTATCCTGGATTCCCTCCAGGAGGTCGGTCTGGTAAAGGCATACAGTCCCATTACCCGTTACCTGCTGCAGTCCACCGCAGACCAGGAGGAACGCATCCGTCTGTGGAATTCGTTCTGGAACGGGGATCGGGTCAGGACCCTTAGGAAGGACCTTCGTGCATCGGCCCGGGAACATAATCTTCCGGAGTCGCTCTTCGACCCCTTCCTGACGCTTCTGACAACCCATTATGAGCCCGGCAATCTATTCGAACCGGAGGACGGTATTGAAGTTGTGCCGCCCGGACTCATGTCCAATTACGTGGAGAAAGAAAAGAATGGGCGCTATATGGTGTTCACCGACGTTTCCTATGAAAAGAAAGACCAGGAAACCGTCTGGAGTATGCTGGGTACCCTTCCGCACGTAATCGTGCTGGAGCCGTTCTTCTATTGCCGGGACCTGGTGCAGGTGGTGCACGACGACTTCTCCACCACGCTCTGGATTTCCAGTGTGTTCGTGTTCATCGTCCTGCTGCTCTGTTTCCGGAATCTCTGGATTTCCCTGCTGGCTTTCTTCCCCATGTTCGTCAGCTGGTATGTGATGCAGGGCCTCATGGCGCTCTTCGGCCTGGAATTCAACCTCATCAACATTGTCATTTCCACCTTTGTCTACGGTATCGGTGTAGACTATAGCATATTTGTCATGGAGGGACTTCTGGCCGATGCCAGGCGTGGGGACAAGACCATTTTGTCCTACCATAAAGTGGCCATTGTCTACAGTGCGCTGGTGCTGGGCATCGTAACCTTCTCATTGGTTTTCGCCGTCCATCCGGCCATCCGTTCCATCGGCCTGATCACCCTCATCGGCATGGCCACCACCATCCTCATCACCTATTCGCTGCAGCCGCTGCTGTTCCGACAGCTGATGAAAGTCCCCTATTTCCGCAAGTCTTTTAAAGTGGAATGAATCTGAACGCAGACCTATACCTTAACCTGATTCGCGGCGGCGCTGCTTCCCTGGCGGCACAGCGGCAGACCATCAACGACCTCAACGTCTTCCCTATTCCGGACGGGGATACCGGCGACAACATGTATATGACCATCGAAGCCGGGACCAAAGTGAACGTCACGTCGCTTTCCGAAACGGCCGATGCAGTCTCCAAGGGCATGCTGATGGGCGCGCGGGGCAATTCCGGCGTCATCCTCTCCCGCATCTTCGCCGGACTCTCCAAAGGCCTTCAGGGCCTGAAAGAGGCCGATGCGGACGTTTTTGCCAAGGCGATGCAGGCGGCGGTGCAGGAAGCCTACCACGCAGTTTCGCAGCCGGTAGAAGGAACCATCCTCACCGTCCTGCGGGAAGGCGTGGCCGCTGCGGAAGGCGCCGAAAGCCTGGAAGATTACTTTGAAAAGATGATCGCCGGGATGCAGGTAAGCCTGGAGCATACGCCGGATCTTTTGGACGTGCTGAAAAAAGCAGGCGTGGTGGACAGCGGCGGCGCCGGCCTCCTGTGCATCATGGAGGGCATGCGCGATGCATTGACAGGGAGATACGTTGTCGGAGAGATGCCCGGTCAAGCCGGGCATGACGAAGCGCCTGTCATGGCCGGCCCCGATCGGCCATCTCCTGATCTCAGCGCCTTCACCGAAGACAGCGTCCTGGAATTCGGCTATTGCACGGAATTCCTGCTGCGGCTCCAGCGCTGCAAGTTGGACCTGGACTCCTTCGACGAAAGCGTCATCAAATCCTGGCTGGAGACGCAGGGCGATTCACTGGTGTTCTTCCGTGACGGCAGCATCATCAAGGTGCACGTGCACACGAAAGACCCGGGTGCAGTGCTCACCAAGTGCCGCGAGTGGGGCGAATTCCTCACCATCAAGGTGGAGAATATGACCCTGCAGCATCATGGAAACCATATGGACGAGCGTTTCAAACGTTCGCGCAAGCCCCTCGGCCTGGTCTCCGTAGCTGCCGGAAAAGGCCTGACGGAGGCCTTCAGGGAAATGGGCGTGGACGAGGTTATAGAGGGCGGACAGACCATGAATCCTTCCGTGGAACGCTTTCTGGAGGCCTTCAATACGGTGAATGCCGACACAATCCTGGTGTTCCCCAATAACGGCAACATCATTCTGACGGCCAACCAGGCTGCGGACCTCTATAAGGATTCCAGGATTGTGGTCATCCCCACCAAAACACTGGGAGAAGGCTATTATTCACTGGCCAACCTTGATGCCGAACTTCCGCTGGAGGAAATGACTGAAGTGCTGAAGGATGCCGCCGCATCGGTAACCACCGGCAGCATTTCCCGCGCCATCCGTGACACTGCGGAGGCCAGGACCGGCCAGTATATCGGCTTCAGCGGGAAAGACATCCTGGCGGCGGCCGACAATCGCGAAGACGCCGCACTGTCCCTGGCGGATAAACTGGAGGCTGGAAATGCCGATGTCCTGGTCCTCTTCCCCGGCGAAGATGCGCCCGCGGATGAGGCCGAAGATCTGAAAGCGAAACTGGAAAAGGCCTGTCCCATGACGGAAGTGATCCTCATTCCCGGCGGACAGCCCGTATACGATTATATATTAGTGCTATGTTAAAGATTTATACAGACTCCGACACCGATTTCAATCCGGCCCTTTGCGCCGAATACGGCTACAAGTTAATTTCGATGCCCTACAGCATCGACGCCAAGACCACATACCCGTACGTGGATTTTGAGAACTTCGACGCCCATGCCTTCTATGACCTGCTTCGCGGCGGGGTTCTCCCCACCACCAGCGCCATCTCCAAGGAGCAGTACGTCGGCTATTTCGAAGAAGACTTCAAAGCGGGGAACGACATTCTGTACGTGCACTTCTCCCGCGCGATGACCAACACCTTCGACGCGATGGACCAGGCCGTGGCGGATCTGAAAGCCAAGTATCCGAAAACCCGTTTTGAGGAAATCGACACCAAGGGCATCACAACCATCAGTTACGCCATCGTGCGCGAAGTGGGCGATCTGGTGAAGGCCGGCAAGTCTCTGGATGAAATCCTGGCCTGGGCAAAGGAAGAAGTGGACCATTTCGCCATGTACTTCTTTGCCGATGACCTCAAGTTCTTCCGTCGCAGCGGCCGCGTGAGCGGGCTGAAGGCCGCGATGGGAACGCTCATCGGCGTCCGTCCCCTCATCCACATGAGTCAGGAGGGCAAGATGGTGTCCGTTGGCACCGCCAAAGGCCGCCTGAACGCCATGCAGGCCCTGGTGGACAAGGTGGCTGAACTGGGAAGTGAGATAGAGAAGCACCGCATCTGCATCGGCCACACCGACGCTCCGGAGATCGCGAAGGAAATAGGCCGGCTCATCGAAGAGAAATTCGGCAAGCAGAATATCGTTTACGTGGACGTGAATCCCACCGCCGGCAGCCACTGCGGCCCCAACGGCGTGGGCGTCTGCTTCCATGCAATCCACAGATAACATGATTGAAATAAAAGAAGCCAATACCAAGGCCCTCCAGCGCGCCTTCCTGAATTTTCCCCTGGATCTGTACAAGGGAAACCCCTACTATGTGCCCCCGATGTACATGGACGAAAAGAAAATATTCCGGAAGGATTACGTCTATAACACCAGTTGTGATTCCGTCTTCTTCAATGCCTATAAAGACGGCGTTCTCGTGGGCCGTGTCCAGGGAATCATCCAGCGGGACGCCAACGCAAAGAACGGCGAAAAACGGGCGCGTTTCACCCGCTATGAGTCCACCGACGACCCTGAGGTCGCCGCTGCGCTGATGAAGGCGGTGGAAGATTGGGCACGCAGCAAGGGAATGGATACGATCCATGGCCCCATCGGCTATTCCGACCTTGAAAAGGAAGGCCTTCTGATTGAAGGCTTCGACGTCTCCGGCAACTTCGAGACAACCTATAACCAGCCTTACTATCAGGCACTTATCGAGGGTTTGGGCTATAAGAAGGAAGTGGATTACACGGGTTCTTTCCTGTATGGACCGGAATCGGAGGAGACGCTTCAGGAAATGGAGGAGCTCGTGAATTTCATCTTCAAGCGCTATAAGCTGCATTTCGGAGAGTCAAAGAACGGGGCCGATTTCCTGAAAAAGTATGCCGATGGCATCTTCGACCTGATAGACAAATCCTACCAGGGCCTGTATGGAACGGTCCCCTTTACGGAAGGGATGCGGCAGCTCGTTTTGGATAACTTTGGCATGGTGATCAGCCCCAAGTATTCCGCCATTATCCTGGACGAAGATAACCGTCCCGTCTGCTTCGGCCTGGCTATCCCCTCGCTCACGCGGGCGTTCCGGGGCACCCGCGGGCACATTACGCCCGGCCTGGCCATCCGCTTCCTGCGCTGTCTGCGGAAGCCGGACGGTCTGGACCTGTGCCTCATCGGCGTGGATCCCGAATACCTGAACCGGGGCATTTCGGCCGCACTGTCGCTGGCCATCATGAAGATGCTGCACGACAATCCGTCGCTGCGTTACGCCGACACCTGCATGAACCTGGAAGAGAATTATGCCATCCAGAACCAGTGGAAACGGTTCCGTCGTGACGTCCCCAAGCGTTATCGTACTTACGTAAAACCCCTATGATCAAGATTATCGTAGACTGTTTCGGCGGAGATCACTGCCCCGAGGCACCCGTGCAGGGCGCCCTGGCCGCTTTGGCTTCCAATCCGGAGCTGTACATCATCCTGACGGGCGATGAAGGCATTTTGAAGCAGCAGCTTGCCGGAAAGGACTACGATGCCGCCCGTCTGGAGATTGTGCATGCCCCTCAGGTGATCGGCTGCGACGAAAAACCCACCGATGTCATTCGCCTGAAGCGGGATTCATCCATGATGAAGGGCATCATGATGCTGCGGGACCGCGACGACATTGCCGCCCTCGTTTCCACCGGCTCTACGGGAGCGTTGGTGACGGGTGCGCTGGTTCGCATCGGCCGCATTCCCGGCATCATCCGTCCGGCCTTCTGTCCCCTGCTCCCCACCATGAACGGCGGGATTGTGGGCATCTGCGACAGCGGGGCCAACGTAGAGGTTACATCGGCCCACCTGCGCCAGTTTGCCATCATGTCTTCCCTCTATCTGGAGAACGTTTATGGCGTTTCCAAGCCGAAAGTTGCGCTCCTCAATGTGGGGAAAGAGGCGGAAAAAGGCGACGAAGTGCGTCAGGAGGCCTATAAACTGCTGCGGGAGACGCCGTCGGTGAACTTCGTTGGGAATATGGAGAGCCGGGACCTTCTGAGCGGCAGCTACGATGTGGTGGTGGCCGATGGCTTCAGCGGCAACGTTCTGGTGAAAACCACGGAAGGGACGGCCCTGGAACTGCTGAAGAAGTTGAAGACGGAGATTTACAGCCGCTGGCTCTATAAACTGGGCGCCCTCTTCATGAAGAAGATGTTCAAGGACCTGAAGGCCTTCATGAACTATCAGAATTACGGCGGCAGCGTGCTCCTGGGTCTTTCCAAGACCGTCGTCAAGGGGCATGGCTCCTCCAAGGCCGTGGCTGTGGAAAAGTGCATAGAGCAGGCCTACAAGATGGAGGTGTCCAAGCTGTCCGGAAAGATTGAGGCGGAAATTGCAAAGTATGAACATTACGAGGAATAATTATGTTTGAAAAAGTACAAGCCATCCTTGCCAGGCAGCTTCGCCTGGACCCGTCCAAGATCACGCCGCAGTCCCTCATCAAGAAGGACCTGGGGGCCGATTCCCTGGACATTCTGCAACTTCTGATGCGCATCGAGGACCAGTACGGGATTGTGATTCCGGACCAGGCCCTGGCGAAATTCGAAACCGTGGCCGACGTAGTGGCCTATCTGGAGAAACAGGAAATCAAGCTGTAATATGGTACAGGTTTACTGTAAAAACACCGGCGAGAGCCAGCGCTTCCCGGAGGGCACTTCCCTGCTGCAGATGCTGGAGGCGTTCGACTGCCACAAGCCCTACCCCATTGTATCGGCCAAGGTAAACAATGTCTCGCAGGGCCTTAAGTTCAAGGTTTACCAGAACAAGGACATCGAGTTCATCGACGTGCGGGAACCCAGCGGCATGCGCGTGTACTGCCGTTCGCTGTACTTCCTGCTGTACAAGGCGTCGGCCGACCTTTTCCCGGGCAGCCGTCTCTACATCGAGCATCCCATCTCGCACGGCTATTTCTGCCACCTCAGAAAGGCCGATGAAAGCGAGCTGACGAGCGAAGACTTGCAGGCTTTGTCGGCCCACATGCGGGAGCTGGTGGAGAAGGATATGCCCTTCCACCGCTATGACGTGCAGACGGACCGCGCCCTGCGGGAATTCCGGAAGGCGGGCTTCGACGACAAGGTGAAACTGCTGGAAACCAGCGGCGAGGCGTATACGGATTACTATACGCTGGGCGACACCGTGGACTACTATTACGGAAACTGGTACCTTCCACCGGCTATCTGAAGGTGTGGGGCATCACTCCCTTCCACGACGGCTTCCTGCTGCAGGTCCCTTCGCGTGAGGACCCTTCCCATCTGGCCGATTTCGTGGACCAGCCCAAGACCTTCGAAATGTTCAAGGAGGCTCTCCGCTGGAACATCATCATGGGCCTGAGCACCGTAGGAGACGTTAACGAAGCCTTCCTGAACGGCCGTGCCAGTGAGCTCATCCAGATTGCAGAAGCCCTGCAGGAGAAGAAAATCGTCCAGATTGCAGAAGAGATTGACCGCCGTTATCGCAGCGAGAATCCCCTGAAGGTGGTCCTCATTACCGGTCCTTCCTCGTCCGGTAAAACCACGTTCTGCAAGCGCTTGTCCATCCAGCTGAAAGCCTGCGGCCTGAAACCCATCTCCGTTTCTACGGACGACTATTTCGTGAACCGCGTGGATACGCCCAAGTTCCCGGACGGCAGCTACGACTTCGACAACTTCGACACCGTGGACCATGCCCTGATGGAGCAGGACATCATGAAACTCATCGCAGGGGAGGAGGTTTCCGTACCGGAATACAACTTCGTGACCGGCCTAAGGGAATACAACGGCAAGAAACTGCGCCTGCAGGAAGGCAGTGTCCTATTAATAGAAGGTATCCATGCCTTGAATCCGGTACTTACGGCCGATATCCCGGACAGCGCCAAGTTCCGCATCTTCATCAACACGCTCACCGGAACCCTGCTGGACGACCATAACATGATTCCCACCAGCGACAACCGCCTGCTGCGCCGCATCGTGCGCGATTATAATAAAGGTGCTTTCTCCGCCCGTGAGTCCATCTCCAACTGGCAGAATGTGCTGGCGGCGGAGCAAAAGTGGATCTATCCTTATCAGGAGACGGCCGACGTGATGTTCAACAGCGCCTACCTGATTGAGTTCGCCGTGCTGAAGAACCACGCGGAGCCCATCCTGCGCAGCGTGCCGCAGAACTGTCCGGAATACTCCGAAGCCCATCGCCTGCTGAAGTTCATCCATTACTTCACGCCCGTGAGCGACCGCGAGATTCCGGCCACCTCCATGATCCGGGAGTTCATCGGCGGATAGTATTCTTATTTATGCACAAAAAAAGAGTTCCCGGTGTGGGAACTCTTTTTTGTTTCCTGTTTCTACCGATTAAAAGAGGTAGCGGATGCCCAGGGCGATGCTGTTCCAGCCAAAGCCCAGGTTGGGGATGATGAGCAGGGACGGCTTCCAGTCCAGGGAAAGCTGGAGCGGAATGCTGTCGAAGAGGTATTCGACACCCAGTTGGGCACCGGCACCCAGCCAGAGACCCTGCTTTGCGTTACCGTCTGCATCGGTGGTGTTGGCCAGACCTACGAAAGCCTGGGGACCGGCGTAGATGTTGACGGGTCCCAGGGGGGCGATGATAAAGTCATAGGCCAGACCACCCTGGATGGCGCCTGCGCTCCAACCCAGATCCAATTCGGCGAAATTCTCACCGCCAAGGGTGTGCTGATAGGAAAGTTCTGCACCGTAACCGGCACGGATACCAATGGCGCGAGGCTGAGCGCTGGCAACGACTGCCATTCCCAGAACGGCGGCCATAACAACAAGGAATTTCTTCATTATAAAATAGGTTTTAAAAGGTTGTATCCTTATAATCAATGTGCGAATTTACAGTTTTTTTTCTAAATTTGCAATGAAAACGCAGGGGTTGGAGACCACAGACTGGTTTCGCCCGCTGCGCGCTTTATAAGTAAAATGGAAAAGGGACCCATCTCTCAATTCATTACCCATCACTACCGTCATTTCAATTCCGCAGCCCTGGTAGACGCTGCAAAAGCCTACGAAGACCTTCTGAACAAGGGGGGCAAGATGTTTCTGGCCATGGCCGGCGCCATGAGCACCGCGGAACTGGGCCTGTCCCTGGCCGCCATGATCCGCGAAGACAAAATCGCCTTTGTGTGCTGCAGCGCAAACAACCTGGAAGAGGATATCATGAACCTGGTGGCCCACAGCCACTATTACAGGGTGCCCGGCTACCGTGATCTCACACCTCAGCAGGAACAGGAACTCCTGGACAACCACTATAACCGCGTCACGGATACCTGCATCCCGGAAGAAGAAGCTTTCCGCCGTCTGGAAAAGCATCTGGTGGAAGTGTGGGACAAGGCAAAGGCCGAAGGCAAGCGCTATCTCCCCTACGAATTCATCTACCAGATGATCCGCAGCGGCGTGCTGGAGCAGTATTATGAGATTGATCCCAAAGACAGCTGGGTGGTGGCCGCCTGTGAAAAGAACATCCCCATCATCTGCCCCGCCTGGGAAGACTGCACCACCGGCAACATCTTCACCGCGCACGTGATTCGCGGCGAATATGATCCCCATATGGTCATCCAGGGCGTGGAAGTGATGATGTTCCTGGTAGACTGGTACAAGAAGAACGCCCCCGGCGTGGGTTTCTTCCAGATTGGCGGCGGCACCGCCGGAGACTTCCCCATCTGCTGCGTTCCCATGATGGAACAGGATCTGGGCTGGGAAGGCACTCCCCTCTGGGCTTATTTCTGCCAGATTTCGGATTCCACCACCAGTTACGGCTCTTATTCCGGCGCTGTCCCCAATGAGAAAATCACCTGGGGCAAGCTGGCTCCGGATACGCCCCGCTTCATCGTAGAAAGCGACGCAACCATCGTTGCCCCGCTCATCTTCGCCTATGTCCTGGGCTGGTAAGAAATCCATCGGTAAGTTTTTCAGGAGCCTGTTCCATAAAGAGCAGGCTCCTTCCAATAATGTAACTCCGCACGCAGTAAAGCCGCTCTCCCCTGCTCAGGTAACCCGGGTGGAAGCCAAATTGAACGCATGGGTGGAAAAACGCGGCTATTGCCTTCCGGATCGTAGCGTACAGGCCGCCGCATCCCGCATCGGCACGGATTCCGTCAAGTTGTTCCGCTATTTTGCCATGCAGGATACGGATTTCCGTACCTGGCGCACGGGCCTCCGGATGAAAGAGGCTGTGGAACTGATGAAACGCGAACCGCAGACCTCCACTTCCGCCATCGGCCGCCGTGTCGGAATCAACGACCGAAGCAATTTTTGTCGTCAATTCAAGGATATTTACGGGGTTACTCCGGATAATTGGCGTAAAAATCAAAAATAATTTTGGAGAATTGATTTTTCTTTCTACCTTTGCAGTGTACTATTAAGCTAATACACCGCAAAAAATGATTGAAGTAAAAGATTTATCATTCTCCTACGGCTCACAGGAAGTATTGAAAAATATTTCGCTGAGTCTGAAAGAAGGCAATATCTACGGCCTTCTCGGCGAAAACGGCGTGGGCAAGACCACCCTTCTCACCCTTTTATGTGGCCTGAAAAAGCCCCAGGGCGGTACCATTGAAACAGATGGCCGCAAACCATACAGTCGGCAACCTTCCCTACTTCAGGAGCAGTTCTATCTTCCGGAAGAGGTCTCCCCTGTTCATGAACGGGCCGACGCCTTCGGAAAGGAAGCCGGCGCCCTGTGGCCCAATTTTGACTTAGAGAAGTATCTGTATATCCTCTCTGAGTTTGAAGTGGAGTCAAAAAAGAGAATGGATCAGATGAGCGCAGGCCAGCTCAAGAAGACATGGATTGCTTTTGCGCTTGCGTGCGGCGTACGCCATTATTTTATGGACGAGCCTACAAACGGTCTGGATATCCCTTCCAAGATGCAGTTCCGCAAGGCCATCATGAAATATACGTCGGAGGAAAGCACGGTTGTTATCTCCACCCATCAGGTCCGGGATCTGGAAGAACTCATCGACCCCATTATCATCCTTGATAAGAAGAGCGTGTTGGTGAATGCCTCGCTGGAGAGAATCGGCTCCCTGCTCTATTTCGACTACGGAAAGGAGGTTCATCCCAAAGCCCTTTATACGGAGCAAACCCCTTCCGGAATGGTTCAGGTCTATCCTAACGCCGACGGAAGGGAGTCGAAGGTAAACCTGGAGGCCCTCTTCAATGCCGTACACATGAATAAAGAAGCCGTTAAATCCTTATTTGACTAGCCTTATGACAAACGAAATATTCAGCTTCAAGCGTTTCCATACCTATTTTAAATATGATGCAACCCAGATGTGGCGTAACCACATGAAAGCCGCTCTGGGAATCGGCCTTTTTGGTCTTTTTGCCTATTTGGTATACGTTATCATCAGCCTGATCACAGGCTCCGGCTGGAGTGGCCCCGGCGACGACATTATCTCTCGCTTTGTTATGTTCATGGTCGCCTTCACCATTCTGGAATTGTATCAGACGCGGACTTACGGTTATCTGACAGAGCGAAAGCGCGGATCGGCCTGGCTGATGGTCCCGGCTTCCACTTTTGAAAAATGGCTATCGATGCTCATTATGACCCTTATTGTGATTCCGCTTGCTTTCATGCTGGTTTTCTTTGCGGCAGATGCACTGGTGGCCTTGCTGGATCCTACGGTAGAGCAATCGATGTTGGGTTTCCTCTTTGGCGTATTGAAGGATTTTTCTACAACACTCCAGGAGTATAACGAATTCTACGAGGTTAACTGGTCTCTGTGGATGTTGCTTCCAACTTTTGTTTTGCTTGGATTATGCTGCAATTTCCTGTTTTTTCTCCTGTGCGGGCTCATTTTCCGGAAGTACAAGATCTTAGGCGGTTTTCTCATCCTGCTGGGTTTATCTCTATTACTCACGCTCGTCTCTACTCAAACCGATAGCTTATCGTTTTCCATCAGCGGCGGCGTCACTCCGGAGACTGTCGACAGGCTCACTTCCTTCCTACGTAGCTTCAACTGTGTCGTGGCCATCATAGTGGCAGGTCTTGCCGGCGGCATCTTCTGGCGTCTCAAAACCCTCAAACATTAGTTTTATGGACTTCCACGACGAAAAACCCATCTATCTCCAGATAGCCGATCATTTCTGCGAAGGCATTCTGACCGGAAGCCTGGAAGCCGGATCGCGCGTCCCGTCGGTCCGTGAGTATGGCGCCGAAATAGGCGTGAACCCCAATACTGTGATGCGTGTATATGAGAAACTGACTGCTGAAGGGGTTATCTTCAACAAACGCGGCATCGGCTATTTTGTGTCCGACAACGCCCGCGAGATTATCCTTGACACCCAGAAAGAGGACTTCCTCACCCGCGAAGTCCCCGCCATCAAGCGGAAAATGGACCTTCTGGGCCTGGACGCTAAAATATTTATGTAGTGGCGGAGTAAAAGTCCACGATATTCTGTGCCATTTCGTGCGCCAGACGGGCACGGGCTTCCTGTGAATACCAGGCGATGTGCGGACTTAGAATAAGACGCTCGGGATAGCACAAATGCATTAAGGGGCTGCTCATTGGGAGCGGCTCCTTAACGTATACATCCAGTGCGGCACCGGCGAGAAGACCTTCGTTCAGGGCACGCGCTAGGTCTTCTTCCACGGCAATGCCGCCACGGCCGGTGTTCACCAGATACGCAGTGCGCTTCATCTGTTTATACTGCTCATAGCCGATAAGCCCGGCTGTGCGTTCGTTATAGGGCGCGTGAATGGTTATTACATCCGAGCGTTTCAAAAGCTCTTCCAGTGATACGCAAGGATACTCTTTGCAGTGAGCGGTACCGGAAGTTGAGTAATAGATGACCTCCATTCCGAAAGCCCGGCCGATGGAAGCGACCTTCTGGCCGATGGCCCCCATTCCCACAACGCCCAGCGTTTTGCCGGCGAGTTCAGTGAAAGGATGGGCGTAATCTACGTGGACAGGATTCTTGCTGTAAGCGCCGCTCTGAACGAACTCCCTATAATGGAATGCACGGCCGGAGAGGTTCAGAATATGCATCCAGGCAATCTGGGCAACGGAATCCGTAGAATAGGCGGCAACATTGCGAACAGCAACGTTGCGCTGATCGCAGAGTTTTACATCGATATTGTTGATGCCGGTGCCGGATTCACAGATGAGTTTCAGCTTTGGGGCTGCATCCAAGAAAGCCTGATCTACGATGATCTTGTTCAGGATGGCTACATCGGCCTCCCTCACCCGCTCGCGGGCCTCTTCCGGCGTGGAAGAAGGATAACAGACCAGTTCTCCCAGCGCGGCGATTTCGGCTAGGGAGGCGTCTCCCATCGAGATTGCATCTAAAAACACTATCTTCATTGTTCTACAAATGTAGCAGAAATTTCGTATATTTACGCCAATTATTATGGCAAGTGCGGCAGAAATAATCGCCCGGATAGACGAGAAGGCGCCCTATGCGATGGTCATCGAGGCCAGCGTACGGGACTACTGCGTCCTGGCGCTTCAGTTCCTGCGGGGAGAAGCCTCGCCGGGACAGTATTTTCAGAGTGCACTGCCTAATCCGCTTGCCACGCTGGATACGGAAGCATCGGCCCGGAAATACGCGGCGGAACGCTACTGTGAGCAGTTGTACAAGCCCTCGGAGGAGGCTCTTCTCTCCGATGCCATCGCAGACCTGTCCTTCGCCCAGTCCGAACGCCTTACGCTGGTAACCCCCTCATCTCCGCAGGCCGATGACCGCGAGCGTGCCTGCGTCTATGTGGTTGCCGTTTACACGCTATTTGCGCTGGAACTGCATAATCGCATGGACTTCGCCGTCCTGTTCCTGGAAGCCTGGGCGAATTTCAACGCATTCGCCAGTGCCCGCACCATCCGTAAACACTACGATCCAAGCTGGCACAGCCGCTACGACCATTTATTCTATCCTCTAGGTTAGCATTATATTTTATGAAGAAAATTGCTCTGTTTTTGATTCTCTCGCTCGGGTGCTTTGTTGCGTCTGCGCAGGACCTTGTTACCAGGAAAGACGGTTCAGACATTAAAGCCAAAGTGATTGAAGTGTCTCCTTCGGAGGTGAAATACAAGGCCTGGGACAATCAGGATGGGCCCACATTTGTTCTTCCCGCATCGGATGTGCTGATTATCCGGTTTGAGAATGGATCCAACTATGTAATGAACAGCGCTCCGGCAATGCAGTCTGCTTCGGTTGCGTACTTTACCAATGACCCGGCTATTCTTGGGCAGGAGGCGCTTAAGTACAGATATTTGAAATCATACTATAACAAATCGGATTTCGACAAACTGAGGAATCCTAAATACGGCCTGGGTTATCCATGGTTCAATCTTCTTGTTCCGGGTTTGTCCCAATATCTCATGAGCGAGCCGGGGCTGGGGACCCGGTATCTATTGATGTATATGGGAAGCATCGGGATTATGTCTGCAGGCTATATAGGAATGTCCAGCAGTGTTCGCTATAACAGTGGTTCCAGTATCCCTTACGTTGTCAACGAGAGTGCCTATAAAACCGGCCGGTTCTTTTATCTCCTTGGCGGGGCTGCGGAACTCACAGTCATAATCACATCTATTGTCAATGCCTACAGCGTGGCAAAAATCAAGAGCCTTTATCTGGAGGATGTCAATAACTATAGAAAAAGCTATTCCTTCTCATTGACGCCCACTGTCCTCTATGCCAGTACGCCTACAGGCTTCCAGCCTGCACCTGGCTTTGGATTGAGGGTGACATTCTAAAAAAATGGCAAATATTGTGGCGCCGGTACCATGAAAAAATGGCGCCGGTGCTTTTTTTGTGCCTACACCTGCTCCAGCAATAATGCATTTCAAGCATGTAGAATGAAGATTCGGTGGCGCAGGAGTCGACACTATTTTTGCACCTGCGCCATCTGGGGCGCATACCTGCACCATTTAGGCAAGGTACCTGCGCCATGGTTTGCGGAGGAGAGGAGGAACAGGTGTCCGGGGGTGTGTCCACCCACGGACACATATAGTGGGAGGGGCCCGTTGGATACAAGTTCTTTTGGAGGACGAAAGCTGGCAAGCTTGCTTGGCGGCTTAAGGACGAGAAAAGGACGCAGGAGACAATGGGAGGGACGGAACGAACGTAGTGAGTGGAGCCCCCCGGACACCTGTTCCTCCTCTCCGCTGAGGTAAAACCATTAAAGCACACAATTGGCCACTCAGGGCCAAAAGTGTGCTTTAGAGGAGTTTTAAACTGAGTGGGGTAAACGGTCTCCGGAGCGGCCATTCGTCCCAAATCAGACCGTTTCGTCCCTAAATGGGGATTTCTGCCCCATTCGTTCGTCCCACGTGACATTTCTTTCATCGGCCCGCTGCGGCGGGCTAATTTTGTGCAAAAATTTGAAAGAAATGATTGCATCCATTCCCGCCACCTTACGGCTCGACAATGCAGCCAACATATATCCCGCCTCGATGTCCAAGCACTATTCCTCCCTTTATCGGATGAAGGTGACGCTCACCGATCCCATTGACAAAACCCTCCTGCAAGCTGCCCTGCTGCGCGTTTCCGAGCGCATCCCCACCTTCCGCTGTACCCTTAAGTCCGGCGCGTTCTGGTGGTATCTGAAGCGCTGCGACGCCCAGCCGGAAGTGCTGCCCCTCAAGCCCCTCAAACAGTTCCGCCTGAAGGACCAGAACGGCCTTCTCTATCGCGTAAGTGCTAATGGAAACGAAATCTCCCTGGATGTCTTCCATGCCCTGGCCGACGGTAACGGCGCCATGTGTTTCCTCCTGACGCTGGTGGGCGAATATATCCGTTGCAGGTATGGTGTTGCCATCGGCTACAATTCCCTGGTTTGGGACCCGACAGACAATGTGGCCTACGCCGAGGTTGAAGACAGCTTCAAGACCTATTTCAGCGGCCGGCATGGTCAGCTGGAGAAGAATGTGGACGCCTATCATATTAAAGGTAAGGAACTGTCTCGCGGAGCGGTGAAGGATCTGAAGGCGGAATTGTCGGCCGATGAACTCAGAAATGTCTGCCGCGAATACGACTGCACGGTCACCGAACTGCTCACCGCCGCTATGCTGAGCGCTCTGCAGGAAGAGCATCGCTACGACAGGCAGGCCCGGAAGCGTTCCGTGCTGAAAGTGTCCGTTCCGGTGAACCTGCGGCCCATTTACGGCAGCCGGACTGTCCGGAACTTCTCTTCCTATGTGAATATGGGCATTGACGTGAAAGATGGTTATCTGCTGTTCAAAGAACTGGTGGAAGCAGTGAAAGCCCAAAAGGACAATGACCTTCAGAAAGAGAATCTGGAGCCCAAGATTTTTGCAAATGTGGAACTGGAGGAAATGCTGCTGGTGCGCCTGCTCCCCCTCAAGGTGAAGCATCCCATCATCGACATCATCAACCTGCTTCATGGAGACCGTTTCGTGTCCCAGACGCTGTCCAATATGGGCCGGCTGGATGTGCCGCAGGAAATGGTCCCCTATATCACCGACATTGATTTCATTCTGGGCCGACAGCGCGGCAACAGCGGCGCTTTCTCCTGCCTGTGCTACAATGGGAAGGTGTGCCTGCACATGACAAGAAAGATTGCCCGTGATTCTTTCGAGCAATCTTTCCTTGAGCAACTGAATCTGCTGGGTCTCACAGTGAGAACCTTCGAAGAAACGAATATTAGCTAATGCTTATGGATATTAAAGCACAACTGATTGACATCATTCAGGACTACGTCGATTCCCCCGCTTCGGAAATCGATCCCAACGCGCCGCTGAAAGAGGTGGCTGCACTGGATTCCTTTGTTCTCATTGAACTGATAGCCCGCATAGAGGACTACTTCTGCATCAGCATTCCCAATGAGGATGTAAAGGGCTTTAAAACCCTGAATGATATGGTTCAATACCTGGAAAAGGTTGTGAACTAGCTTAAACGCTTTTCCAGCCGTTTCCTGATTTCCTGGAGGAACTGCAGGGAGGTGAGGCCTTTCGGGGCAATACCTTCCGACAGGTTCACCAGGTCCTTCGTTTCCAGTCCTTCGTTCAGTGTGTCGAAGCAGGCCTGCTCCAGCTGATTGGCGTAGTTGACCAGTTCGGGCAGGTTGTCCATTTCACCGCGTTTGCGGAAAGCACCGCTCCAGGCGAAGATGGTAGCCATCGGGTTGGTGGACGTCTCCTCCCCTTTCAGGTACTTGTAATAGTGACGCGTCACGGTGCCGTGGGCGGCCTCATATTCGTATTTTCCATCCGGGGACACCAGTACGGAGGTCATCATGGCCAGGGAACCGAAGGCCGTGGAGACCATGTCGCTCATCACGTCGCCGTCGTAGTTCTTGCAGGCCCAGATGAAACCGCCTTCAGAACGCATCACACGCGCAACGGCGTCATCGATGAGCGTATAGAAGTATTCGATGCCGGCGGCTTCGAACTTCTCCTTGTACTCTGCCTCATAGATTTCCTCGAAGATGGCCTTGAAACGGCCGTCGTACTTCTTGGAAATGGTGTCCTTGGTAGCGAACCACAGGTTCTCCTTCACGTCCAGCGCATATTTGAAGCAGGAGTGGGCGAAGCTGCGGATGGACGCATCCGTATTGTGCATTCCTTCAATCACGCCGGGGCCCGCGAACTCGTGGATCACTTCCTCGATGCGCTGCCCGGAAGCACCTTCAAACACCAGTTTCGCCACGCCGGGCTCGCTGGTCTGGATTTCCACGTCGCGATACACGTCTCCGTAGGCGTGACGGGCGATGGTGATGGGTTTCTTCCAGAACTTCACGGCCGGATGGATGCTGGGGATGGTGATGGGCGTACGGAATACGGTACCGTCCAGCATCGCACGGATGGTTCCGTTGGGGCTCTTCCACATCTGATGCAGGTTGTACTCGCTCATCCGCTGCACATTAGGCGTGATGGTGGCGCATTTTACGGCCACCCCAAGGCGTTTGGTGGCGTTGGCACTGTCCACAGTCACCTGGTCGGAGGTCTTGTCGCGGTACGGCAGACCCAGGTCATAGTATTCCGTCTTCAGGTCCACGAACGGGAGGATGAGTTCATCCTTGATCATCTTCCAGAGGATCCTGGTCATTTCGTCGCCGTCCATCTCGACGAGCGGCGTGGTCATTTTAATCTTTTTCATTATTGCTGGTTTTTGTAATAATTCATCAGGCAGCCGTCTGCGAGAATCTGTCTTTCGTCGGCCGATAAGTTCTTGAAATAGAGGGTGATGGGCGTGGAGCGGCCGTCGCGGGTAATGACGCGCGCCCCAATCTCTTCAGCCCCCTCCAGGATAGCCTTGCGGATGCCGGGAACGATCACATAGTCCCCCACCTCATAGTCGAAGGGAGTATCCGGGCCGATGGTAAAAGGCACGATCCCCCAGTTGATGCAGTTGCTGCGATAGCGCTTGGTGGCGTATTCGTAGCAGATGTTGGCGTCGCCGCCCAGCACCTTCTGGCAGCTGGCGGCCTGTTCGCGGGCGCTGCCGTCTCCAGGCTTATTGGCGAAGACGCAGGAGCCGAAGGATGTGCTCTCGGCGGATGTCCCCGCTACGGCAAGGGCTTTCTGCAGGTCTTCAGATAGAACGCCGCCGCGACGGTTACGGTCGTCTTCCTGGATGCGTTTGCTTCGGCCCACGTATTCGGGCACACGGCGGCTGAGGGCGAATTCACTCAGTTTCAGCGGATTGGACCGATAACTGGAGGTTTCGCCGGAAGGAATGAGTTCGTCCGTCGTGGTCACAGGGTCGTGGATGACGGCGGCCAGCTCCAGCAGCATATTCTCCTGCATGGCGGGCATCACCGGCCAGTCCTTGATATTGGGACCGTAACGGAGTTCTTCCTCCGGATGGGCGTTGCCCCAACCGTTGTAAATCCGCTTTTCGTAGATGTGGCCGTCGAATTCGTAGGGTTTGTGCTTGTCTTCGTAATCAACATCCGTTGCCGCCGTGATGCAGCCACCATTGGCGGCCGTGGCGGCAATGCTCCGGGCGTCCATCAGCGCCACCATCGAAATCTGCCCCTGACCGGGCTTGGAGCCCTCTCTGTTGGGGAAGTTACGCGTGGTGTGGCGGATGCTGAAGCCATTGTTGGAAGGTACGTCCCCTGCCCCGAAGCAAGGTCCGCAGAAGGCGGGTTTGATTACCACGCCGGCTTCCAGCAACTCTTCTGCGATGTGCGAGCGTGTGGTGGCCAGATACACGGGCGTGCTCTGCGGATAGGCGCTCATCGTAAAGTAATCGTTGCCGATTGATTTCCCCTTCAGGATGCTGGCCGCTTCACTGAGGTTGTCGTACGTACCGCCCGAGCAGCCCGCGATGATGCCTTGATCGGCCCAGACCTTTCCGTCACGAATCTTGGACAGCAGGTCCGGGTGCACTTTATCGCCGAAACGTTTGACGGTGTCTTCCTCGATGGCCTTAAGTACCTTCTCCGGATTGGCCTGCAACTCGTGAATGCTCACGGCGTTGGAGGGATGGTACGGGAGGGCGATCATGGATTCCTGTTCGCTGAGGTCGATGGTGACCACGGCATCGTACCAGGCCACTTTTCCGGGCTTCAGTTCCTTGTAGGCTTTGGGCCGCCCGTGCATTTGGAAGTATTCCTGCACCTTTTCGTCCGTCACCCAAATACTTGACAGACAGGTGGTTTCCGTGGTCATCACGTCAATGCCGTTGCGGAAATCCACGGGCAGGTTCTTCACGCCCGGGCCGGCGAATTCCAGCACCTTATTCTTCACGAATCCGCTCTCGAAGACGGCTTTCACCAGGGAAATGGCTACATCGTGCGGGCCGATGCCTTTCCGGGGTTTCCCCTCCAGCCACACCAGCACCACTTCCGGCGCCTGGATGTCCCAGGTGTTCTTAAGAAGTTGCTTAACCAGTTCACCGCCGCCTTCTCCTACGCCCATCGTACCCAGCGAGCCGTAGCGCGTATGTGAGTCCGAGCCCAGAATCATATTGCCGCAGGCAGTGAGGGTTTCGCGGGCATACTGGTGGATAACCGCCTGGTTGGCAGGCACATAGATGCCTCCGTATTTCTTCGCGGCACTCAGGCCGAACACATGGTCATCCTCGTTGATGGTGCCTCCCACAGCGCATAGCGAATTGTGGCAGTTGGTCATGGCATACGGCAGCGGGAACTCCTTGAGTCCGCTGGCCCGCGCCGTCTGGATGATGCCCACGTAAGTGATGTCGTGGGATACCAAAGCGTCGAACTTAATGTGGAATCCTTCCCCTTCCTGACCGGGGGCCTGGTGCTTCCGCAGAATCTGATAGGCGATGGTCTGCTCGCGGGCCTCGTCTTTTGCAATCGGGGCCTCCGGAGCCATGGTTTTTCCGTCCAGGAGATAAACTCCGTTAGGGTTCAGTGTTATCATATGATGGAATCTATAAATATTGTCAAAGCAAGCATATCCGCCGCGCCCCCGGGGCTGATTCCCTCCGCAGCGTAGCGTTCGCAGAGCAGGGATACGTCACCCCTGACCTTTTCCTCGTCACCCCCGACCTGATTGGGGGTCTCTTCCAGGAAGCACCTTGCTTCCCTTTTCACCTCCTGCGCCCGCTCATACCCCACTCTCTTGATTACACACGTATCATCCAGCGTGCTAATAATGCGCAAAAGAAGCTTTTGTAATGGGGCTGATGCCCCCGAGGAATCATCGGCCTTCTTTTTAGCGACCGAAGTGGTATCTGTCCCCGTCAAAAGCGAGCGATAATACGGCAACCAGTCCTCGAATAACTCTTGGTAGCCTTCATCGGCCATTGCCCGTGCATCCTTCACATTGTACGTGGCGCGTAACTCATTCTGGCTGAGCAGGTTGCTGAACAAGCGGTGCACCTTGAGGTGCACCCCTGTTTGCAGAAGTTGCTGAATATCTGCAAGTTGTGCTCCAGGCTGTAGCGGACCGATGATGGCGTAAAACGCATTCAGCATAAGGCCGAAGGCGAAGATGGCGCCGCGATGGGTATTCACCCCACCCGTGGCTGCCAGCATGGCTTCTTCGGCTTCGATGCCGGCCTGGCGCAACGCCTCCGGCGTGGAAGCCAGCACCATCCGGGACCAGAACGGCCGCAAGGCAGCAATCCCCCGCCGCATTATCCCGTAATCCATGTCCTTATGCGCCCCAGGTCCATCCGGACCCACCAGCCCCGGCTTTCCGGGTGTATCCAGCTCCAGACACAGTGCCCGTTCCGCCAGTGCAGCCAGCAAATACGGCCACGTGGAGGAAGGACACAGTGCCGACGCCTCCCGGAAACTCCCCTGCTCCAGCGCCGCCCGCACCATAGAGGCAGAAATGGCATCTGCGTGCGTTAGGTTCGCGATGGCCGGAGAAAATTGGTTTTTCGAGAAATGAAACGCAGATGCCCGGTGGTGGTCGGGCATGACGGCACGTTGGATTACAACGGCATTCGGTATGAGCTCGTTATAGCGGGCAGTCAACGCATCAGTAGGTTCGGAACCCACAAATCGCACGGAGACTCCTAATGCGGGTGCAATCCACCGCTTGTACAGATCCAGATCCAGTTGCATCTGCGTTTCCGCAGCCGTAGACAAATCTTTCAGGAAATAGGTGGGGAACGTAGCCGTAGATATCACATATGGGGAGCCCTCCAGCACGGATAGATGCCCGGTCGGGGCCGGGCATGACGCTGCATCCGCGTGCGTTAGGTTTGCGATGGCCGAAGGAAATAGGTTTTTCGAGCCGCCGCACGAAAAATAATTTTCTTCGGCCGCTAGCCCAGCGGATGCGGCGAAGGCACGAATCATCGAAACGCGCTCCGCATAAGGAAAAGCCGAAACGTCTTCCAGTACCGGAATCACATACAGATGATCCACCTGCTTCAAAGCCTGCGAAAGCAGATACTGATGCCCCAGTGTGAAGGGATTGGCGTTCATGACCACCACTCCAGTGCGGCCTGGAACTGTCACGGAACGCAGATAAGAGCAGTACTCCTCCAGTCCCCTGCCGTTTTCCAGCAATACCGCCAACGGGGCAGATGCAATCAAATGGAAGCCCAGGCTTTCAAATATTGCCTGGTACGAAGGCTTGGTAAAGACCTTTAAACATGCCCCCGGCCTTGAGGAAACAATCCGCGAAACCAGCGGCGTCAGCAGCCCTTCCGAACGAACGGCAGAGGAAACCGCCACGCACTTCACCACCTCTCCGGAAAGCCCGGCCCCGGCCACAATGGCTCCGGACGAATCCCGGATGGCATAATACGCATCCAGCGCCTCCATCCGCAGCCCGTTGGCCTGCAGGAAGGCTTCCACCTCAGAGCGGAAGAAGGGTGATCCCAGCGGTATCTCCTGTATGGGGGCCGCGCCGTACACTAGGCAAGTTTCTTTTCCAGATACTTAATCATATCGTTCAGGGTCTTGAAGTCCTTTACGTCCTCGTTGGGAATGCTGATGCAGAAGCGGTCTTCGATGCTGGCAATCAGCTCAATGAGCACGAAGGAATCCAGGGCCGCCACCTCTTTCAGCGGCATTTGAGGGTCGATTTCCGAGGCCGGAAAATCAACATAGTCCTGAATGATTTCTGTCAGTTGTGCTTTAATATCCATCTTATCCAATATACATCCCTTCGCCGGAGCACACGCCGGGAAGCTGTGTCCTGCGAATCTTTCTGGTCGATGTCTTTTCGTATTCATGATCCGGCAGTTCCGCATATTCCACCTGCTTGTAGGCGGGCAGAAGCGCGTTCACTGCAGCCAGATCCGCCGCAATGCGCTTGCGGTCCTTGCGGATTTCCTCGTCGTCAATGTACAAACCCACGCACAGCACGTCACGGGAGTCTTTCCCCTGTACCAGCGATGCGGGATAGACCACAATGTCCTGGGCATAATCCAGATGGGTTTCAATCACATTCTCAACCTCTTCCGGGCACACGTTCTTGCCGTTCGCCAGCACGATAGTGTTCTTTTTGCGGCCCATCAGGAAGATGCGGCCTTTGTCGTCGATGCGGGCGCTGTCCCCGGTGTTGAAGAAACCGTCGGCCTTGAAGACTTCGGCCGTGGCGGCCGGATCCTTATAATAACCCTTGGCTACGCTGGGACCCTTGACGCAGAGTTCGCCGATGCCGTTTTCGTCCACGTTTTCCAGTTTCACCTCCAGTGAGGGGCAGGGTTTGCCCACGCTCAGATGCTCTTCCAGGGTGTCTGCGTTCATCGAAATGAGCGGCCCGCACTCGGTGATGCCGTAGCCGTTGCATATGCGGATGCCAAGGTCGTTCATTCCCTTGATTACCACGGGATTGAGCATGGAGCCGCCGCAGACGATCATATTGAGGTTGCCGCCGAAGGGAGCATAGACATCGGCAAACAGTTTATGCGTGATGTCGATGCCGAATTTCTTCAGTAGATTGCACAGTTTGATGCCTTTGGCCAGTTTTTCCGCCTTGCCGGCCTTGGCCGCCTGGGCCATGATATTCCGGTAGAAGGCGTTGGCAATCATGGGGACAATGGTGACGCAGTCCGGCTTGAACAGCTTGATGTTCACCATCATGTTGCGCATGTTGTCGTTGATGTAGGTAAGCCTGCCGCAGCCGATACGCGCCATCACATGCGTATTGATTTCAGTAGCATGATGCATGGGAAGCACACTCATGGATGTGTTTTCCCCCGCTGCCGTGATCACGTCCAGCAGGTTCTGCATATTGGCGGCCAGGTTGCGGTTCGTCAGGACCACGCCTTTGTTCGCGCCGGTGGTGCCGCTGGTAAAGAGAATCTTCGCGGGGGCGTCCAGATCCAGGTCCAGCGTGCGGTAGACGCTTTTATCGGCCAATGAGCGGCCCTTTTCCACCAATTCCTCGTAGAAGGGCACGCCGTCCATCTTCTTGTCCAGCGTGATGATGGTCTTCACAGCGGGACAGGCCGATTGTACTTTCTTCACCGTGGAGAGGAACGCCGCGCCGCAGAATACGGCGGTGGCGTCGCACTTGGTCAGAAGCGTCACCATCAATTCCTCCGGCGCATGCGCATCGATGGGCGTAACCACACCCACACCGCAGGAGATGCAGATATCGGCCAGGACATAGCGGATGCTGTTCTCCGAGATGATGGCGATGTGCGCGCCGGACAGGCCGGCGTCGATGAGGCCGTCGCCCAGGCACATCACTTCCTCGTACAGCTGACCAGCCGTCATATAGCGGAGCTGTTTGTCCGGGCCTACATCGGCCAAAACACGGTTATTCGGTACCCACTGATTGATCCTTTCCAGCATCTGGCGGACGCTGGTATAGTCTCCGTCCCTGAGCAGCGTATCCTTCTGCCACTCCCTCTCTGTCTTAATCTTCATCAGAAAATCTTGCTTAAGGGTTTATCATCACCTGCAAGCACTTTTTCAATCACCTGCACATAATATTTCTGGAAGTCTTCCAGGATTTCCTTGGTAATCAACAGATCTTGAACGTCATAAGTGACGGCGATTTCCTTGCTTTCCGGATCCATCACCATGGCGATGTAGGCCACCAGGGCGCCCTTTCCGTTGCTGTAAACCTGGAACTGAATGCCCTTGGGCATGGCCATGGGGATGAACGAGAAACTGAATCCGTTCACGCTCCCGAGCATGGAGTAGTTCCACTGCTTGTGCTGCATATCCTCCAGTTCCAGATAAGTCAGGCGGGTATGACGGTACAGTTCGCTCTGCTCGCCGTAAAGCACTTTTGCATTGTCCAGGAAGGATTTTCCGTAATCCACGCCGCTGACAATGGCCAGGCTCTGCACCTTGGTGCCGGCGGCCTTGCGGTCTGCCACGGTGCCCCGGCAGTTCAGCAGTTCCAGGGAGACCGTAGGACGGGTCTCCTTACCGTTCACCAGCGACGACGCCAGGGTGAAGGCATAATAATAGAAGGTGCCCAGGGGCAGTTCTTTTTCCGTGCACCACTTCTCCACTTTTTCGGATACGGCGGCGGGAATGATGTACTGGAACCCCGTGGTGTCGCAGCGAAAGAAGAAATAAGGCATGGAAATCTTCCCTTTGCGCTTCTGGGCCATCCAGCGTTCCGCCTTTTCGCCATGAATGCTGCAGTAGATGGGACGCTCTGCATGGCGTTTTTCATAGTATTCCTTGAAGAACTCGCGGTCCTTCTCCACCTGTTCCTCATTGGCGCGGTATTCGTTGTCCTTGCGGATAATCTCCTCGAAGGAGCCGGGGGCTGCAGGGAGTTCCTTTCCGTTCTTCAGGGCGTCGTAGATGCCGCAGAGGTCTCCCACCAGCACGCCGATGCCATAAGTATCGGCCACAAAGTGATTTACCTTGCAGATGAGCATCTGCTTGCCGGAAGGGTTGGTGGCGAAAATAACCTCCAGGCACTCTCCCTTGTACATGTCGAGGCCCTTTTTGCGGTATTTCAACATAAAGGACTCGAAGGCCTGTTCTGTGGGGAAATTCATGGTGCAGATCTGGCCCGGATGGGCTTCCGGCAGGAAGTACTGCATCACCTTCTTATCCTTTTTGACAAAACGCAGGCGCAGGCAGTCGTTCCGCTGATACAGGAGGTCCAGGGCCTTCTTCATCAGTTCGGGGTCATAGCCTTCGTCGAAGGTCAGTGAGAACAGGATGTTCACCACCCTTTTGAAAAGGGCATACTTGGTCTGCAGGTCAATGATTTCCTGTGAATAACTGAGCCCGTAAAGGGTCTTTTCTTTTACTTCCATTTTCTTATGGTATCTAAAATTTGATTATACGTTTCTATATCCATCCTTACATGGCTGGACCTGCTCTCATACAGACTTACGGCGTAGTTCAGGATGGAGAGTGCCTCCTCTTTGTCGCTCATTCCGTAACTCGCCCAGGGCCATTCTCCTGCCGGTGCGCCGTCATAGTAGGCATAGCGGTCCGTGTTTTTCTTTTTGGTGTTGGCAAAATCGTCCCTATGGGAGTCGCGCTGCCGTTCTTTCTTTTCCGCGCTCCAGCCGCGCCTGTTAAGGAGGGTGGCCAGATACAGCCAGGATTGCATCCGCAGTTCCGATTTGGGGATTGTGACCACCGCCCTTCTGGCATAGTTGATGGCGGCATCACCGGATTTGAGCGGGTGGCCGTCGTATAACTCTGCCAGCGCCTGCCAGGCTTCCGAATATCTGGTTTTGCCCAGTTTGTTCAAAATGGTGTTCAGGTCTTTCTCCATGGTTGGGACCTTTGTCGCTTGGACGGTCAGGCTGTGCCGCTGGCATTCGCGCCCCACATTGGCGCAGTGCCACATATAGCCGTGTTCGTCGGAGGGATTCAGCCGGATGGCCTCATTGGCGTGTTCAATGCCGTCTTCATAGTCTCCCAGAAGAACGCAGATGCGGGAGATACGCCAATGGACGGATGCCCTGTCTGCGTCCGTGGTGGCTTCCGGAAGCATTTGCTCCAGGGTCTCTCGGCAGTCCCTGTACTCAAACCGGCTTTCCGCATTCAGGAAGGCGCGGTCCACATCGCTGAAATTCAAGGCCATAAGGGCCGAAATAAGAAGTGCTTTTAACATATCATCTGTTTGATTTTTCGGAGCAGTTCCTCACTGGTGTGCGTCCTTGCACGCATGCAGACGCGGGCCGGCTCACCGCACAAAAGGCATTTCCTGGCGGAATAGCCAACCTCCGTGCGGGAAACGGGCCCGTCCGGGCCGATGACATCGATATCCATCAGCCGTCCCAGCGGGTGCGTTTCCTCCAGCGTGCAACACTGCCGTTTTACCGCTTCCGCAGGCGCCTGTACCAGGAAATAGGCCTCATAGCCGGTTTCCAAATCCCGTATTTGATGGGGCTCCTGGCCGAAAGCATCCTGCAAGGCCTTCTGTCCGGCCTCCGCGATGGAGAGGGACAGCGCATTCCTTTTTTCTGCGCCGGGCAGCTGGACTGTAAAGCACACCAGTGTACATCCCGGATTATTCTCCAGCAACCGATGCTGCAGGACAAAGCGATTGTCGCGGCTTTCGAGAAGTTGTTCCAATGTTATCATTAATCTTTCAAAGTTAAGTATTTTTATTAACTTTGCGAAGCAAAAACCCCATTATTTTTATGGATTTTTCACGGATTAAAGCTTTTGCCTTTGATATTGACGGAGTTGCGACGGACGGCGGCATCCTTGCCATGCCGGACGGGGATCTCCTTCGTACCTACGACGCCAAAGACGGGTTCGCCCTGCGAATGGCCGTAATGAAAGGATATCCCGTTGCCGTCATCACCGGCGGTCGCAGCGAAAGTATTTGTAAGCGAATGATTACCAGTGGGGTAAAGGCCGATGATGTCTTCCTCCACTGTCGCGACAAACGGGAGGAGTTTGCCATCTTCTGTCAGCGGTACAACTTGCAGGCGGAGGAAGTGATGTTCTTCGGCGATGATATTCCGGATATCCCTCTCCTGGAGCTTTGCGGCTGTGGAGTCTGTCCCTCCGACGCCGTGGAAGAAGTCAAGGCTGTGGCCGATTGGATTTCCTCCAGGCCCGGCGGAAAAGGGTGCCTGCGCGAAGGCATCGAAACCACCCTCCGCGCCCAGGGAAACTGGACCTTTGACGCGCAGGAATACAAGGCAAAATTCTAGGCCGATGGACCTCCATGGCAAGCATATCATCCTTGGCAGCGGCTCCCCCAGACGGCGGGAATTGCTGAAAGGACTGGATATTGATTTTGAAGTAGATACTTGTAATTACTTCGAGGAACGCTTCTCGTCCGATATCCCCTATGACCAAGTGCCCAGACTCATGTCTGAAGGGAAGTCAAAAGGCTTTCATCGGCCCCTCAAAGAGAATGATATTCTCATTACGGCGGACACCATGGTCATCCTGCCCGGAAACCCCGGTGAAATCCTGGGAAAACCCAAGGACAGAGAAGACGCAATTAGGATGCTCCGGGACCTCTCCGGACGGGAGCACCATGTAACCACTGCCGTCACCATAAGAAGCACCGGGAAAACTTGTACTTTCGAGGTCACAACCGAGGTTTGGTTCAAGGACCTGACGGATGAGGAAATCACCTATTACGTAGATACTTACAAGCCTTTTGACAAAGCCGGCGCCTACGCCATCCAGGAATGGATAGGCCACGTGGGCATCACGCGCATCGAAGGCTCCTATTTCAATGTGGTTGGCTTCCCCGTACAGCGGGTTTATCAGGCCCTGCAGCAGTTCCTATGAATCCCTTCACCCAGCGAATCCTGAACTGGTACCGGGACAACGGCCGGGACCTTCCCTGGCGTCGGAATCCGGAGCCCTATTCCGTGTGGCTGAGTGAAATCATCCTGCAGCAGACCCGCATCGCCCAGGGAACGGCCTACTGGGAGCGCTTCATGGAGCGATTTCCCACCGTGGAATCCCTGGCAAATGCTTCGGAAGATGAAGTATTACGCCTCTGGGAAGGCCTTGGCTACTATTCCCGCGCCCGGAATCTGCACGCGGCAGCCAAACAGATTGTCACCTCAGGTGGCTTCCCCACCTCCCTGGAAGGCATCAGATCCCTAAAAGGCGTAGGAGACTATACGGCTGCGGCCATCGGCTCCATTTGTTTTGGAATTCCCGCCGCCGTTGTGGACGGCAATGTGTACAGGGTGCTTGCGCGTCATTTCGGCATCGCGACGCCTGTGGGCACTACGGAAGCGAAAAGGGAGTTTACAGTCCTGGCGCAGAAGCTCCTGCCGAAAGAAGATCCCGCCGTCTTCAATCAGGGAATGATGGATTTCGGGGCGCTACAGTGCACGCCGCAAAACCCCGCCTGCGACAGCTGTCCCCTGCTGGATACCTGCAACGCCTTCAAGACCGGCCGTGCGTCCCTTCTCCCCGTGAAAAAGCCGGCCAACACACCCAAAGAAGTGCATCTGGACTATGTCTATGTGCGTTTCAACGGCGGAACCGCCATCCGCCGCAGAGGTCCCGGCGATATCTGGCGCGGACTTTACGAACCTTTAACGCAAAAGAAAGGGCATCTCTTGAGACGTGCCGTCAAGCACCAACTCACCCACAGGACCATCATCGCGGACTTCTACCTATGGGAGCCTGCGGAGCGTCCGGAACTCCCTGAAGGCTACATTTGGATTAAAGAAACGGAGCTTGACCGTTACGCCAAGCCCCGTCTGTTCGAACTCCTGCTGGAAGCGCTTTAAGCTTCCGGCTCTTCCTCCGGCAGCACAATCTGCTTATACTGGTTCTTGCGTTTGAGCCAGCGTTCCCTGGCATATTGCTGCATATCCGTAATGGTGTCGTTCTCGTCGATGATTTCCATCCCCAGGATGGTCTCCATAATGTCTTCCAGCGTGATTATTCCCTGGAAGGCACCGTAATCGTCGATGATGCAGGCAATCTGGTCCTTCGTTTTCAGAAGGCTCTCCCAGATGTCCGAAACCGAGGTTTCCTCATGGAAAGCCGCAATCTTGCGCTTGATGCTTTTCAGGCGCATGTCGAACTTGTCTTCCGCCAGATTCTCCAGGGCATCATATCGCAGGATATAACCCGTGATAAACTCCGGAGAGTCCGCGTATACGGGAATGCGGGAATTGTGCGACAGGTCTTCCTGCTTGTAAAACTGCCGCAGCGTCATGCTTTCCGGCGCAATGGCCGCCACCACGCGCGGCGTCATTACGTCGTAGGCCTTGATGTCGTCCAGCTTGATGATATTCTGGATCACCTTGTTCTCCGAATTGTCCAGCACGCCCTCTTCTTCGCCGATATTGGCCATGGCCGACACTTCCTCGCGGGAAATGCCCAGATCCGGATCGTCGTCCGAAATGCTGCTGTGCAGTTTGTCGATGAGCCAGACAATGGGATAGAGCAGATATACCAGGAAATTGATTACCCGGGACAGCCACAGCAGGTCTTTCCAGTGGGACGTGCCGATGGTTTTGGGGACTATCTCGGAGAAAACCAGGATGAGGATGGTCATCACGGCGCTCACAATACCAAACCAGTGGTCTCCGGTGAGGAGCGTAGCCTGATGGCCCACGGCGGCGGCGCCCAGCGTATTGGCGATGGTATTGAGGGACAGGATGGCCGACAGCGGACGGTCCGGATCCTGCTTGAATTTCATCAGCATGGCAGCATTCTTATCCCCTTCCTCCTCCTTCATGGTAAGATAGGATATGGGCGTGGACATGAGTACCGACTCCAGCAGGGAGCACAGGAACGAGATGCCCATCGTAAGCAGCAGATATAGGATCAGTAAGCCCATCTAACGCAATTTCAAGTCGCAAATTTACAGAAAATTCCTTACATTTGTAAATCTATGAATAAGGAACAGATACTAATTCGCATTTCCGGGACGGACCGCATCGGTCTCACCGCAGAGATTATGGGCATTCTGGCCCGCTATGACGCACAGATTCTGGACATCGGACAGGCCGATATTCACAGCACCCTCTCCCTGGGCATCCTCATCCGTATCGACGAGAATGCCTCCGGACAGGTGATGAAGGAACTCCTTTTCAAGGCCACGGAACTGGGCGTCACCATCGGCTTCGAGCCAGTGTCGGACGACGATTATGAGGCCTGGGCCGGCCGGCAAGGCAGGAACCGCTACATCCTTACGGTGATTGCCCGCAGCCTGAGTGCGGAGCAGATCCATGCGGCCACCAGGGTGATATCGGCCCACGGGCTGAACATCGACGCCATCCGCCGCCTCACCGGCCGGATGAGCATCATGCATCCCGAAAAAAACGTCCGCGCCTGCGTTGAATTCTCCGTCCGCGGCTTCCTTACGGCCGAAGACAAGGAAGCCCTGCAGAAGGATCTGATGAACATGGGGGCGGAATCCGGCATGGACTTCTCCTTCCAGAAAGACAACATCTACCGCAGGATGCGCCGCCTGATTTGCTTTGATATGGATTCCACGCTCATCCAGGCGGAATGCATCGACGAACTGGCCCGCCGCCACGGCGTATATGACCAGGTGGCCGCCATCACGGAACGGGCGATGCGCGGGGAAATCGACTTCAAGGAGAGTTTTACGGAGCGTGTGGCCCTGCTAAAGGGCCTGGATATCTCCGTGATGCGGGATATCGCGGAACATCTGCCCATTACGGAGGGCACGGACCGCCTGATGAGCGTCCTTAAGACTTGCGGCTACAAGATTGCCATCCTCAGCGGCGGTTTCACCTTCTTCGGGGAATACCTGCAGCGTAAATACGGCATCGACTACGTGTATGCCAATGAACTGGAAGTGGACGAAGACGGCAAGCTGACGGGCCGATATGTAGGCGAAGTGGTGGACGGCCGCCGCAAGGCGGACCTCCTGAAACTCATCGCCCAGACGGAAAAGGTGAATCTGGAGCAGACCATCGCCGTGGGCGACGGCGCCAACGACCTCCCCATGCTCAACGAGGCCGGCCTGGGCATCGCTTTCCACGCCAAGCCGCGCGTGAAGGCCAGCGCCCGCCAGAGCATTTCCACAATCGGCCTGGACGGAGTCCTCTATTTTATCGGATTCAAGGACAGCCAACTGGGTAAACAAGGAGAATTATGATGAAAAAACGCCTCCTCATTGCGCTCCTCCTGGTGCTTGCAGTGCCGGCATTTGCCGTTTTCAAGGAGAAAGACCTGACGCAGACATTGCGCGTACTGCTCTATGAGCTTAAAAAGGACTACAACAAAGTCCTCAACTTCAACGCCTCCTCGGAGCAGCGCATCCAACAGCAGCACCAGGAACTGGTGGATTTGGTGGAAGACTCCAATGAGCTTTCCATCATGCTGTATTCGCAGCCGCAGGATTATACCTTCGACCTGACTTATGCCCTGCATCAGGTAACGCGCAAGTATGAGGATTTCCAGGCTTCACGCACGCCGTTCGACCAAATCATCGCCAATATGCAGGTGGAGCTGGACCGCTACAGCAAACTGGCCCAGACGCTGCGCAACATGCCGCCCGTCAGGATCAATCCTTCGCGGGTGCCCCAGCTGGAGAGCGTGTTGGACTCCATCGACGTAAGCGTGGACACGCTTCTGAATCTCCCCTCCTTCGCCCTGGAGGAAGGGTTCAAGATGGACAGTCTCACCACCGTTTACCGGGACAGCTGCCTGGTGATCGCGGAAGCCATGGTGGACCATTATATGGAAGCCATCCAGAAGGTGGAAGAAGACAGCGAGTATTATGCGGATACGGACGAACTGCTGAAGGAAGCCTACGACTACGCCCAGACGCGTTATGCGGAGGTGCAGCGGAAGGTTTTTCTGGAAGGACAGGGCAGCTACTTCAAACTCTTGAAGAATCCGGGCCGATACTGGAAAAGGGCTGTCAGCGACGCCAGGAACAAATATGCCGTCACCGGTGGAAAAGACCTGCCGGAAAGTGGATGGAGAGGTCCTATAGTAGCCGCCTACTCCATTCTGATGTTCTTTTTGCTGGGGTTGGCCATCCTTGTCGCCAATATCCTGGTGCGCCTGCTGATGCGCTGGGTCAAGCCCCTTCAAAAGCCTTATTTTAAAGAACATAAGGGGCTTATTATCACCCTTTTCGGCGTTCTCATTTTTGGTCTCATCAGTATCACCCGCGACACATCCAACCGCGAATTCCAGTTTATCATCATGGCATCGGGGATGCTCAGCGAATTCGCCTTTATGCTGGGCGCCATCCTGCTGTCCATGCTCATCCGGCTGGACAGACAACAGACGAAAGCCGCCGTGTTGGCCTACCTCCCCACCCTCATCCTGGGGTTCCTGGTGGTGTTCTTCCGCGTTATTTTCGTTCCCAACAGCATCCTGGTCTTCGTCTTCCCGCCGCTTGTACTCCTGTTCACCGTTTGGCAATTCGTGGTGAACTTGATCAAGCACGGACAACTCCGCCGTGAGGACCGCGTGATTCTGTGGCTGTCCTGCATGGTAATGGCGGCCAGTACCGGACTTGCCTGGTACGGGCTGGTGATGTCGGCCCTGCTGATGCTCATCTGGTGGTTCTTCCAGCTCACGCTGCTGCAGGCGTTCACGGCTGTTTCGCTGATGCTGAACCGCTACTATGAAAAACATGTGAGCAAACGCATCGCCAAATGGCGCGCCAACAATCCGGAAATGCCCATTTCCTCCAAGAAGGGCGCCTATATTGAAGTATCCTGGTTCCACGACATGGTGAAGATGTGCCTGGTGCCCATCCTGGGCATCTGGTCCTTCCCGCTGGCCGTGTCAATGGCGGGCAAGGTGTTCAACCTGTCCGTGGTGGCCAAGGACCTCTTCATGCGCGCACTGATCCATGTGGAAGGCGTAGTTCACCTTTCGCTTTACAAGCTGGTGGTGGTCCTGTCGCTCTTCTTCCTGTTCCGCTATCTGTGCTACGCCGTTAAGGGATTCTACCGGTCGGCCCGTATCCGTTCGGTCATCCGAAAGGAAGGCCTGATAAAGGAAACGGACGTGAACGTGAACCTGGCGAACAATATCATTTCCCTTATTTGCTGGGGCATATACGTGATCATTGCCTTTGTGATGCTGCAGATCCCCATGTCTGCCATTACCATTATTACTACGGGTCTGGCCACGGGTCTTGGCTTTGCCATGAAGGACGTCCTGAACAACTTCTTCTATGGCGTCCAGCTGATGGGCGGCAGGCTCCGCGTGGGCGACACAATCGAGTGCGACGGTATCCGCGGCAAGGTGGAAAGCCTGAGCTACCAGAGCACGCAGGTGGCTTCCGAAGACGGTTCCATCATTGCTTTTACCAATACCGCCCTCTTCAACAAGAACTTCAAGAACCTGACCCGGAATCATCAGTATGAGATGATCAGTTTCCTGGTGGGAGTAAAATACGGTACGGATGTGGAAAAAGCCCGCCAGGTTATTCTGGATGCCCTGAAACCGCTGCTGATCAAGGACAAGTACGGCCGGGACATCGTGGACATGAAGAAGGGTGTTGCCGTGCGGTTGCGGGAATTCGGCGAGAGTTCCGTAGACATCCAGGTGCTCCTGTACGCGGCCGTAGAAGTGCACTATTCCTTCGCCGCGCAGGCCCGGGAAGCCATTTACAACGCCTTTGCAGCCAACGGAATCGAAATCCCGTTCCCGCAGCAGGATGTCTATATCAAGGAAACGCCCAAGGCCGATGGTGGGAAGAAGAAGTAGCCTCTGGGACTTGTTCCGCGTGCGGGTACGCCGCCGTCGGGTGAAACCGGCTGGGGACGCGGTGGAAGCGATGAGAAAGCAGGCCAAGGCCACGCTGCCGCCCCGATTGGCGGAACTGGCGGCCCGGCATGGCTTTCAGTATAAAAAGGTCTTTATAAAGAACAATGTGAGCAACTGGGGCAGCTGCTCCAGTCTGGGGAATATCAACCTGAACCTGAGGCTGGTTACCCTCCCCGGGGAATTGCAGGATTATGTGATGCTGCATGAGCTGTGTCACCTGAAATATTTGAACCATGGCCCTCAGTTCCATAAACTTTTGGAAAGCGTATGCCCTGGACACAAGGAACTGAAGAAACGGTTGAACGCTTATAAGATTCAGTGAAACGCGTTGCCGTCATAGGTGCCGGCGCTGCCGGATGTTTTTGCACCGCCTGGTTGCGAGACCTGGCGCCGGAGCTCTCCGTGACTGTTTTTGAAGCCGGTCCCCAGCCCCTCGCCAAGGTGGCCATCACCGGTGGCGGGAGGTGCAATCTCAGCAATTCCTTCGAAGGCATCCGTTCTCTGAAGGAAGCCTATCCCCGCGGAGAAAGAGTAATGCAGCGCGCCCTGAAGGCATTTTCACAGGAAGACACCATTCGCTGGTTCACTGCTCACGGTGTCCCCTGCGTTCTCCAGGAAGACCATTGCTGGTTCCCCAAAAGCCAGGATGCGATGGATGTGGTGAATGCCCTGCTGCATGCCATGTCCGGCGCCGTTTTACGTTGCAAAACCCCTGTCATCCCGAGCGACAGCGAAGGATCTCTTCTGGTCAACGGCGCCCCCTACGACTTTGTCGTCGTAACCACCGGTGGCATCCCGAAGGACTTCTCCCTCCTGGATTTGGACATCGTCCCACCGGTCCCGTCCCTCTTCACCTTCACCGTTCCGGATACTGCCCTCCGCAGCCTGATGGGGCTGGTGGTGGATGCTTCCATCGGCCTGCAGGGAACTGCTTTCAAGGCCGGCGGTCCCCTGCTCATCACGGACTGGGGCTTCAGCGGCCCGGCCACGCTCAAACTCTCTTCCTATGCCGCACGGCACCTGGCAGAGACGGGCTACAAGGGCACGCTGGCCGTCAACTGGCTGCAGAAGCCGGAAAACGAGGTGCGGGAGCTGTTGGCAAAAACGGCCGCAGAGCATCCTCAGAAGCTACTTTCCAGCGTGCATCCCCTGCCCCAGCGGCTTTGGGAGCATATCATCCGGAAGGCCGAACTGCGGGAAGACCTTCGCTGGGCGGAACTGGGCTCCAAAGGCCTCAATAAACTGGTTTCCGTCCTCACCAATGACAACTATCCCCTCTCCGGGAAGAGCAAATTCCGGGAGGAGTTCGTGACGGCCGGCGGTGTTGCCATCGGCAATATCGATTTAAATACCCTTGCGTGCAAGAAGCACCCCGGCCTTTATTTTGCCGGCGAAGTGCTGGATATTGACGCCATTACCGGCGGATTCAACCTGCAGGCGGCCTGGAGTACGGGTTACGTCTGTGCAAGAAGCATTGTAAACAGCCTATGAATACCTATCTGATCATCGCCCTGGTCATAGCCATTGTGGCAGCCCTTGTCTTTCTGATTCTGTGGATGCGCGAGCGTCTCACCCGTCAAAACAACGAGAAACTCCTGCAGATGCAGCAGGAGAATTTCACCACGCAGTTGGAAGCCGTGCGCGGACAATTGACGGCGGAAACGGAAAAACTCCTTCAGCAGCGGGAGGAGGCCCTCCAGAAAAAGGCCGAAGAAACCTTCCGCAACCTGGCCGGCCCGCTGGGCAAGGACCTGAAGGCAATGCAGGAGAGTTTCGAAGCGCAGAAACGCACCCAGACGGAGGGCAACGCCAGCCTGAAAACGGCCGTAGAGCAGGCAGTAAAGCACCTGCAGGACCAGACTACCGCCATCGGCAGCAAGGCCGACAACCTGGCCCAGGCCCTGAAAGGCCAGAACAAGATGACCGGCATCTGGGGCGAGACCATTCTCTACAATATGCTGGTGGCCGAAGGCATGGAAGAAGGAAGGGATTTCGACAAGGAAGAAACCCTGCGGGACGAACATGGCGCCATCATTTACAATGACGACAGCGGCAACAGGATGCGTCCGGACTATATCCTGCACTATCCGGACAGGACAGAAGTGGTTGTGGATGCCAAAACTTCCCTGTCGGCCCTTTCCGACTATTTTGCAAGCGAAGACCCGGTCGTGAAGGAAGATGCCGCCAAACGCAATCTGCAGGCCATTAAAACGCAAATAAAGAGCCTCTCCGGCAAGAGCTACCAGAGTTATATCCGCAAAGGCTACAAGACGCTGGACTACGTGATTATGTTCATCCCCAACTACGGGGCGCTTCAGCTGGCTAAAACGCTGGATCCCAATATCTTCCAGGAAGCCTATAAACAGGGCGTGCTCATTACCACGGAAGAGACGCTGATGCCTTTTCTCAGGATGATCCGCGTGGCCTGGACGAATTTCGACCAGGTTCGCAACCAGGAGAAAATCATCAAGGCGGCCCAGACCATGATAGACCGGGTGGCGGATTTCACCAAGGCGCATGCCGCTATGGGTAAAAAGCTGGAAGAGGCCATGAAGCAGTACGATGCCTGTTCGGCCAAGATTGCGGATTCCGGCCAGTCCATCCTGGTGAGCGCGCATCAGCTGCTGAAACTGGGCGTTCCCAAGACCAACAAAGAAATACCTGAAATAGAGCAATAGCCATGTTCAAGACTTTCATAGACTACCTGAAGATCCTTTTCAGGCGCTATATCAACATCGGCGTTCACGTAGATACAAAAGATGCGGCCGAGCGAATCAAAAACGCCATCTGGTTCCGCGGTCCCAACGTCTGGATCCTGGCCTTCGCCATTGTCCTGGCTTCCGTCGGCCTCAATGTGAATTCTACGGCGGTGATCATCGGCGCCATGTTGGTTTCCCCGCTGATGGGACCTATCATCGGCGTTGGTCTTTCGCTGGGGACAAACGACACGGATCTGCTGCGGCTGTCGGCCAAGAACCTGCTGGTGATGGTGGTGATTTCGCTCATCGCTTCCACCCTGTTCTTCATGCTGTCGCCGCTGGCGCTGGTGAACCCCACGGAGCTGGAAGCGCGCACCTCCCCTACCATTTACGATGTGCTCATCGCTTTCTTCGGCGGTCTGGCCGGCATCCTGGAAAACAGCCGCAAGGAGCGCGGAACGGTACTGTCCGGCGTTGCCATTGCCACCGCCCTCATGCCGCCGCTTTGCACGGCCGGTTATGGTCTGGCGCACGCCGACATGCACTTCTTCTTCGGAGCGCTGTATCTGTTCGTGATCAACAGCGTATTCATCGCCCTGGCTACCTATCTGATGGTATTGTACCTGAAATTCCAGAAGGCTTCCGGGATTTCCCATTCCGTGGCCAAAAAGCGCAGAATCATCATTGCCATCATTCTGGCGGTCGTGCTTATCCCCAGTATCTGGAGTGCATTCAACATGGTGCGGGAGAACAATTTCGAGCGAAACGCCCGGGATTTTGTGGAAAACAACCGCATGGTGGGGCCTCGCACTTATATTTATGACTTTACGGTCAAAGGAAGGCACATGGATGTCTCCGTATCCGGCGAACCCCTTACGGACAGCATGCGCATCGTGTTCCTGGAAAAAGCCGCCAAGGCACACATCAAGGAGAAGCAGATCTCCATCACGGAGCATGCGTTCGGGATGAGCCAAACGCAGATGAACTCCATCATTAATGATATCTACGACCGCACGGACAAGGAATTGGCCGACAATGCCAAAGTGATAGATTTGCTCATGGACCGGCTGGATGCCATGTCCGCAGAGGTGGAAACGCTTAAAAAGCAGGTCGACGAACAAGCCCAGGAACTGTCAAAGCTCCAGGAAAAGAATGAACACCGGAGCATTTTCCACATCCCCGGCTTCTTCAACTAAACTAGAAGAAAAAGAACCAGGCCACCCAGGCTTTCGGAATGCCATCCGCGTGGCCGATTGTGCGGTAATTCGAATCCTGTACGGTGCCGTCGTCCTTAATGTGGCCAACCGTACGGTAGTTCCCGTCCTGGATGGTACCGTCGGACTTGATATGGCCCACGGTCCTGTAATTCGAGTCCTGCACCGTTCCGTCGCTCTTGAGGTGTCCCACCGTCCGGTAATTCGAATCCTGTACGGTTCCGTCGGACTTGATGTGGCCGATGGTCCTGTAATTGTCGTCCTGGATGGTCCCGTCCGACTTAATATGGGCAACCGTCCTGTAGTTGCCGTCCGTCACCCGCTGCGCCCCTGCCGTAAAAGCCGGCAGCATCAGCAGGAGCGAGGTCAATATGAACAGAATCTTTTTCATGCTTTCGTTTTCTTGTTTCTTGCAGATTTAATAACAACAAACACGCCAAGGGCGATGAAGCATACGAGAATGCTTACCATCTCGGGGATGTGCTGAAGGGGGCTCACCCAGAATTCAGTCAGGATCTTGTTCCGGGCGAACACTTCCACGAAAGTCCAGAACACCACAACAGTGGAGATGGCCATCCGGATATTCGGGCCCCAGCCGCCTAATTTCAATTCGTACCTAAACATAAAGGCCGATCCAATGAGACAGCCGATGGCAATGGCGATGGTCACGGGATGGTGATCTCCCAGGAACACCGGGTCATAGACGAACATCAGCAGCAGATAGCAGGTCCACATCATCACGTTCAGTTCCTCGAAGGTGGTGATGGCCGTGTGACGGCTCATATTATTGGGCACGATCTCCTCGCGTTTCGGGCCGAAGAAAACCTTCTGGAGCCAGTTCAGCGCATGACATCCGGTCTTGCTGCCGAACAGATACAGGACGATGAACATTACCCAGAATCCAAAGGAAGCGGGCATAATGAGGTACTCCGGACGGGACCCGCGGAGCGCTTTTAAATCGGCCGCCGTATAATCCCCCACCGGAATACCGTTGATGAGCATTTCGTGATTCACGCCGATGCCGTTCACATACTCCGTGGTGGTCTGGACGATGCCGGAACCCACCAGGTCATAGTGCACGCCGAACCTTGCCGCAAAGTACCCGAAGAGGAACTCCACCCAGCCGGTCCAGAAAAGCAGGCCGCCGAAAAGTCCCATCATCGTTTGCTTCACATCCCCTTTCACGAAGACGCCCCCAATGGCGATGGCCAGACCCACAGCCCCCATCGCGAAAGCGCTGTAATGGAGTGCCGTAACGCTCATGGTATCTTCCATAACCCGCATCAGCGCATGCCCCAGCGGCATCGTGAACAGGACCAGCAGGAAGGACGCAATGGTTTTGCCCCAGTATTTCTGCGTTTGCATATATGCGCCTTTATTTAATTTTTCGATTAATCTCGTGTAAGTTTTGAGAGATATTGATGTACACTTTAATCATTGCCCAAAACGCCAGATATGTAATAAACACTCCAACAGGAGCAATGAAATAAATGAACAGCCCGGAATTGAGGGCCTTGTAAAAAAGAACAATTACACCTAGTATGGCGGTCACTAGCATCAGCGTGTTAAGGATATTTAATGTCTTTTCCGCGCCAGGGTCTAAGAGACTATCTGAAGCATCTCCGGCTTTTTTATACTGGCCATATTTCTTGAGCTCCTCGTATTCTTCATCCGTCACTTCCAGCGGAATTGGCGCATTGTAATAGTATTGCCCTTTTTCAGAGTCCCAGAGAGTATAAGGGGGGTCATAATGGTCGCAATAAAGCTTCTGAGTCCTCTCCGGGTCTTCAGTCAGCCCGATGGAAATCAAAAAAATATCTCTTTCTCTCTTCCGGGCTTCTTTTTCCTTCGCCTTCGCTTCTTCCAAGAATTGTTTTACTCTCTCTCTCATAATGTTTTTGAGCTAAATAACAGATTAAAAACTGATTAACAAACCATTAACGGATGCCGAAACTCAAAGATAGTCATTTCTCTAAACAATCCAATGGGAATCTCGTGACAAAAGAAATATTTAACGCAACGTATTATTTGACATCTATTGATACTCCAACCCCTTCACCGCAACGCCAATGTTAACAGGAAGGTGGCGGAGTTCACCGAGGGCGACATCGCGCTGATAGCTGCTTTTCATGTAGATGGACGTAAAGAGGTGCATCGCCAGCGGATCGCGCTCGGAGGCGGGAGTGGACTGGTATTGACGCAGCGCGTCGGCGTCGCAGTCCACAATGGCGAAAGCAATGAAATATCGGCCCGGATCAAGGAGAATTACGTCGTCCGGCTTAACGTCGTAATGCTTTGGAGTATCGGCCTGTACAATTCTGAAATAGATGGGCCGATGAAGGACGTTGACGAACGATTCCGGGTCCCCTTCTATGCGATAGATATTGATGGAAGCGACGCATCCCGGGATGTAATTGGCGTAAACGGAGAAAAAGATGTCCTTTACCTGAAAAGGCTTCCGAACGTTGGCTATCGAGCCGACTTCAATTCCCTTGACCTCGCCGTCGGGGTGGTAGAAGTCTCCCCTTGCCATGCTGTCCGAGAGTTTTGCTCCGGAACGGAGGAGGTATTTCTCTTTTGTTTTTCCGCCGATGAAGACCGCCGGAGGCAGCTCTGCATCCTTCATTACAATCAGCACGTCCTCCCTTGGCCCGACAACTGGGAAATAGGCCGATTGATACGCAACGTGGTGGAATTCAAGGGTATCCGCCGGAACGGAGAGTTCGAATCGGCCGTCGTAGGTTGATACCGTGCCTATCTGCTTCTTGGGCATGCCCACGTGCACATACTCGACAGGCTCTCCCTGTTCGTTAACGATTCGGCCTTTAATGGAAATCAGACCCTGCGCATAGAGAAGACTGGGAAAAAGCAGGGATGCAAGAAGCAGTATTTTTTGCATAGAAGATTTGTTTTCCCGGTTTTTTGGCAAAGAGTATGCCGAATCATAATGAATCTTGTGGCCACACTGCGGCCTTGAAATCATTTATTAATGTTTAACTTTAAACGAAATCACTATGTGTATTGACAATCAAGAGATTCCTCGCGGCGACACGCCTGAAGAAGTAAAAAAAGGGGTCAGGGGTAAAACCCTGTGTTTAAGTATATGGTAACGCGTGGCGCTCCCCCGTGCAACACGCTATGGCCCAAGATAGTGTCGCCAGAGGGAACGAGGTGGACCAGGTCCAGCGATGTTGTGGACCTAGTCCAGCTAACCCGGTGGCAGCACGTCTGAGCCCAACTTTTTGGCTAATTTTCACGCTCTCCTGTGCTGGAGCACGGCTGAACCCAAATTTTCGCCATATTTTTATGCTCCCACGTGCTGGCCGTTGGACCAGGTCCAAACAGGGGCGGGTAGGTGCCATATTCGGAGGGAGTGCCAGGGGCTGACGCCCCCTGCCGCGCCTGACGGCTTGCCGGCACTGTCATTTGGCCGCTCGTCCTGCACGCGGAGACCTACGCCCGCGTCCAAACAACAGTGCTCTTTTTGGGGAACCCCCACCTCCGTGCGGTGCTTCCTGCAGCCTCATCACCTGCCCGAGCGGGAGTGGGGCGGCACAAATTCATTCGGGGGTCGGGTGCCGGGCCTTCGGCCCAAGCCCATACACGTGTCCCGCGGTTTTCCGGGCTACGCGCGGGGAAAGGTGTAATAGCGTGGACTGTCTGCAACACAGGATTTTGCACTTGACCCGAAAAATGTATTACAGCGCTGGAAGTAGAATGAAAAGAGGCACCACTGAAAATGGTGCCTCTTATACTTGCCTCAGTCATGCACAGTTCCGGTTTACCCAAAGGTGGGCCCAGCCTAGGCGGGGACTTCTGCACGCAGTGAACAGCCCTCAAGACCGCGTCTTACAATACCACTGCAAGGGTAACTGTTTTTCTTGAAAATGCAAAAAAACTCCCCTATCCATTAATCTGCCGCTCGATGGCATTCAAGGTGTCGAAGAAGCGTTTGGTGGCGACGGCGGGGCCCAGGAGAAGGAGGCCAAAAGTGTTCCAGCCGAACATGTGCCACCAGGAGGTGTGGGGACCTTCGATGCCCATTTTAAGAGCCTTGGCTTTGAGTTCTTCTGCGATGCGTGCCATCCAGACAAGCGGATAGATGAACAACGTGGGAATGCCCAGCAGATAGGCTTTCCAGTAGCGGAGGGTTCGATGGCCCAGGATTTCGTCCAGTTCATCCTGCAGGCCGCTCAGGGGCATATAGAACAGGAAGAACAGTCCGGCCGTGCAGAAATCTACAAGGCCGAAAACAAAACCGGGGCGATTGGTGTGACGAAATCTCATTACAGGGCGCAAGATAGTAATATTACTTTAGATTGGCACCTGCTCAAGACAAGATTCGGCAGAATCAGGTCTTGAGCAGGTGCTTCAGCACCCAGCCAGGACAGTTTTTCAAGGGAATTGGTCCTGACTAAGCAATCGACAAGGTGAGAAAGATAAGCAAAAAAACTTCTATATGACTACACGTTTATAAAACTTTCGCTACATCCCCCATTTATTCCAGCCGAAGTGGGGGCTGTGTAATACTTTGTATATTTTTCTGTTGGAATTCCAAGACGACATTTGTACATTTGCTAAATGATAAAATATATATGAAGAATACCTCTTGGGTACACGCTGCTCATGTCCAAAGAAATGGACCGGAAATGCAGAATCATGATATAAGATTGCTAGATGCTGATACGGAGATATATGCTCCAATATTGTTTTTTACCAACTAAACAACCGCTTTCTGAGGTGGTTCGATCTTCCAAATCTACTTTTGGCGGCATTTCGTGATGGAAGGCTCGAATAATGCATGCGAAATCAGTAACGTTGCCGTCAATGAATCGGTTATATTTATCCAACAGCCCTTCATTTGATTTTTCTTGTTTAATCATTATCACCACGCACTTGATGTTATGAGTCAGTACACAAATCATTTTTACCTTAATAATGAATATTATTCTCTGTCCTTTAATGAAGAAAGTGCCACATATGATATTCTCCTAAGTGAAAAGGTCATTGGAGATCCGAGGCTAGTTATGGGGTGTATCAAAACGATTGAGTTCATTGGCCTTGATATTCATGTGCTTCGCTCCAGTGAAGGAGAAGTGATGGGATTGAGCCTAGACCACTTTAGGACAATCGTAGATTTCAGAAGTCTTAAACAGGATTTCTCCAACTCCGCGCTTAAGAATATGACTCTAGCTTTTGATTCTTTTTTCATCGAAAAGGTTCCAATGTCAGAGTGTCCTTATATACATCCATGCTTTAGTTTATTCTATTTGGTAGGTGTTATTGGAGATAAAAGGCTATATGGTTTATTAAGAAAAGGAGAAATAACTCAACTCGTTGTTCCTCCAGCGTATGAATCGTTCGTATATGGTGAAAATCGCTATATCGCGGCTCAATATGGGTCTCGTTGGGATTTATATTGCTATTCTGAAACCAAACATGGGGAGTATTCCTTTTTTTCAGGGTATCCTTCTATTTTGCCTGAATACATTGGAATAAAAGATATTATGCGAGATGTGGGTGAACCATATCCAATTATTGAAGGGGGAAATGTCTTATTTCGCAATTATTCGTGGTTAGATGATTATCAGGCTGAAGAAGTGACATCGTTCGAGTATGATCATGACGAGTTCCTTGATTTGCGTTCGTTTTGTTATATCGTAAAAAAAATGGGAAGTTTGGGATATGGAACCCCGATGATGGGATTGTACTATCTGCACGATACGATGAAATTATCCCAAATATTACTCATGAAAACGGACGAGATAAATGGGATGAATCTGTTTTTTTTATCCGTGATGGAGAAAAATGGGGCGCCTATTCATATGAGCGAAGAATGGTATTCATTACTCCTCTTTTTGAGAAGATTAGTTGTCATTTCTACGAACAAGAGATAGAAAACGGTATTGAGATTAAGCGATATTATATTGGGTTTTTGGATGATAAATCATATCGCATATCTTGTGATGGCTTAATGTTAAAGAGTTAATAGATTCACCATTGCCTTCTTATCTAAAAAGAAAGTTTTATCTGCAGCATAATAAAGGGGCTAAAAGATAAAGCAAGACCTCTGTGCGCCAAATGTTTACGCTATGAGTTCGAAAGAACCTCGCGGACTCATGTGGCGAAACTTGCTGCGAATTTATTATGGCTCTCTAATCCATTCGCCTTGTGCTTGATGACTTTTAGGGTATCTTTGATTTCCCGACCAGGACCCAAAACGGCACTATATGGTCTTCGCCATGTGCTTTAGCTCCCAGCCAGGACCGGGCTTCAAGGAAATTGGTCCTGACCAGGTGCCGAACAGAAAAGTGTTTTGTGGATTAATAAAATTTTTTATAAATTTGCGACGGTCAATTAGTAGTATCTGCCTGCCATGTGCAAAAAAATGTCTTATGAAGCGCCGGCGCAACTGTGCTGGAGCTGAAGGAGCAGGTCATCATCTGCAGTTCTGCATCCTTTAATGTCAGTTACCCTGAGGAGGATTGGATCGTATGAGTAAGATGAAATACTGGGCCAGTCTGCTGGCGATAGCGGCAGTTCTGGCAAGCGGTTTCTCCGCCTGTACGAAGACCGATCCCGACACCCCTTCTGCAAAGCCTCAGAAGATTCACGTATCCCTGAAGGCCGATGTTAACAACCTGCAAACCCACAGTTCCGTCGAGTATGCAAACGGCGTACGCACGCTGAAGATTACCGCCGGGGGCAGCTCTGCATCCTTCATCACGATAAGCACATCCTCCCCCGGCCCGGAAACGGGGTACAAGGCGGTCTGATAGGAGACGTGGTGGAATTCCAGGGTGTCGGCCGGGACGGCTATTTCGAATCGGCCGTCGATGGTGGAGACAGTGCCAATTTGCTTTCCCGGTATGCCCACGTGCACATACCCTACGGGGGCGCCCTGTTCGTTTATGATTCGACCTTTAACGGGAAAGAGTTCCTGAGCATTAATGAGTGCAGGGAAAAGCAGGGGGGCAAGAAGCAGGAGTTTTCGCATAGAAGTTTTTGCCCGTGGATTTGGCAAAGAGTGTGCCGAAGCAGGAAATGAAAAATTGGTGCTATATTTGTAAAGTAGTAACCACGGAACTAAAACAGTTACAATATGAAAAAGATTCTGATTGCCCTTACTATTGCCTGCGGAACCGCATTTGCAGCGTCCGCGCAAAAGGATATTCCCGCTGGACAGCGGTACGAAGCGGTGCAGCTGGACGACAACGACGACGTTTTCTCCGTATTTAAGTATAAAGACGCCGACGGTACCTTCGGCTACTATATGAGCGTGGGCCACACCACCAGCCGCGTGGACATTGAAGTGGGCAGCATCTTAGACGGCTCCTTCAAGAAGACCCCCGAAACCTGCATTTGCCTCGGGTCCAATGCAGACGAAGCCCTGGAAACGCTGAACGGCCTGATTGAACTGCTGGAGGAGGAAGTGGGCACCGTGAAGGAACTCCCCTGCCGGAACACCAACGGCGTGGGCCTGCTGGATTACAGCACCGTCTCCTGCGCAATTGTTAAGCCCTTCCTCTCCGGCAAGCGCTTCCGCATAGCGTTCAAGTGCTATGATCACGTGTATGAGTCGGACCTCACGAAGGGGAACCTCAAATCCCTAAGAAACGGCCTGAAACTGAATCAGAAATTACAGCCGGATAAATAAGCGCTCAGAATGACAAATCGCCCCTGGTCAATCCGGGGGCGATTTTTGGAGGTACCAAGCGGAATCGAACCGCTGTAGCAGGTTTTGCAGACCTGTGCCTAACCACTCGGCCATAGTACCAAAACGGAATGCAAAGATAGTGGTTATTCCCGAATCTGCAAAATTATTTCAGTACGCCGAGCTCCTTCCCTACTTTGACGAAGGCGGCGATGGCTTTGTCCAGCTGCTCACGCGTGTGGGCGGCCGACAGCTGCACGCGGATGCGGGCTGCGCCCTTGGGGACCACGGGGTAATAGAAGCCTGTGACGAAAATGCCCTCCTGGGCCATAGCAGCGGCGAATTTCTGAGAAAGCGGAGCGTCGTACAGCATCACGGCGCAGATGGCGCTCTGGGTGGGTTTCATGTCGAAACCGGCTTCCAGCATCTTGCCGCGGAAATACTCCACGTTGGCCACCAATTTATCGTGCAGTGCGTTGCTTTCCTTCAGGATCTTGAAGGTCTCCAGGCCGGCTGCGGCAATCATGGGCGGAATGGAGTTGGAGAAGAGGTACGGGCGCGAACGCTGGCGCAGCATGTCGATGATTTCCTTGCGGCCGGTGGTGAAACCGCCCACGGCGCCGCCGAAGGCCTTTCCAAGTGTACCGGTATGAATGTCGATGCGGCCATAGCAGTTATATAACTCCGCCACGCCGTGACCCGTGGCACCCACCACGCCGGCGCTGTGGCTTTCGTCCACCATCACAAGCGCGTCATACTTCTCCGCCAGGTCACAGATTTTGTCCATGGGGGCCACATTGCCGTCCATGGAGAACACGCCGTCCGTGACGATGATGCGGAAACGCTGGGCCTGGGCGGCCTTCAGCTGTTCTTCCAAATCAGCCATGTCCGCATTGGCATAACGGTAGCGGACGGCCTTGCACAGGCGCACGCCGTCGATGATGGAAGCATGGTTCAGCGCATCGGAAATGATGGCGTCATCGGCCGTCAGCAATGGCTCGAAAACGCCGCCGTTTGCGTCAAAGCAGGCCGCATACAAAATGGCATCTTCCGTATGGAAATATTCCGCCACAGCCTTCTCCAGGGCCTTGTGCAGGTCCTGCGTGCCGCAGATGAAACGCACGGAGGACATGCCGTATCCGCGGGAATCCATGGCCTTTTTCGCCGCCTCGATCAGGCGAGGGTCGTCCGCCAGGCCCAGGTAATTGTTGGCGCAGAAATTCAGTGCCTTCGCCCCGCCCTCCAGCGTGATTTCCGCGCTTTGGGCCGATGCAATATTGCGTTCATTCTTATACAGACCCGCTTCCCGGATGGAAGCAAGTTCCTGAGAGAGATGCTCTTTGAATTTACCGTACATAGTTTTAGCGTTTAGTGCATTCAAAGTTACACTTTTTTTGCGTAAATTTGTCCTTGGAAATGAAAAACGTACTCATCATCGGCTCCACCGGGCAGATTGGCTCGGAGCTCACCATGAAAATCCGGCGGGAAATCCCCGGAAGCACCGTCGTCGCGGGCTATATCCCCGGCGCGGAGCCCAAGGGTGAGCTGCTGGAGAGCGGTCCTTCGGCCGTGGCCGATGTACGCGATGCGGCAGGCCTCGCCGCCATCGTGGAGCAGTACCAAATTGATACCATCTACAACCTGGCGGCCCTTCTTTCCGCCGTGGCCGAAAGGAAGCCCCTGCTGGCCTGGGACATCCAGATGAACGGCCTGCTGAACATCCTGGAAATTGCCAGGGAGAAGGGATGCGCCGTGTTCACGCCCTCTTCCATCGGCTCCTTTGGTCCGGAAACCCCGCACGACGGGACTCCCCAGGACACCATCCAGAGGCCCCGCTCCATGTATGGTGTCACGAAGGTGGCCACGGAGCTCCTGAGCGACTATTATTTCCATAAATATGGCGTAGATACGCGTTCCGTGCGCTTCCCCGGGCTTATCTCGTACACCACCCTGCCCGGCGGCGGTACCACGGACTATGCAGTGGAAGTGTATTATTCGGCCGTTAAGGGAGAGGAATTCGTGTGCCCCATCGCGCCCGGCACCTATATGGATATGATGTATATGCCGGATGCCCTGCATGCCGCCATCCAGTTAATGGAGGCGGACCCCGGAAAACTGAAGCACCGCAATTCCTTCAACATCGCGGCCATGAGCTTTGAGCCGGAGCAGCTGTTCGCCAAGATCCGCGAATATGTTCCCGGGCTGAAAGTCCGCTATGAAGTGGACCCCGTCCGGCAGGCCATCGCCACCTCCTGGCCGGACCGGATGGACGACTCCTGCGCCCGCGAAGAATGGGGCTGGAAACCCACTTACACTTTGGACGAAATGACCCGCGACATGCTGCTTCACCTGCGGGAAAAGCTGAATATTCAGTAAAATATGCCATTCGGCAAAATTTTTACTAATATTTTCTAGCATTGTAAATCAATCACTTAACTATTATTTTGCAATTTTTCGAAAAAATTATGCAAAAAAGTTTATAAAAAATTTGCAAATCAAAATTTTTGTCGTACCTTTGTATCCGGATTGAGGAAGTGAGGTTCTCTCAACGAAATCAATCTATTGGTTATTAGTTTTAGTGTTATTAATTATGTGGTTAGGAAGAGCGTCCGCCTGTGAAGGCCGACACTCTTTTTTTTATGCCCATTTTTCTCTATCTTTGTGGTTTGTGTACGCATAGGCGCACACGCTCGCATACATGGACCGCACGCAGGCGAAACACAGGATCGATGAGTTGAAGGCTCTTCTCTGGGAGAACAGCCGCCTCTACTATGTGGAGAACGCCCCCGTGATGAGCGACTATGAGTATGACCAGCGGATGCACGAGCTGGAGGCCCTGGAGGCCGAATGGCCGGAATTCGCCACGGCAGACTCCCCCACCCGCCGCGTGGGCTCGGACCTGGAGGAAGGAAAGGCCGAAAGCGGATTTGCAAAGTATCCCCACAAATACCCCATGCTGTCCCTGGGCAACACCTACAGCATTGAGGAAGTGGAAGAATTCGCGGACAGGGCCGCCAAATCCATTGAAACGCCCTTCACGTATTGCTGCGAGCTGAAATTCGATGGTACGGCCATTTGCCTTACGTACAGGAACGGTGTTCTGTTCCGTGCCCTCACCCGTGGGGACGGCAAAATGGGCGACGACGTGACGGAAAACGCGAAGCGCATCGCCAACATTCCCCATCGGCTTAAAGGAACGGGCTGGCCGGAAGAATTCGAAATCCGCGGCGAGGTCCTGATGCCCTACGCCTCATTTGACCGCCTGAACCACGAGCGAGAGCTCCAGGAAGAGCCCCTGTTCGCCAATCCGCGCAATGCCGCCAGCGGGTCCCTTAAACTGCAGGACCCGGAAGAAGTGGGCAGGCGCGGACTTTTCTGCACCCTGTATCACATCCCCACCGGCCAGGTGGACTATCCCACGCACGACGCCGCCTTGAAGGCTGCCGCCAGCTGGGGCCTCCCCATCAGCGACGAACGCCGCATCTGCCGGAACATCGAGGAAATAGAAGCTTTCATCGGCCACTGGGACACCGCCAGGAAGGAACTCCCCTTCCCCACGGACGGCATCGTGATCAAGATCAACGAAATGGACATCCAGCAGGAACTGGGCTTCACTGCCAAGAGTCCCCGCTGGGCCGTAGCCTATAAATTCAAGGCCGAGGAAGCCTGCACGCCCATCCTTTCGATAGACTATCAGGTGGGCCGGACGGGCGCCGTTACGCCGGTAGCCAACCTTCAGCCCGTATTCCTGAGCGGGACCATGGTCAAACGTGCCACCCTGGTGAACGAGGACCAGATCCGCATGCTGGACATCCACGAAGGAGACTGGGTGTATGTGGAAAAAGGCGGGGAAATCATCCCCAAAATAACTGCTGTAGAGCCTTCCAAACGCGTTCCCGGCGCCAAGGAGCCGGCCTTCCCCACCCATTGCCCGGATTGCGGGACACCGCTGGTCAAGCCCGAAGGCGAGGCCCGCTGGTTCTGCCCCAACGGCACTGGCTGTCCCACGCAGATCAAAGGCAGGATTCTTCATTTTCTGTCGCGTAAAGCCATGAACATCCTGGCCGGAGAAGCCACGGTGGAACAACTCTATAACCTGGACCTGGTCCACTCCCCTGCGGATTTATATACGCTCACGGAGAACCAGCTCCTGCAACTGGAAGGCTGGAAGGAGCGCAGTGCCGCCAGATTCCTGCAGAGTCTGCGGGAATCCCGGAAAGTCCCCTTCGAGCGCGTGCTCTTTGCCATAGGCATCCGCTATGTGGGCGAAACCACCGCAAGGGACATCGCCCGCCATTTCGGTAACATAGAGGCCCTGAAGGCCGCCAGCCGGGAGGACATCCTGGCCGTGCCGGAAGTGGGAGACGTGATCGCGGACAGCGTTTATAACTTCCTGCGCGCAGACACAAATCTGCTGGAAATCGCCCGCCTGCAGCAGGCGGGGCTGCAGTTCGCCGTGGAAGCCCCCGCCGAAAAAGCGTCGGATTTGCTGGCTGGCAAAACAATCGTCATCAGCGGTAACTTCAGCATCTCACGGGATGAAATGAAGGCCCTCATCGAAGCCAACGGCGGCAAGAACAGCGGCTCCGTGAGCGGCAAAACGGATTATCTGCTGGCCGGCACCAAGCCCGGCCCGGAAAAGATCAAGAAGGCGGAAGAACTGGGAATCAGCATCATTGATGAAGAGCAGTTCTATGCACTGATTGGAGATGCCCGATCGGAGTCGGGCATGACGGACCAGACCGAAGGGGCGTCTTCGCCCGTCGGGCCGGAAGACCCAGAACCCACCCTGTTTTAGTATGTTCGGCAAGCTGTGGCATAAGAAGCAAGTGTTCTTCCGGTGGATTTCCATCTGGATTTCCAGGATTGTGCGCTTTTTTACGCACGATATCTGGCTGCTGGACGAAAAGGATTTTTCCCGCTGGAAGGGACGTCTGGTGCGTGATGCCAAGACGGTGATCCTGATGATGAACACTTTTTCGGACCAGAAAATCGGCTATCAGATTACCGCGCTCGCTTTCCGCAGCATGCTTGCCGTCGTGCCCGCCATCGCCATCGGCTTCTATCTGACGGACGGACTGGGCCTGAGGGATCTGTTCACCGATATCATCTATTCCAAACTGGGCGGTGAACTGGAAATAACCGGCAAGTTGATGGATGCCGCCGACAATATCGTGAATACGGCCAAATCCGGTCTTTTTGGATTTATCTCCATGGCAACCTTCGTATGGATTGTCATCTCCCTGATGATCAACGTCAGGCGTGTATTCAACAATGTCTGGGAAGTGAAGCGGGAGACAAAGCTCTTCAAGACGATTGGCATTATCATCGGCATCACCATCATGGCGCCCTTCGTAGTGCTCATCTTCTTCTCCGGTTCGGTGGTCTATTCCCACGTGCTGGACCTGGTTTTCCCCGGTGACCTGGCCTTCCTGCAGCATTTGCGGAGCCTGATGTACTGGGGCATCTTCATGGGCGCCATCATCCTTGTCCTCTTTGCCATGTTCAAGCATATCCCGGCCTGCAAGGTACACAATCGGCACGCCCTGAAAGCGGCTATCATAGCCGGTGTCGTATTCACGGCCATCCAGTACCTCTATCTGGAAACGCAGGTAATGGTGGCCAAACAAAGCGCCGTGTACGGTGTCGTGGCGGCCATTCCGCTGTTCATGATCTGGTTGAATCTGGGTTGGACCGTCATTCTGTACGGGGCGGAACTCTCTTTCGCTTTCCAGAATGTGGATATTAAACAGCAGACGATAGAAGAACTGGACAAACTGAATAAAGAAGCCGTGCGTACTCGTAAAAAACGCATCAAAAAGAATCTGAACCTATGAGTTTTTCGGAATTCACACAGGAAGACTACGCTGCCATTGAACGCGACTGGAAAGTGTTGCGGAAAAGTGCTCAAGACCGCTGCGCCAACGATGCGGAGATGGAAGTGGTCCAGCGTGCCTTCGATTTCGCCAACGACGCCCACCGGAATGTGCGGCGCCGCAGCGGAGAACCCTATATGCTGCATCCTATCGCGGTAGCCCAGATTGTGGTGGACAACATCGGCCTGGGATACAAGAGTATATCGGCCGCTCTCCTGCACGATGTGGTGGAGGATACGGATTATACCATCGAGGACATCCAGGACCGCTTCGGCCCCAAAATCGCAACACTCGTGGACGGTCTCACCAAGATCAAAAACGTCCTGGATACGGAACAGAAGACCCGCGGTACGGACATTTCACAGCAGAGCCTCCAGGCCGAAAATTTCAAGCGCATCCTTCTCACGATGAATGACGATGTGCGCGTGGTGCTCATCAAACTGGCCGACCGCCTGCACAACTGCCGCACCATCGAGCACATGCCGGAGCACAAGCGGGACAAGATTCTGAGCGAAACCATGTTCATCTTTATCCCCCTTGCGCACCGGCTGGGCCTGTACTCCATTAAGAGCGAGCTGGAGAACATCTGGCTGCGATACAAGGAACCGGAAGCCTACGATGAAATCCAGCGGCGCATTGACCGCCTGGTAGAGGAAAAGGGGGCGGAGATGGACGCGTTCGTAAAACCCATCGAAGAAGCCCTTGACAAGGACGGATTCACTTATGCCATAAAAAAACGCGTCAAGACGCCGTATTCCGTCTGGAAGAAGATGCAGGACAAGGGCATTTCCTTCGACGAAATATTCGACCTGTATGCCATCCGAATCATCTTCGAGCCGAAGGCGGACACGAAAGACACGGAGCGAAACCAGTGCTACCGCATATACACCATACTGACGGACCTTTACATGGAGCTCCCGGAACGCAAGCGCGACTGGATAAAGCGTCCGAAAGCCAATGGATATGAAGCGTTGCACTGCACGCTGCTCAGCGAATCGGGGATATGGGTGGAAGTCCAGATCCGCAGCAAGCGTATGGATGACATAGCCGAAAAAGGCATTGCAGCCCACTGGGCCTACAAACGCCACGGCATCATGGGTGAGGGCGATTATGAGATGGACGCCTGGATCAATCACATCCAGGGCATCCTGACGAACCCCAATGTAAACGCCCTGGAGCTACTGGACATCATCCACAATGACCTGACATCCACTGTCATCTATGTGTTCACCCCCAAGGGAGAACAACGCAGCATCCAGAAGGGGGCCACCGCGCTGGATTTCGCTTACCTTATCCATACGGAAATCGGCCACAAGGCCATCGCCGCAAAGGTAAACCATAAACTGGTGCAACTGAGCCAGCCGCTGAAAACCGGCGACAAAGTGGAAATCATCACGGCCCAGGACGGAAAACCGCAGCTTCAGTGGCTGGATTTCCTTACAACACACCGCGCACGCACCCTGGTAAGGGACTACTTCAACAGTCGCCGGAAGATTGCCGTGGACTACGGCCGGGGCCTGTTGGAACAGATGGCCGCGAATGAAGAAGTCAAATTGAACGAAACCATTCTTCAGCGGATTGAATCGGCCTGTAAAGCCCCGTCCCGGGAGGAACTCTTTTACGGTATCGGGGTCGGGACGGTCAAGCACACGGACCTGGAGAGTATCCTGAAGCGATACACCAGCCGCGGAAACTGGCTCTCCCGTGCCTTCCGCGGCAATCAGAATCCAGATAAGAAACCTTCGGAGCAGGAAGAAGTCAAGACGGAAAGCGGCTATATCATCGCCAGTTGCTGCAAACCTATTCCCGGAGACTCCGTCATCGGTTTCAAGATGCCCGACGGCACCATCACCGTACACAAGAAGACCTGCCCGGTGGCCGAAAGCTTCGCCGCCACGCACGGAGACCGCGTAATCGTCCCCGAATGGCCCTCGGATACGGAAGAAAAGACTTTCCTGGTCCGCATTACCCTCAAGGGCGTGGACCGCGTGGGGCTTTTGAACGAAATCTCCCGATACGTCTCCCTCATCATGGGCGTGAACATGCGCAGGCTCAGCCTGCAGGCCGATGGAGGCATCTTCGACGGATACATAGACCTGTCCATTTCCTCCAAGGAAAACCTGGACCAGCTGATGAAGAAACTTTCTTCCATCGACGGCATTGAAAAAGTAACCCGGAGCGACCTATGAAACTGAAAAACCTTTTCCCGCTCATTCCGGCCGCCATTTTCCTGCTGCCGCTGTTCTTCCCCATGGGATGTGCCAACACAACCACACCGCCCACGGGAGGCCCCAAGGACACCATTCCGCCGTTGATGACAAAGGTGAATCCCCTTCCCGGCACGGCGAATGTGCCCACACACGGAACCAAGCTGGTCTTCACCTTTAACGAATACGTGAAAATCAAGGATGCCAGCAGCATTTTCCTCTCTCCCCCCATGGAGAAAAAACCGAAGGGCGCCATTAAAGGGAAATCGCTGGTCGTCACCTTTGAAGAAGATCTGGAACCCAACACCACCTATACGCTGGATCTCACCGGCGCCATCGTGGACAACAACGAAGGAAACCCCTACCCCGGGTTTACCCTTGTGTTCTCCACCGGCGAGCAGATAGATTCCATGTGCGTAACCGGTTTGGTGCAGGATTGCAATTCGCTGAAACCGCTGAAGGGCGCCACCGTCCTTCTGTATAAAGATCAGGCGGATTCGGCCGTCTTCCTGCAAAGGCCGGTAGCCGCCGCCAAAACCGACGACTGGGGCTATTTCAGCATCCGGAATATCCAGGACACCGTCTACCGCGTCTATGCCATCAAGGACGAGAATAACAACAACAAATATGACCCGGAAAGCGAACGTATCGCCTTTCTGGACAGTCTCTTCCGTCCGGATATCGTCTATAATGACTCCCTCTACGAATTCAAAAAGTTCGACATGAAGGATACGGCCCTTTGCATGGCCCGGAAAACGCAGTTTGAACTGAACGTCTTCCGCGAGAAACCTTCCAAACAGTATATCGTTAAGAAGGAACGCGTAGGCGAACGGACGGCCTATCTCACCTTCATGGCACCGGGCGCGCACATCTACGACATGCGAATCAAGGGACTGCCTCGGGAAAAACTGCTCCGTCAGTTCAATCCCCAGCTGGATTCCCTTGAACTTTGGGTAAACGACCAGCGGAAGATGCCGGACACGCTGAAACTGGACCTGGTCTATGACAAGACGGATACCACAGGCCGTCTCAAACGCACCAAGGAGACCGTCAAACTGTTTCTGAGCAAGGAGGCGCGGGCCGAACTGATGAAAAAGCAGAAGGACACCCGTAACCGCAAGCATGAGGACACCACTGCCGTGATGAAGACGGAGGCCGATGCCACCCTCATCGAGCAATACGGGTTCCAGGTAACCTTCGACTTCCCGCTTATCGAGGAACATTGGGATGAGCTGGAGTTCAAGAGCGTCAATCCCCGCCAACAGGAAAGCAAAGGCAGCGTAAGGGTAGTCCGGGACAGCACGAACCTGCGCCACTACAGCATTTTCCCCACGGAGCCGTTTCAGGTGGGTTATGACTATTATCTGAAGATTCCGCACCGCAGATTCCGCGATGTTAACGGCTTCTACAACGACAGCACCCTCCTTAAGACCACGCTGCCGAACGACGAAAAGCTCTCATCCATCACCCTGAATCTCTCCGGCGTGCGGAACCGTTATATCATCGACCTGCTGAACGAACAGCGCAACAAAGTGTTACGCACTAAAATAACCGAAAAAGACGGAGAAGTCCTCTTCCCTTACCTGAAAGCGGGCAATTACTGCATTCGCATGACGGAAGACGTGAACCGGAACAACCTGGTGGACACAGGCAATCTCCTGGAGCACCGTCAGCCGGAGAAAGTGCGTTTCTTCAAGCTGAAGGACAAATTCCTGATTGAGGTGCTGGAAAAGGCCGAAATGGTATGGGATGTGAATATGGAGGAACTGTTCAGATGAGCGGAAAAAGGCTTTTCATAGTACTGGCGCTGTGTTTTTCAGTTTTTGAGGCCCGCGCCCAGGTGGACCTGGAGAAGGAGTTTTTCTCTCTCCCGGATACCGTGACGAACGAGTATCTTGACAGCCTCCAGATCACAGTGGCCAAACCCAACGACTATTGGATGGCGGGTGCCTATGGCGGCGCCTCCATGCAGATGGGTATGTTCAATCCCACGCGCGACGTCGCCATGCAATGGGCCGCTCCGGTATACGGTTTTTCCGTGGTACGTTATTTCACCATGTTCGGCGTATTTCCCAACATGGGACTGGAATTCGGCGCCCAGCAGAACTATGAAGGCTATGAGTTCCGATACAACGAGGAAACGGGTTACAGGCCCTGGGAGCCCGCATCCGGCGCTTACAAAGTGCTGATGAAAGTGCCCGAAGCCTTTATCCTGAGCCATTTCCACCTGGATATGGGCGAGCATTTCAAGATGCTCATCAAACTGGGCATCTACGGCGGTTACAGAACGTCCATCTCACGCGTTCTGGACGAAGGTTTTGCCACCAATCCGGACTATACGAAGTATCAGTACAGTTTCATGGACCACGAACGTCGCCTCACCTATGGCGTCCAGGGCGGTCTGGGTTTCGGCCTAATGTTCTCCCCCGTCGAAATCCACTTGAATGCACAGGTAAAATGGGGCTGGGAAAGCTTCTGGAACCCGGACTATACCAGCCAGTATTATTACCGTTTCGCCTATCCGCTGGACGGCGCCATCACCCTGGGCGTCTATTACCAGCTTACACCCCGCTACGGCCATACGCGTGCCCAGCTGAAGCAACTGGCCAAAAAGATGATCGAACAGCAGAATGCCGGCGAATAAACCCATCCAGACCCGCACCGTCCATGTCGGCGACGTACTCATCGGCTCCGGCCATCCCATTGTGGTCCAGACGATGTGCAATACGCATACGGCCGATGTAGACGCCACCGTGGCCCAGTGTCTGCGACTCGCCAAGGCCGGAGCCCAAATCATCCGCATCACGGTCCCCTCCCTCTCGGACGTATCAGCCCTGGAAGCCATCCGCTCACGCGTTCCCGCAGAGATTCCCCTCGTCGCGGACATTCATTTTTCGGCCGATGTAGCCCTGGCCGTCGTTCCCGTCGTGGAGAAGATCCGCATCAACCCCGGGAACTTCCATCCCAATCATGAGATGGCCCGCGAGCGTTTCAGGGACCTGCTGGCCAAATGCAAGGAATACGACCGTGCAATACGAATTGGCATCAACCACGGTTCGCTGGGCAAATACATCGTGGAGAAATACGGCAATACGCCGGAAGCGATGGCCCTGGCCGCCATGGAATGGGTACAGATGTGCGTGGAAGCCGATTTCTACAATGTGGTGGTATCCCTCAAGGCCTCCAACACCGTGGTGATGGTGGAAGCCTACCGTGCCCTGGTGCGACTGATGCAGAAGTCCGGCGTGGTGTTTCCCCTGCATGTTGGCGTGACGGAAGCCGGCAACGGCGACAGTGGCCGCGTCAAGAGCTGTGTAGCCATTGCGACGCTGCTGGAAGAAGGCATCGGCAACACCATCCGCGTGTCCCTTACGGAGCCTCCGGAGAACGAGATTCCCGTGGCGCAGTACCTGGCCCGCCGCTATAACTGTCATTCTGAGCGAAGCGAAGAATCTCTCCTCCTCAAAGCCGCCTGTGACTGGGGCCCGGCGCTGCTGAACCACGAAATCGACGACATCCCCATTGAGGACCAATACCTCAAAAACGAGATTCTGCAGGCCTGCAGACGCCGTTTCTATAAGCCTGAATACATCGCCTGCCCCGGCTGTGGCCGTACGCTCTATGATCTGGAAAGCACCTTCAACAAAGTGAAAGCCGCCACTTCAGGCTTCAAAAATATCGTCATCGCAGTGATGGGCTGCATTGTGAACGGCCCCGGCGAGATGGTCGATGCAGACTACGGCTATGTGGGCGAAGGTCACGGCAAAGTGACGCTCTACCGTAAAAAAGAACCCGTCCTCCGGCACATACCCGAGGACGAGGCTGTAGATAAATTGGTTGAATTAATCCGGCAGGACCGCTAAAACCGACTCAACGGCGCGGACCTTATCCCCTACCTTCACTTTGATATCGGCCTCCGGAGAGACAAAGAGGTCTATGCGTGAGCCGAACTTGATCACGCCGCACTGGTCCCCGCGATACTCCATTTTCCCGGGTTCTGCGTAGCACACGATTCGACGGGCGAAAGTGCCGGCAATCTGCTTGAAGAACACCTTTCCGTGGGCGTTTTCCATGCAGGTGGACGAATGTTCGTTCTTTTCCGATGACTTGGGATGGAAAGCCAGCAGATACTTGCCGGGATGATATTTATAATAGGTTACCTTCCCGGTGATCGGCCAGAAATTACAGTGCACGTCGAAGAAATCCATATAAACGGAAATCTGGATGCACTCCTGCTTCAGGAACTCTTTCTCGAAGACCTTCTCCACAATCACCACTTTTCCGTCGGCGACGGAAGTGACCAGTTGGTCGTTGTGCATGAAAGGGGTCTCCCGGTTGGGGACGCGGAAGAACCAGGTGATAAAGACCATAAAAATCACCAGGAAGACCGAGATGGGCAGACTGATCCACAGGTTATGGATGAAACGCGCAGTCAGGAAAATAAACAGGGCGCAGACCACCCAGCTGAAAAGAATGGTTCCATAGGAATCATTATCTATCTTTATCCATTTCATAGGCCGATGATTGCAAGGTAAATACAAGCGGCGGGGATGGCGAAAAGGGCACTGTCGAAGCGGTCCAGCAGGCCTCCATGCCCGGGAATAACGTTCCCGGAATCCTTTATCCCGGCAGCACGTTTCCAAAGCGATTCAAAGAGGTCCCCGAAGACTCCGAAAACATGCATGACGGCTGCCATGACCACACAGTGAAACATGGAGAGCGCCAAAAGACCTGTCCATTTAAGGACGGCGCCCGCCAGACAGGCGAACAGCAGTCCACCGATGAACCCGGCCCAGGACTTTTTGGGAGAAATGCTTGGGCACATCTTGGCGGGCCAGATTTTCTGCCCGAACAGCATTCCCAGACAGTATGCCCCAACATCCGAAGCCCAAATAATGCAGAAGAAAGCCACAAGCAGCAGGCCGCTGAAAGAGCCTTCCGTAAAGACCAGTGCAGGAGACAGTGCCAGAGGCAGTGAGACATACAGAAGCCCGGCCAGAATGAAGGCGAACTTGGGGAAGTCCTGGTGGTTTATCTGTAGCACCGACTGGCACAGCAGCAACAGCAGAAGACCCACACCGCCGCCAACGAACAGCGACAAGGATGCATCCCCCCTGAAATAGAAGAAGCCCAGCAGGAACAGGATGTTCCCCACAATCAGGCCGGCCGTTTGCAGAAAACGCATGGAATCCCCCAGGTTAATCCTGTAAAACTCCAGCAGCATCTGGAAAGAGATAAACAGGAAAAGGATGCCGAAGGCATATTCATGATACAGAAGTCCCCCCAGCATGACTGCCAGGAAGAGAAGTCCGAAAATACTGCGTTTTACGGTTCCGTTCATGCCTTGGAGTGTTCTTCTTGCGGGAATTGATCGTCTTCGGCGGGTTTCACCTTGGGACCCAGGATCTGCTCCAGATCATCGGCAAATACCACCTCTTTCTCCAGGAGAAGGGCACCCAGCTGCATGAAGGCATCCTTGTGGCTCTCGATGAGTTTCAAGGTACGCTTATGGATACTCTCCACGATGGCCTTCACTTCCTGGTCCATCAGTTCGGCCGTTTTCTCCGAATAGGGTTTTACCAGATTGTAGCCACGGGCACCGGAGGAATCATAGAAGGAAAGGTTGCCCACTTTATCGCTCATGCCATAGTACTGCACCATGGAATAGGCCATGCCGGTCAGACGCTCCAGATCGTTCAAAGCACCGGTGGAAGGCTCTCCGTTAAGGATTTCTTCTGCCACGCGGCCCCCCAGAAGCATGCACATCCGGTCCATCATTACGGTCTTTGACCAGTTCTTCCGTTCTTCCGGCAGGCTCCAGGTGAGCCCCAGGGCTTTGCCGCGCGGGATGATGGAAACCTTGAACACGGGATCCGCGTACGGCAGCAGCCAGCCCACCAGGGCGTGACCTGCCTCGTGATAAGCCGTCGTCCGTTTCTCCGCAGGCGTCATGATGGTATTGGACTTGCGCTCCAGGCCGCCGATAATGCGGTCTACGGCATCCAGGAAGTCCTGTTGCAGCACTTTCTCGTGGCCGCGGCGGGCGGCGGTGAGGGCCGCTTCGTTGCAGACATTCGCAATATCCGCCCCGGAGAAGCCGGGCGTATGCTTGGCCATGAATTCCACGTTGAAATCCTCGGCCACCTTGATATCCTTCAGGTGCACCTGGAAGATTTCCTCGCGCTCCTTCAGTTCCGGCAGCTCCACGTTGATCTGGCGGTCGAAGCGACCGGCACGCATGAGTGCCTGGTCCAGAATATCGGCCCGGTTGGTGGCGGCAAGCACAATCACGCCGCTGTTGGTGCCGAAGCCGTCCATTTCCGTAAGGAGCTGATTAAGCGTATTCTCCCGCTCGTCATTGGAGGAGAATCCACCGTTCTTGGCACGGGCGCGGCCCACGGCGTCAATTTCATCGATAAAGACAATGCAGGGAGCCTTTTCCTTGGCCTGACGGAAGAGGTCACGCACACGCGAGGCACCCACACCCACGAACATTTCTACGAAGTCCGAACCGCTGATGGAGAAGAAAGGCACGTTGGCCTCCCCTGCCACGGCTTTTGCCAGCAGCGTCTTACCGGTGCCGGGAGGGCCTACCAACAGGGCGCCCTTGGGGATTTTTCCGCCCAGCGAGGTGTATTTCTGTGGACTCTTCAGAAAATCCACAATCTCCATTACCTCTTCCTTGGCGCCATAAAGGCCGGCCACATCCTTGAAGGTGACCTTGACCTGGTTTTTATCGGCCTCCTTGGCAGTGGATTTCCCTGTGTTGAAGGGATTGAAGCCACCGCCGCCGGCGCCACCCGCACCGCGGTTTACCCCACGGAACATCAGCATCCAGAAGACGATGAGAATCACCAGGGGAAGAACCATCTGAAGGATTTCTCCCCAGATATGTTCTTCGTTCTTCATAATGACCTTGAACTGGTCCGTGACTTCCGGCGCACCGTTCAACTCGGCGAAGGTTTCTTCGGGGTTGAACTTACTGGAAACCAGGAAGAAGAACTGCGGGGCGCGTTTGGGCGGGATGCCGTCGCGAAACTTGTCCGTATATTTGGCCACCCGTTCCGGACGCAGTTTTACCTCACCCTTGAAGTCGTTCCGGATAAAGGTGATTTCCGACACGTCCCCGGCCTCGATCATGGACTGAACTTCCGCCCATTCAATCTTTTCCGGATCCGAAGAACGCTGGTTGTTGAACAATAGATAGCCGATTCCCAGCAGGAGCAGGAAATACAGCCAGGAGAGATTTATCTTTTTCTTCATTACTTTCTTGCCTTGTATTCTTTACGGGGGACATCGGCCCAGAGAGCCTCCAGGCGGTAGAACTCCCGATATTCCTTCAGAAAAATATGTACCACGATGTTGCCATAATCCTGAATGATCCAGAAGTTATTGCCCTCTCCCTGACTACGGTACAGGGTATGGCCTTCCTCCTTCATCTTTTCGGCGATATTGTCGGCGATGGCTCCCACCTGCGTGGTGTTGGAGCCGTCGCACACCACGAACCAGTCCGTGATGGCGCCGTCTATCTGCCGAAGGTCCAGGGCAACGACGCCCTCCCCTTTCTTGTCAATAATGGCATCGGCGATGAGCCGAAGATCGTGAGTTATCATATAAACCGTTATTTATCCTACAAATATAATAAATTATCCCCGCATGGCACGGATGGCACCAGCCGGATTCTCCGCCTTGAAGACCGAACTGCCGGCAACCAGGATTTCCGCGCCCGCCTTCACCACTTCCGCCGCATTGTCCGGGCCGATGCCGCCGTCCACCTCGATGGGCACTTCTTTCCGGCCGATGCTGTCCAGTTCCGCCCTCACGGCCTTAATCCGGCCGATGGTCTCCGGAATGAACTTCTGCCCGCCGAATCCGGCGAAAACGCTCATCAGGAGCACGAAATCCACCTTGTCCAGCAGCGGGAAGAGGGCTTCCACCGGACAGTCCGGGTTGATGACGATGCCCGCCTGGACGCCCAGCGCCCGGATCTGCGCGATAATTTCGGCCGATTCCTCCTTCGCCGTCTCATAGTGGAAACTGATGTACGCGGCGCCAGCCTTGGCAAAACGCTCCACGTACTTTTCCGGATGGACGATCATCAGGTGCACGTCCAGCGGCTTCTCCGCCTGCCGTGCGATGGCTTCCACCACCGGGAACCCGAAGGAGATATTGGGCACGAAGGTGCCGTCCATAATGTCCAGATGGAAGAGATCTGCGTGCCGGTTCACCAGTTCCACATCCTTTTCCAGATGCAGAAAATCCGCCGACAGCATGGATGGGGCAATCTTTATCATTTAAAATTCAGTACTACGTCGTTCAAATGCGCCACAAACTTATCCAGGGAAGCCAGTTCCAACTTCTCCCCGGGAGCGTGCACGCCGCGGAGCGTGGGGCCGAAGGAAATCATGTCCAGATCCGGGAACTTCTCCAGGAACAGGCCGCATTCCAGGCCGGCATGGATGGCTTTCACCTCCGGATCTGTCTTGAAGAGTTTGCGGTAACTCTTCAGGGAGACTTCCAGGACATGTGACTTGAGGTTGGGTTTCCATCCGGGATATTCCCCATGGTGCTCAACCTCAAAGGCGGCGAGGCTTAGGGCGGCTTCCACCCTTTCCGCCAGGGCATGCAGTTCGGAGACCACAGAACTGCGCTGGTTGGTGATGACGGTGAGGATATCCCCTTCTATGTGCGCGGCGGCAAGGTTGGTGGAAGTTTCCACCAGGCCTGGAATATCCGCCGACATCCGTTCCACCCCGTGCGGGCAGGCAAGAAGCGCAGCGATCAGGTTGGCTGCGTCGCCTTCCGCAATGGGTTTTTCCTTGCATACAACTGCCTCGCAGTCTGCCCGGACATCCGGGTCTGAAGTGGTATACTCCGCAGCGAGGACGTCGCTGAAGGCTTTTACATCGGCCTTCATCTCTTCCACTTCATCGGCCGGGACGGCGATGAGAGCCCAGGCTTCCCGGCAGATGGCGTTGGGCTTGTTGCCGCCGCCGAGGGAAATCAACTGGAAGTCATACTGCAGTTCCGTGAAAAGGAAGCGCACCAGCTCACGCAGGGCGTTGGCGCGGCCTTTATTGATGTCGTCTCCACTGTGACCGCCCTGAGCACCGTAAACGCGGACTTTCAGGGTTTTGTAGCCCTTCTGCAACGGCTCGCGGGAGAAGGCATAGGTGGCCGTAGTGTCCAGACCGCCGGCGCAGCCCACGAACAGCTGGCCTTCGTCTTCCGAGTCCAGGTTGATGAGCGTCTTGCCCTCGAAGAAACCGGGTTCCAGCGCAAAGGCGCCGTCCATGCCGGTTTCCTCAGAGATGGTAAAAAGGCATTCCAGCTTGCCCATGGGGTCCTTGCTTTCCAGCAGCGCCAGGCAGGTGGCGATGCCAATGCCGTCATCGGCCCCCAGGGTGGTGTCCTTCGCGACCATCCAGCCGTCTTCGATAACGTACGGGATGGGCTGTTTGTGGAAATCGAATTCAAAGTGCGCATTTTTCTCGCACACCATATCCTGATGGGCCTGCAGAACCAGCGCCGGCACTTTTTCCTTCCCCTTGGATGCGGGTTTGGAGATGAGCACGTTGCCGGTTTTGTCCGTCTTGCAGGGCAAACCCAGCCTGACAGCGAACTGCTGCAGGTACTCCGTCATTTTTTCTTCGTGACCGCTTTCACGCGGGATGCAGGTGATTTCCTGGAAAATCCTGAGGACAGATGCCGAATCCATAATTACTTTGGTGATTTATTCACCAAAGATAATGAAAAAAGAGGGGAAATCCTAATTACTTTTCTACGGGGACCACAATCATCCCTTCGATGTCCTCTATCCACTGACGGAAGGACTTGTCCGTGGACATGAGGTCCTGCACGGTATTGCAGGCGTGAAGCACCGTGGCGTGGTCTTTTCCGCCCAGTTCCCCGCCGATGGTGCTGAGCGAGCAGCCGGGAACCAGATTCCGGCATTCGTACATGGCAATCTGACGGGCCTGCACGATCTGGCGCTTGCGCGTTTTGGAGAGAAGCAGCTCGCGCGTGATGTTGAAGTACTCACACACGGTGTCTATGATGGTGTCCGTGCCGATGCGGGTTTCTTCCTCGCCCACAATCTTGCCGGTAACGCTCTGGGCCAGTTCCACGTCGATGTCCCGATGGCCCAGGGTGGCATAGGCCACCAGCGAAGTCAGGGAACCTTCCAGCTCACGGAAATTGGTCTTGATGCGGGAAGCGAGATAGGAAAGAACGTCCTCGCTGAGGGCCACTCCTTCGCGCAGGGCGCGGGCGCGCAGCATCCCCAGACGGGTTTCATAGTCCGGCTTGGTAAGTTCCACGGACAGTCCCCACTTGAGGCGGGACAGCAGACGGGCCTCAAAGTTCTGCAGGTCCACCGGCGCGCGGTCGCTGGTAAAAATGAGCTGCTTGCCGTTCTGGTGCAGATGATTGAACACGTTGAAGAAGGTGTTCTGGGAGGCCGGGCCGATGAGATCCTGGATATCGTCCACGATAAGGACGTCTATGCGCTGATAGAACGCGATGAAATCCACGATGCGGTTGCCTTTTACGGCATCCATATACTGCGTCTTGAACTCATTGCCAGTGACATAAAGGACCACCTTGTCCTGGAAACGCTCCTTGATGTCAATGCCGATAGCCTGGGCGATATGGGTTTTGCCAAGACCGGGGCCGCCGAAGAGGAAAAGCGGGTTGAAAGGCGTCTTGCCGGGATTCTGCGAAATGCTTTCGCCGGCGTTCACCCCCAGTTTGTTGCAGTTCCCTTCCACCAGATTGGCAAAGCAGTAAACCGGATTGAGGCGCGGATTGATTTTCACGCGCTGCGTCCCCGGAAATACAAAAGGACTTTGCGGACCGGAAGGTTGGTATGTGGGCACCGAAACCGAATTGTTGGTGAGCGGAGCGCTCTTGGAGGCCGGAATGAGCATTCCTTCGTGGTTCTGCACCGGACGCACCAGATAGAACAGCTGGGCGTCTGCGCCAATGGCACGGCGAATGGTCAGGCGGAGCAATTCCTTATAAGCGCCTTCTATGTATTCCCGGAAGAAATCCGAGGGGACCTCTACGGTGAGACGGGCACCTTCCAGCGAAACAGGCCGGATGGGCTTGAACCAGGTGGAGAACTGCTGCGGATCAATGTTGTTTTCAATGATCTGCAGACAGTTATTCCATACCGCAATATGTCTTTCCTGGTCTATCATCCCGGAATAGCAAAAAAACCGAACTGTCTTTACTGGTTATTGGACTGCAAAGATGGGGGAAAAAATTCTTATAAAAAACTGAATTTGCTCTTGTTTAATAAAAATTTTATGCCTATATTACAAAAACGGAACCCGATTTTTCTCACTTTTTTAAAGTGCTAAAAATCAGTGTTTTGCATAAAGAAATAGCCCCCTCAAAAAATATATACACATTCCTTATTTGGAATAATTCCTAATAACAGATTCCTTGTTTATTCCCCGTTACAGCTTACTGAAATCAACATAAATCAGCGAACGGGTGCGGATAATCCGTCGGTCACCTTTACAAGGTATGAATCTTTAAAAATCTGCTGAACTTTTGCAAAAGATTTCTTCACATTGGAAAGCTTGCTGTCCGTGCATATAATATATTTGTAAAGCTTTCCGGCTTGTAGTTCCAAAGCCTTGTATCCGTGGAAGAAAGGATCTGCAGGATCCATCTTTTTCCCGATGGCCAGAATCTGGATGCCGTAGAGGGGTTCGTCGGTGTTCGCGGGAGCGGGCTGTGCCTCTTCGGCGGGTGTGGTTTCTACGGGCGCCGAAACCGCTTCTGCCGCTTTATCCTCTCCGTCGTAACGTGTCTTGAAGACGCAAAACGCCTTGAAAATACTGTCGGCTATTCCTTCCCTCCCCTCTTCGCTGCGAATGGTTTCCAGATCGTCCGGATTGGTCATGAATCCCACCTCGATAAGAACGGCAGGCATGGCGGTTCTCCAAAGTACCCAGAATGGATCCTGGGAAACCCCGCGGGATTTCTTGATGGGGCCGTCTTTCATGGCCTGGGCCACATCGTCGGCAAAAGTAAGGCTGGCCGTCAGGTGCGCGTTCTGCATCAGGGAGAAAATGATGGAAGACTGAGGATCGTTCGGGTCAAAGCCCTGATATTTGGTCTCATAATTGTCTTCCAGGAGGATTACGGAATTCTCCCGCTTTACCAGATCCAGATTCTTGGAATACAGGTCATTCCCGGCGCGTTGCGACTGGCCCAGCACATGCACGGAATAACCACGGGCCGTGGTCCCGGTTTTTGCCGCATTCACGTGAATGGAAATGAAAAGGTTGGCGTTGGCCTTGTTCGCGATGACGGCGCGCTGCTCCAATTCCACAAAATGGTCGTCCGAGCGCGTCATGATTGCATTGACATCTTTGTAAGCGGCCGATATCTTCTTCTGAAGCCGGGTTGCGATATCCAGGACGATATCCTTTTCATAGGTTTTCTTGTCCTTGCTGACGCAACCGGCGTCTTTTCCGCCGTGACCGGCGTCAATGACTACTGTCTTCAGCCGCAGCGCATCCGTTTGTGCGAAGGAAGGCACGGGGATTGCAAGTACGGCGGCGACAACGAGCGCTAAAGGCAGCTTCTTCATAGCGTAGCGGTTTTGAAAATTGTGGAATATGGCTTAAATTTGCATATTTATATTATTGTACAAAAGTAGCAAAAAATATCCGTAGTGGCAAGGAAGTTTTTGCAATATCTGTTCCTGTCCGTTCTCTGCGCCGGCCTTTCCCTGGGTGAGGCCGAGGCACGGCGTTTCCGGCAGCAGCCGGATTCGCTGGGGTTCCGGCGGGATTCGCTCCTTGCCTCAAACGACTCGCTCCTGACGCGTCGGGACTCCCTCGTCCTGCCCCTGAGCGACTCCCTCCGCCGGGCAGATTCCGTAGCTACGGCCCGCCGGGATTCGCTGGATCTGCTGAAGAAGAGTTCCCTGGACGTACCGGCCTTCTCCACCGCCAAGGACTCCATTATCACGGATTTCTCCAACGGACAGCGCAAAATATACTATTACGGCGGCGCCACCGTCACCTACCAGGATCTGAAACTGACGGCAGACTACATTGAGTACGACATGAACACCAATACGGTGTACGCCACCGGCCGCAAAAACCCGGTCACGGGAGAGATGGAGGGCCTTCCGGAGATGGAAGAGAAGGGCCAGTCCTACAAAATGGACGACCTTCGCTACAACTTCGACACCAGGAAAGCCCGCATCACCAATATGGTCACCAAGGAAGCGGAAGGCATCCTTCAGGGCAAGAACATCAAGAAAATGCCGGACAATTCCATCAACCTGACGAATGGAGTATACACCGTCTGCGACCTGGAGCACCCGCACTATTACCTGAAGTTGAGCATGGCGAAGGTCATTACAGAGCCATCGCAAAAAACCGTTTTCGGTCCTGCCTGGCCCGTGATAGCCGATGTCCCCGTGCCCCTGGTCCTCCCCTTCGGATTCGTGCCCAAGAAGCCCACCCGGGCCACCGGTCTTCTGATGCCCACTTTCGGCGAGGAAATGGCGCGAGGTTTCTTTGTGCGGGACGCGGGCATGTACTTTGTCATCGGCGATTACTTCGACGTATCCATCACCGGATCCTACTATACGCTTGGCTCATGGGCGGTGGACGTCAATTCCCGCTATAAGGTCAATTACAAGTTCAATGGGTCGCTGGCCTTCAGTTACTCCAACGACCAGACGGGTGAAAGAGGCAGTTCGGACTTCTACCAGTCCCAGAACTTCGGCCTCCGGTGGTCACACCAGCAGGATTCCAAAGCCCATCCCGGGACCACGTTCAGTGCCTCGGTGAACTTCTCCAGCCCTTCCAACAGCCGCTACAATTCCCGTTCGGTGACGGAAGCCCAGCAGAACCAGGTGAGTTCATCCATTTCCTATTCCCGCAACTGGAACGGAAAGGTGAACCTGAGCGTGAATGCCCTGCACAGCCAGAACTCCAGGGACTCCAGTTACTCGATCACCCTGCCCAACGTAACCCTTTCGGTGACGCGTTTTTATCCTTTCAAGCAGAAGAACCGGGTTGGCAAGGAAAAGTTCTATGAGAAGATCTCGTTCGGCTATTCCACCTCCCTGCAAAACCGCGTCAACTTCAAGGTGCGGGACCTGCAGGATTTCGTTCTGGATGAACACGGGAACTATGTTACGGAAACCCGTGAGGATGGCCGCAGCTACCGCGTGAAGGAATTCGGGGATTCCCTGAGCACCAAGCTGATGGACCGGATGGCCAACGGCATGTCGCACACTTTCCAGATCGGCCTCCCGAACTTTACGCTCTTCAAGTATATCAATGTCACACCCAGCGTGAACTACGGCATGAACTGGATGTTCTCCAAGGGCAGCCAGACGCTGGTGGACGAAGTAGACGACAATGGGAATCCCGTCATGGTGACGGACCAGGCCGGGGGCCAGGTGATAGCCAAGCGACTTGTGACGGACCCCGGAAAGGCTTTCAACGGGTTTGGGGCCACGCATACGTATTCGGGGAGCCTGGCCATGTCCACGCGCATCTATGGCATGTTCAACTTCGGCAAGCACCGGAAGGTGCAGGCCATCCGACATGTGATAACTCCGTCGATTAACGTAAACCTGTCGCCGGAGAAAGCCACCCATTTCAACGGCTACCGCACGCTGGAAGCCTACTACGACAAGAACGGAAAATACCACGCGGAAAGCCAGTATAACATCTACGGGCTCACGGGAAACCATAACACCGTTTCCGCGCCGGGACGCGGCAGGAGCGCCACCATGAACATCTCCATCGGCAACAACCTGGAGGCTAAGGTGCGGGACCTGCGGGACACCACCGGCACGGGCACCAAGAAAGTGAAACTGCTGGACCAGCTCACCATCAACACCGGCTACAACTTCCTGGCGGATTCGATGAAGATGAACAATGTGGGCGTGAGTGCCTCGACGAACCTGCTGAACAAGATCAACCTCAGCGGTAACCTGAACTTCGACCCTTACGCCATCAATGAGCGCGGCCAGCGCATCAACCAGTATGAGATTACCAAGAGCGGATGGCCGCTGCGCCTGACGAACGCTTCCCTGTCGGCCTCTATCTCTTTCAGCGGAAAGGGTGCGCTGGATGGCAACGACGGCACCAAGGGCGGCGGGAGCGCCGATGCTAATACTTACCAGCGCATCTACTACCATCCGGTGACGGGCGAATACATTCCCGGCGGCTACGTCTATTATATGAATCCCAACGCGCCCTGGTCGGTGAACGTGAGCTATTCGTTCAACTACGCGAAGACATTTTCTTACCAGCCCACCACGCAGGAACTCATTACAAAAAAGAACTTTACGCAAACCATAAATCTGAGCGGAAACATCAAACTGACGCCACGCATGGCCATCCAGGCCACATCCGGCTTCGATATAATGGCCATGAAGATGACCACTACGCAGATCAGCGCCACCTATGACCTTCACTGCTTCAATATAGCCGTCTCCTGGGTGCCGATGGGCATGTGGAAGAGCTACAGTTTCCGCATCGCGGCCAATGCATCGGCCCTGGCGGATTTGCTGCGATATAAAAAGTCTGATTCCTACATGGATAATATGCTGAAATAATTTTTCTTTTTCAGCATTTTTTGTATCTTTGCACTGGCTTTCAGATCTGGAAGCCCTCTTTACCGAAATACATTCTTATATACTATGCCCCATAGCTATTTAGAACTGAATGCGATGAGCGAGGAACAGCTCAGAAGCCTCGCCGAATCCCTGGGTATCAAAGGTGCCAAGAAGATGGACAAGGCCGATGTAGGCTTCGCCATCCTGGACCAGGAAGCCGTTCTGGAGTCCCAGAAACCCGCAGACGCCCCCAAAGCCGCCGCCAAAAAGCGCGGCCGTCCCAAGAAGACGGAAGCGGCGCCTGCACCCGTTCCCGAAGAAAAGCCGGCACCCGCAGCTGCTGAGCAGCCCGCACCCAAGAAAACCCGCGGCCGCAAGCCCGCCAAGAAGGAAGAAGCGCCCGCGGCGGCGGCTCCCGCCGAAAAACCGGCCGAAGAAGTGGACGGTAAGCAGTTCATCCACACGCTCTTCGATGACCTGAAAGAAGACAAGGCGCAGAAGGAAGAAAAGCAACAGCCGCAGCCCCAGCAGCAGGGTAAAAAGAAGAATAAGGGACAGCAGCAGGAAGGAAAACCCCAGCAGCCTCAGCCGCAGCAACAACAGCCCCAGCGCATTGAATTCGAAGGTTCCGTGGAAGCCACAGGTGTGCTGGAAGTGATGCCGGACGGCTACGGTTTCCTCCGTTCCAGTGATTACAATTACTTGAATTCGCCGGACGACATCTATGTTTCCCAGCAGCAGATCAAGCAGAACGCCCTCAAGAACGGAGACACCGTAACGGGTGAAATCCGTCCTCCGCGTGAGGGAGACAAATATTTCCCTCTTGTAAAAATCAAATACATCAATGGACGCACACCGGAATTCGTACGGGACCGCGTTCCCTTCGACTTCCTCACTCCCCTTTTCCCCACGGAGAAATTCAACCTCCTGGGCCACGGGCACGAAAAGGATCAGAGCATCCGCGTCGTGGATATGTTTACGCCCATCGGCAAGGGTCAGCGCGGCCTCATCGTCGCCCAGCCCAAAACCGGTAAGACCATGCTCCTGAAGGCCATCGCCAACGCCATCGCGGACAATCATCCGGAAGTGTATGAAATTGTCCTCCTCATCGACGAACGTCCGGAGGAAGTGACGGATATGCAGCGCAGCGTAAAGGCCGAAGTAGTGGCTTCCACCTTCGACGAACCTGCGGAAAGGCACGTCAAAGTGGCCAATATGATTCTGGACAAAGCCCGCCGGCTGGTGGAATGCGGTCACGACGTAGTGATTCTGCTGGACTCCATCACCCGTCTTGCACGCGCCTACAACACCGTTCAGCCGGCTTCCGGCAAGGTGCTCACCGGCGGTGTGGACGCCAACGCCCTCCAGAAACCCAAGCGCTTCTTCGGCGCCGCCCGTAACATCGAAAACGGCGGTTCCCTCACCATCCTGGCCACCGCACTCACGGAAACAGGCTCCAAGATGGACGATGTAATCTTCGAGGAATTCAAGGGAACGGGCAACATGGAACTCCAGCTGGACCGCAACCTCTCCAACAAGCGCATCTTCCCGGCCGTGAACCTCATCCTGTCTTCCACGCGCCGCGACGACCTTCTGTACGACCAATACACGCTCAACCGCATTTGGATCCTGCGCAAGCTCCTGGCGGATATGAACCCCGTGGAAGCCATGACCTGGATGCAGCAGCACATGGACGAATTCAAGACCAACAAGGACCTCATCGACAATATGTCCAAGTTTGGTCGGTATGACTAATCGCTTGTCAGACACCATCGTTGCTCCGGCCACCATCCCAGGTACCGGAGCAATTTCCATTATACGCGTCAGCGGAAGCAATGCTTTAGAAATAACTGATGCAGTAGTTAAACTGAAAGATGGAACCATTTCTTCTGCTGATGGTTACACCATCCACTATGGTGTCGTCCCGAGTGACAGCGAAGGATCTCTTCTGGACGAAGTCCTTGCCTCCGTCTTCCGAGCTCCGCACAGTTACACCGGCGAAGATTCCGTTGAAATCTCCACGCACGCTTCTTCATACATAGTAAAGGAGGTAATACGGCTGCTTCTGGCGGCCGGCGCCCGCCTGGCAGAACCCGGGGAATTCACCCGCCGCGCTTTTTTAAACGGAAAGATGGATTTGGCTCAGGCAGAAGCGGTTGCAGATGTCATTGCTTCCAGCACTTCTGCTTCGCATCGCGTAGCTATGCACCAGTTGAAGGGCAGTTATTCCAGAGAATTGGCAGACCTGCGCTCCGAATTGCTGGAAATGGCTTCCCTGCTGGAACTGGAGCTGGATTTCAGTGAAGAGGACGTGGAATTCGCCGGCAGAGAGCAGTTGAACGCACTCCTGGAAAAGACAAAAACCCACGTGGACACGCTTGCGGCATCGTTTTACCAGGGAAATCTCATCAAAAACGGCGTACCTGTAGCCATTGTTGGCCCTGCCAATGCAGGAAAGAGTACGCTGCTTAACGCCCTGGTTGGAGAAGACCGCGCAATTGTGACGGATATCCCCGGTACCACACGCGATACTTTGGAGGAGTGCATTACACTTAGCGGCATACAATTCCGTTTCATTGATACTGCTGGTCTCCGGGAGTCGGAAGATACCGTGGAACACTTGGGAATCGAGCGTAGTTACAAAGCTCTTGCTGGCGCGGAAATCGTCTTACTCGTCCTGGACGGAACCCAAAATGAGACAGATTTAAAGGAGCAGATTTCCGTCGTCACCGAACGCATGGATTTCTCCTTCCAAAAGCTCTTTATCCTACTCAATAAAGCCGATTTAGCGGCAAAAAATGGGGTTAACAAAATAGTTTCAAATGTAAACGCTTTTGTTTCCCACGCTAATAATAAGGCAATTATAATTTTGCTTAGCGCAAAGCGTCAAGAAGGACTGGAAGAGCTCAAAAACGCCCTCATCGAGGCCGAAAAAGACCTTATTTCCTCCTCGGACGCCACCTTCGTCACCAACGTCCGGCACTACGAAGCGCTCAAAAATGCGTCATCGGCCCTGGCTGCTTGCCGCACTTCCCTCTCCCGTGGAACACCCTCCGATTTGGTAGACGAAGACCTCCGCCTCGCCCTCCGTGAAATCAACTCCATCCTGGGCACCGACCTCCTGGATCCGGAAACCATTTTACATACCATTTTCTCCCGGCATTGCATCGGGAAGTGATTTTTCCGTACTAAACGGGGGCAAATCCAAACAGAACTGGACAAAATAGGGCACTTGACGACCCCGTTCATTTTATTTGTTTCCAGTTATATCGGTTTTCGTCCTGTTTGCTTCTGGAATTAAAACAAATACAAT
>JAFZKT010000015.1 GCA_017553545.1 Bacteroidales bacterium | reverse complement strand
CGTGAAGAGCAAGGATTTCTACCGGGTGAATACAGCATTGGAGGAAATGAAGACGCAGCTGAACCTGTTCGGAGAAATCAAATGGACTAAAGTGACGGCTCCCTACCTGGAGAAATACAAGCAGATGATGGACGTGTTCTTCGGCTTTATAAAAGACAAGAAACTGAAGATGCGGGTGATGTTCCAGGAAACCTCCCAGATTGTTCCCGGTTACGGGACGGCCCTGCAGTACCACCTTTTGTATTACCAGTTCATCAAGCACGCCTTTGGCCTGGCCTATCACAAGAACAATCCCTCACGCCCCACCAAAATCAAGCTGTTCTTTGACGAGATTCCGGACACGCGCTCCCAGAACGACGATTTCAAGGCTCATCTGAACTACCTTCAGGAACTCTCGCTCTTCCACAATTCCAAGATTGTCCTGAAGCCCTGGGACATCTCTGAGATTGATTCCCACAAGCACCCTATTCAGCAGTGCATGGACATTGTCCTTGGGGCGATGGCCTTCCATATGAACAAGATGCATCTGGCAACTCTAGATGGCGGCCAGGGTACTCCGGGCAAGAAGACCCAGGCCAAGGAGGAATTGTTCCAGCATATCCTGGGCCTTATCAAAGAGGCCAACGGAGACCCGGACTTTGACATATACGAAAACACCCAGCCGGAGACCGGCCGTGGTCGCTGGAGAGTGCCATACCGCCATTGGAAGTTCGTTCCCGCAGAGTTTCGGGAGAAAAAGGCATAAAAAAAGAAAAGCTCCACCAACACTACTAACCCCTCAAGTAGGAACTTAAGACTTCATGTTGCGCAGGTCTTTTCTTGTTGGTGCAAAGATAGGCACTTTTTTCTGATTTGCCAAATGTTTTGATGAGATACTGTAAAAGCAAGTAGCCGATAGTGTACTATTCACAACTCCTTCTGCCTCTCCAGCAGCTCATCTTCATAATCCGAAAACGCCTGCTTCAGGACGTCAAACACCTGCAGGCGGATTTGCTTGTTGTGCCGGTGAAGGCTGTCGCTGATGTTGCTGTTGGCGCGTGACAGATCCACGCCCAGGATGCCGGCAAAGGCCGCAAACACGTCCTGCTGGTCCACGGGGGCACCGGAGTCGTCCACGAAGAAGCCGGCCTCGTGCAGCGCTACCAGCACCCGCAGCAGTTTGATTTTCCGGCCGCCGCCGGACTTCAGGTGAATGGCCTTACCGGGGGTGGGAGCCTGCTCCTCGGCTTCGGCCTCTTTCTTCCAGCTCTCGGGGTAGGGCATCCGCACAGGAGTGCCAATGCCGTTGTTCTGGGTGAAGGAGTTGATGACTCCCATATTGTTGAGCGTCTCGATGTTCATTACGCAATCTTCGGCAAATCTGCTCCGCCTTCAGGCAATTGCACCTGTGAGCCGGAAATCTCGTTTAACGTCCCGTTGTTGTTGAGTGTGCCGATGTGGACCTCGTACTTCTGCGAGTGGGCCTTGACCTCCTCCAGCATCCGGTTCAGCACTTCTTCCGCCTTGGCGCTCCAGCCGGTGCCTGTCAGAATGAAGTTGATCTGCTGCAGGGCCTGACTCTGGGCCTCATAGGAGGGCAGCCGCAGGATGCATTCGGCAATCTTGTTGAAGGAGATGTGGGAGCGGCCCAGCTGCTCTTCCATGGACTTGATGGTGGCCTTGTATTCCTCGGATTCCTTCATGCGCTGGGCGTTCTCGGCCTGGGCCTGGGCAAGGAGCCGCTTGTTCTCCTCGATTTGCTTCCGGACCTCGGAGAGTTCCTCGTTGGCACGGGCGAGCTCGGCCAGAGTCTGGGGATTGTCCACGTAGTCGGCCGGTTTGATTTCCGCGGCGGTTTTGTGATAGAGTTCGTCCTGAACATTGTCGCCAACGTAGACCTGCAGGATCTGTTCCTCGGTGAGCTGAGCCTTCAGCAGGGCCTCGGATTCCTGCAGGAAGAGGTCATCCAGTGTACCGTTCTTGATGGCGTAGGCACGGAGCTGCCCCAGGATGCCTTTGGCGACCAGCTGAGGATACTCGTAGGTGCGGGCCAGCACGAGGATGCGGTTGACATTGGCTGGGAAGAAATTGGCCGTGAGGAAGCGCCAGTTCACAAAGTCGGAGTTGGCGAAGTAGGGTGTGCGGGGATAGAAGTCCACATAGAAGGTCTTCTCCGGGATGGCCTTGAGGTGTCGCGTGAGGACGGCCGGTGTGATGCAGCGGACGATCTGGCGGCGGAGGTCCTCGAGGACGTCAAAGTGGTCCAGGAGGCGGTAGGTGACGGCGTAGACGGCACAGGCGACCTTACGGCCCATGCGCTTGCGGGCTTCGTCAAAGTAGTCGCCCTTGAAGTCCTGGTCAGGACCGAAGTCCAGGAGGAGGGCGCGGGCCTGATAGTAGGCTTCGTCCACGATTTCCTCGGCCGGCCATTTCTTGTCCGTCACGCCTAGTTTGTTGAGAGCTGCGCCGATTCCCCGGACGAATGGTTCTTCGTTCAGGTACTCTTCCCAGTGCTTGCGCGGGGTGTGTATGAGCTCTCTGGCGTGTTTCATTTATGTGGCGCAGCTTTTTGGCTACTCCCTCCTATGTTTTGATGTCCAGGGGTGGAAAATCGGTGAGTACAAATATAACGATTTTGGGTGACAATTTGTAAGTAAAATGTACGCAAAAGTTATGAACACCCGGCAAATACGGCTTGCAGGGTGCTCAGATGCAGGAAAAAGTTTTCAACAGTTTTTTCTACAGATGGCGGCCTTTCTGGATGAGCCACTGGTCCACTTCTTCGCGCCGGAAGTAGTAGGATTTTGCGTTCTGGTAGTACGGAAAGCCGTCGTAGCGTATCCACTGGTAGATGGTGCAGCGGGCGTTGTGGCCCGGGAGGTAGTCGCGCAGTTCGTCTATGTCCATCCATTCGGAAGGGCGGCGCAAGGAGGTGTTCTGCTCCAGGAGGAGGGCGAGTTCGTCCACCCGGTCGCAGAGGTCGGCCAGTATGCGGGGCATACTGTCAAAGGTGATTCTTCTTTCTGTCGAATCCATTGTTGCTGGGTGTTAAGTTGAACAATGGCTTCTTGATTTGTGCGCACAGAAAAAGAAAGCCAGACTCCGCTTTGGAATCTGGCAACAAAAATATAGCAAAAAATCCGGGAATTCCCTTAAGTCAAGGGCGGGTCAAGGAAAAAGAATTCCTGACAGGGGAAGCCTCCAATGACAATATATAATCCGCCTCGTGTTTGGGGAGCTTATCCACGAGCGACTGCCGGTATCGGGCATGCAGGGCTTCATATCCTTCTATCTGGTTCTCGAAGAGCATTTCACGGGTGATGATGGTCTTGCCCAGGATAATGTCTCCAGTCCGTTCGCCAAGGATGAGCCCGTCCGGAATCATTGCCTGAAACTGCAGCAATTCGTCTTTGGGATACCCGTACAGGCTCTTGAGCTGTTTCTGCAGCTCGGTTGGCAACAGCTTGAAGGACATGGTCCAGGTGCGGGATGCGAAAAGGTGAATCAGGTCTTCAGGCAGGATGGTGGCGTCTTTGACCACTCGCTCCCGGTAACGGGCGAAGAAGTGCGGCGGGAAAATGTAGGTCCGGTGAAGGTTCCGGTCCAGGATGGCCATGTACAGGCCGTCCGGACGGTTATAGATGCAGTAGATCTTGAAGATGGCCTTCTTCCAGTCGCTTCTCTTGTAGGCGATGAAAAGGACGTGGTAGCGGTTCTTCCTGGTCTTTGACGTGAAGGGATAGTGGCGTACGAGCGGATACCGGCTGGCTTTCTTGACAGCGGAAGCGAACAGGTCGGCTTTGTGCCAGATGGATGACTCCAGGGACTCTATGTCGCGGTGGAGTTCTGCGTGGATTTCCAGCAGGGACATGGTGTTCACGATCATAGCTCTTCGATTTTTTCAACGCCAAGGAACTCAAGGTCAAGGTCGTGGATGAGGGCTTTGATTTCATCGTGGACCTCCGGGGAGAAGTACTGCGCCACGGCGGCAAAGGTGGCATCGGCACGGGGATTGGGGGTGCGGTGCCAGCGGATGAGCCAGTCGGCAATGTCGATGTGGGCTTCGTGGTCTTCGGGCTTGCCGTATTTGACCAGGAGGTCGCAGACGGTGTAGGAGAAGCCCTCCAGGGTGCCGAGTTTCTCGACCCAGGTGCTGTAGCCGTCAATGTCCGGGAATGCGGTGACGGAGCGGCCACGGAGGACGTCCAGGCGGGAGTTGATCTGTGACTTGCCGCCAGTGGCCAGCCAGATGAACTTG
>JAFZKT010000003.1 GCA_017553545.1 Bacteroidales bacterium | reverse complement strand
AATAGAGTTACTTCCGCCGATTTCCGCGAAATCGGCAGAAGTAGCTCCACCTCAATTCACGGATTAGTGGGAGGTGGTGGACTCGAACCACCGAACCCTGAGGGAGCGGATTTACAGTCCGCCGCAATTGCCACTATGCGAACCTCCCAAAAGCTTGATTTTCAGTATTTTCAAAGCCCTTTGAGCCGATAGAGGGATTCGAACCCACGACCCCGAGATTACAAATCACGTGCTCTGGCCAACTGAGCTATATCGGCGCTCAAAAACCCTTCTCGTGCTTCAAAGGACTGCAAAGGTAGGAACTTTTTTTGATTCTACCAAACTTTTTCACAAGTTTTTGAGCAGTGCTTCCAGACGTTCCCGTAGGGAATCGGCGTCCAGGCCGCAGGTTTCACGCTGGCCTTTCTGGCTGTCCTGGGAGATGAAGCGGTCCGGGATGCCGGCGCCTTCGATGAAGGGGGCATCGGCCTTCCCGGCAAAGTATTCACTCACGGCACCGAAGAGACCGCCTTTCAGGCTGCCTTCCTCCACGGTGAGGATGGCTTTGAAGCGACCCGCCTCCTTGAGGATTTCTTCGTCCAGGGGCTTCAGGAAACGCATGTCGAAGACCGCCACGCGGCCGTTCAGATCCTTTGCGGCTTCCAGGGCGCGGTTCACCGCCGGGCCGATGCCCAGCACCGCGACATCCTTCCCATCCAGAAGCTTCTCTCCCCGGCCGGTTTCCACCGCCTCCACCGGCACGTCTTTCCACCGGACGCCCTCTCCGCAGCCGCGGGGATAGCGGATGATATAAGGGCCGCCTTCAAGGGTGAGGCCGATGTGCATCAGGCGCCTCAGTTCCAGCTCATTACGCGGAGCGGCGATGATGGCGCCCGGGATGCTGCGATAGGCTGCAAGGTCGAAGCAGCCATGATGCGTAGCGCCGTCCTCCCCTACCAGTCCCGCACGGTCGAAGCACAGGATCACAGGCAGGTTCTGCAGGGCCACGTCGTGGATGATATTGTCGTAGGCGCGCTGCGAGAAGGAAGAATAGATGTTGCAGAAAGGTTTGAGGCCGGCGGCGGCAAGGCCTGCGCTGAAAGTGACGGCGTGGCCTTCTTCGATACCCACATCGAAGAAGCGGTCCGGGTAAGCATCGGCAAAGACGGTCATCCCGCAGCCGCTGGCCATGGCGGGGGTGATGCCCACCACTTTGTCATCTTTGGCCGCCAGTTCTTTCAGGACTTCTCCAAAGACATCCTGATAACGGTCGGCGGGGTACACGGAGGGGATCCGCTCGCCGGTTTCGGGATTGAACTTTCCGGGGGCGTGCCAGGTGACGGGATCTTTTTCGGCCGGCTCATAGCCGCAGCCCTTGCGGGTGTGAAGATGCAGCAGACGCGGTCCGTGCAGGTTTTTCAGGCGTTCCAGCGTAATGACCAGCTGTTCTACGTCGTTCCCGTCCACCGGGCCGAAGTAACGGAAGCCCAGCGCCTCGAAGATGGCGCCGCCGCTGCTGCGCACAAGGTTGGACTTGGCGTCGATAACCTTCCGCTGCAGCCAGTCACGGGTTTTGCCCTCCCCCATCGAGTTCCACACCTTGTTCTTGAGGCGGTTGTAGAAGGGATGGGTGGTAAACTTCAGCAGATAGTCGTGCAGGCCGCCGCGGGCGGGGTCGATGGAGATGTTATTGTCGTTCAGGATGACGAGGAGATCGGCCTTCGACGAACCGGCGTTGTTCAGCCCTTCCCAGGCCAGTCCGCCGGTGAGGGCGCCGTCGCCCAGGATGGCGATGGCCTTGTCCGTGCTGCCGGTGAGGCGGGCAGCTTCCGCAAAACCCAGGGCGGCCGATATGGACGTGGACGAATGTCCCGCCCCGAAGGCGTCGTAGGGACTTTCATCCCGCTTGGGGAAACCGCTGATGCCGTCTTTCGTGCGATTACGCTTGAACGCCTCCCGTCGGCCCGTCAGAATCTTATGGGCATAGGCCTGATGACCTACGTCGAAGACCAGCTTGTCCGCGGGCGTATTATATATATAATGGAGCGCGACGCACAGTTCCACGGCGCCCAGGCTGCTGCCCAGATGGCCGGGATTCACGGCACAGCACTCCACCATATAGCGGCGAACCTCCGCGCACAGCTCCTTCAGCTGCGCCGGCTGCAGTTTCCTAAGGTCTTCAGGCGAGTCTATCTTTTCCAGCAGTTTATACATAGCTTACAAAGATACGCATTTTTTGACCGTAACCGTTAGGGAGTTGCGATTTTTTCGCTAATTTAGCGGTCGCTAAAGATTAACAGAGAAAAGAAAATGGCAGAGAAAGTGTACAAATTCCTGAACGACAACCCGGTTGCCCGCTGGGCCGCCCTGGTTCTCATTGCATCGATGATGTTCTTCGCATATATGTTCGTGGATGTGATGTCCCCGCTCAAATCCCTGGTGGAAAGCGCCCGCGGATGGTCCAGCGGCACATTCGGCACATATGCGGCGTCTGAATATATCCTCAACGTGTGCGGTTTCCTCATCCTGGCCGGCATCATCCTGGACAAGATGGGTATCCGCTTCACCGGCGTTCTCTCCGCCAGCCTTATGGTGGTGGGCGCGGGAATCAAGTTCATCGGCATTTCAGACTGGTTCCAGGCAACCGCATTCTGCGACTGGCTCAACAGCTGGTTGGGAAGCCTTCCAGGCAGCGCCAAGATGGCAAGCCTTGGCTTCATGATCTTCGGCTGCGGCTGCGAGATGGCCGGCACCACCGTTTCCAAAGCCATCGCAAAGTGGTTCGACGGTAAGGAAAAGGCCCTTGCAATGGGTCTGGAGATGGCTATCGCCCGTCTGGGCGTGTTCGGGGTGATGTGGATTGCCCCCATCATTTCCGCAAAGTTCGACAACTCGATCGTGGCACCCGTGGCTTTCTGCGGCGCGCTGGTTGCTATCGGCCTTCTCAACTATATCATTTTCTGCGTCCTTGATTCCAAGTTTGACAAGCAGCTCATAGAGAGCGGCAAGGGCGTTCCCGGCGCAGACCCTGAGGATGAGTTTAAGGTGAGCGACCTTGGCACCGTCTTCTCCAGCAAGATGTTCTGGATTGTGGCAATTATGTGCGTGCTCTATTACAGCGCCATCTTCCCGTTCCAGCGTTACGCCCCCAACTACCTTGAGACCACGCTTGGAATTGATGCGACATCGGCCGCACAGCTCTTCAGCTTCTTCCCTATCCTGGCTATGATCCTTACCCCCATCCTGGCGGGTTTCCTGGATTTCAAGGGCAAGGGTGCAACAATGCTCATGGGCGGTGCCGTCATTATGATTGTGTGCCACCTGAGCTTTGCCTTCCTTCTTCCGGCTTTCCCCAGCAAGTGGCTGGCCGTGGCTCTCATCGCCACTCTGGGCGTGAGCTTCTCCATGGTTCCCGCATCTCTGTGGCCCTCAGTTACCAAGATTGTGGACGCCAAGGTGCTTGGAAGCGCATACTGCCTTATCTTCTGGGTTCAGAATATCGGCCTGTGCCTTGTTCCGCTTCTCATCGGCAAGGTTCTTGAGGCAACCGGCGGGTATCTGGCTCCCATGCTCATCTTCTCAAGCTTCGGCGTTCTGGCCTTCATCCTTACCTTCCTGCTCAAGATGGAGGACAAGAAGAAGGGTTACGGCCTGGAGCTGCCCAATGTGAAAGAGTAAATGAGCGCCCCATCCCAAAAGTTTTACAGGTCAGCGGCTTGGATAGCGCTGGCCTGTTTGGTAGTACCGATGTTTGCATCGTACTACTTCGACGACATGTTCTCCAGCATCTCCCGTCTGTTCGAGCATCCGTCCCTGACGGCCCTCGGCTGGGGTTCGGCGGGCTACGGCCTTTACACCAGCGGCTACAGCGTACTGTGCGTGTTCGGCGGCCTGGTCATCGGCGGCATCCTCCTGGACAAGTGGGGCGTCCGCGTAAGCGGTTCGCTCTTCGTGGGGATGATGGTGCTTGGCGCCGGCGGCGTGCTCTGGGCGCTCCTGCACGGCGGGCCTTCATCGCTGACAGTAGCCTACGTTAGCGTGATGTTTTTCGGCCTGGGCAGCGAAATCGCCGGTACGGCCGTGACGCGAAGCATCGCGAAATGGTTCAAAGGCGGGCCGATGGCACTCGCTATGGGCCTCCAGCTGGCCATCGCGCGTCTGGGCACCGCCTTCGCGATGGTGCTCTCCCCGCGGCTGGTGCCCCAGGAGGTCGGCCACTTCTATACGCTGGAGGAAACCGCCCGTCCCGCGGTGGTGGGCATGGGTTTGATGGCTATGGGGCTTATTTTATGGGCGGTGTTTGTTGCCTTGGATGCCAAATGTCATTCTGAGCGTAGCGAAGAATCTAATGAGGAGCCCTTCCGCTTCAAGGACGTCCTGGGCATCCTAAGGAACCGCAACTTCTGGCTCCTGGCCCTTCTCTGCGTGGTATTCTATAGCAGCATCATCGCTTTCAAGAAGTTCGCCGGCGCCATCCTGGTGCCGCGCTTTGACATCCCGGACCAGACCGCCGGATGGATGGTGAGCATGCTGCCGTTCAGTACGGTGGTTTTTGCTCCGCTGTTCGGGATGCTGGTGGACCGCGCCGGCAAAGGAACGCGCTGGATGCTTATCGGCGGCATCCTGGCCCTCGCCGCCCACTTGCTGCTGGCCTTCGCTCCTTCGGGCGTCCCCTTCTGGGGCTATCTGTCCATGATCCTTCTGGGCTTCGGCTACTCGCTGGTCCCCGCCGCATTGTGGCCGTCCGTCCCCAAAATTGTCCCGGACAAGGTGCTGGGCACCACCTTCGCCCTTATCTTCTGGGTGCAGAATCTGGGCCTGATGAGCTTCAAATGGCTCGCCGGCATTATCCTGAGCCGCTCCGAAAACGGCCACGTCACGGTGGAACTGATGTTCGTGGGCCTCTGCGTTCTCGCGGTGACCGTAGCCCTGGTGCTGCAACGTACGTCGGCCCGTCATCCCGAACTCCGCCTGGACGCCCCCAACCGGTAAACGGGCGGAACTGAAATCCACCGAATAAGCCAAATAATGCAGATTTGGGTTCCGCCAGGTCTTGGGGGTACGGGTAAAAAACGTATCTTTGCACCGATGGACCGGAAAGAATTGGAAATAATGGCTCCGGCGGGCGGGTTCGACTGCCTGCTGGCGGCGGCGCAGGGCGGGGCGGATTCCGTGTACTTCGGCGTTGGAAAACTCAACATGCGTTCGCACTCCGCCGGAAACTTCTCCAAAGAGGACCTGAAAGAGGTGATGCGCCTCTGCCGGGAGTATGGGATGCGGGGCTACCTGACGCTGAACATCACCCTCTACGGTGAGGAAATCAATGACGCCCGCGCCACGCTGGACCAGGCCAAGGCCGCCGGAGTGGACGCCGTCATCGCCTCCGACATGGCGGCCATCCTGTATGCGCGGAGCATCGGCCTGGAGGTGCACATCTCCACCCAACTCAGCATTTCCAACGCGGAGGCCCTGAAGTTTTACGCCCAGTGGGCCGATGTAGTGGTCCTTGCCCGCGAACTGAACCTGCAGCAGGTGAAGGCCATCCACGAAACCATCCTGAAAGAACACATCACGGGCCCGTCCGGAAAGCTGGTCCGCATCGAGATGTTCGCCCACGGAGCCTTCTGCATGGCCGTTTCCGGGAAATGCTATCTGTCCCTCGCGGCCTACGGCCAAAGCGCCAACCGCGGCGAGTGCCTGCAGGCCTGCAGAAGGGGTTATCTGCTCACGGACTATGAGACCGGCGACGCCATCCACGTGGACAACAAGTATCTGATGTCCCCCAAGGACCTCTGCACCATCGACTTCCTGGACAAGTTCGTGGAGGCCGGCGTGAAAGTGTTCAAAATAGAAGGCCGCGCCCGCAGCGCCGATTATGTAAAAACCACCACCCAGTGCTACAGGAAAGCGGCCGATGCCGTAGCCGACGGCACCTACACCCCCGAATCCGGCGCCGCCATGAAGGCGGAATTAGCCACCGTCTTCAACCGCGGCTTCTGGGACGGCTATTACCTGGGGGCCAAAATGGGCGAGTGGAGTGCGGTTTACGGCAGCCAGGCCACCCGTCGCAAGGTTTACATCGGCGAGGTGACCAACTGGTTCGCGAAGATCAATGTGGCTGAAATCCAGGTGGACGCCACGCCGCTGCACCGGGGCGACGACCTGCTTTTCATCGGCCATACGACCGGCATGCTAGAAGTGAAAGCGGACGAACTCCGCGTGGACCTGGAGCCGGCGGAAGTGGCCCCGCAGGGCTGCCGCTGCTCCGTAGCCGTTCCGCCGGACGCACTGGGACTGCACCCCAGACGGGGCGATAAAGTCTATATCTGGACGGATAAAGCCTTGTGAAGCTGCTCGTCGTAGCGCAGCCGCACCTTGATCCCGGCTTCCTGGAAGTAATACCGCACCACAATCTCCTCCTCGATGAAGGGGATGATTTCGTCCTTTTTCAGCCGCAGGAAGGTTTCCTTATCCATTTCCAGTGACTTCTGCAGGGCGTCCAGTTCGGCGCCCATCGCTTCCGTGAGACCGTCTTCTTCCAGGTTCTTCTTCATCTCGTCGAAGTAGGCGCGGGCGCTGGAACGGTAGTCGAAGGTTTTATCGGAGGCAAAGGCGATGAAGTCCTCGTAGTCGGTGAAGTGGAAATCCTCCACGGCGGGGATGCTCTCATGGGCGCGGACGTAGGACAGCGCATACTGCTCCACGATGCCGCTGTAGACCAGCGAATAGGTGAGGCGGGAATACTTGTGCGCCTTCACTTCCACGTCCGGGGTGATGCCGCCGCCGTCCCTCACCGTGCGTCCGTGCGCGGTGGTGAAGCTGTGCGTCAGCGAGTCCGGAATGTGGCCGACGCTCCCGTCTTCATTGCGGTGGGAGTAGTCGATGGCCTGGACGCATCGGCCCGAAGGAGTATAATACTTGGCCGTGGTGATCTTGAGCTGGCCGTTGTATGGGAGCGGTCGGATGCTCTGGACCAGGCCCTTACCGTAGGTGCGCGTGCCGGCGATGGTGGCGCGGTCGTAGTCCTGCAGGGCGCCCGACACAATCTCCGAGGCCGATGCACTTCCGCCGTCCACCAGTACCAGGATGGGAAGCTGCGTATCCAGCGGCTCCGAGGTGGTCTTGTAAGTGGTGTTGCTTCCGGCCGATTTCCCCTTGGCGGTAACCACCACCGAACCCTTCGGCACGAAAAGTCCCACGATGTCCACGGCCTCATTGAGCAGGCCGCCACCGTTGCCGCGAAGATCCAGCACCAGGCGCTTCATTCCCTGTTTTTTCAGCGTGCCGATGGCTTCCCTTATGCCCTGGCTCACCCCTTCGGTGAACTTGTCAAGGAGCAGGTAGCCGTCCTGGTCGTTGAGCATACCCACATAGGAGATGGAAGGAAGTTGGATGCGCTCCCTGACGATGCGTACTTCCACGGGCTCCGCCTGACGCAGTTTCTTCACCCTGAATACCACGGTGGTGCCGGGCTTCCCGCGCATCTTTTCCGAACTCTGCTGGCTGGTAAGGCCGTGGGTGGATTCGCCGTCGATGGCCTCGATTTCGTCGCCGCAATGCAATCCGGCCTTGGCCGCCGGGGAGTTGGCGTAAGGCTCGTTGATGATCACGTTTCCGTTCACATCCGGCTTGTAAATGATAGCGCCGATGCCCCCGTAAGTGTTGGACATCATCATGCGGAAGTCTTCCTGCTCTTCCTCAGGCACGTATATAGTATAAGGGTCCAGTGCCTCCAGCATGGCGTCCACGGCTTCCCGCTGGATGCGCCCCACTTCAAGGGAGTCCACATACGAACGGTTGAGTTCCTTCAGGATAGCGTTATGCACTTCCACCCATTTCCCCAGAGTGAAGTTTTTGGACTGCGCCGCCGCAGTCACGCTGACCGCCAGGGCGGCCACAACAACAAGAATTCGTTTCATACTCCTGCAAAGGTACAAAAAAAGTGCCCGTTCCCCATCCATCGGCCCTCAATTCACGCGTTTGTGGCGATTTTGTGTAATCTCAGGGCCGTGCGGCCCCCAAATCACGCGTTTTCGGCGAATTCTCGTAATTCCGGGTCCGCCTTGCCGGAACGAAGCGTTTTATACGAGTCGGCCATATTGGGAAAACCGCCAAAAATCCGTACCTTTGTGTCAATAAAAAGGTCCCCTATGTCCAAACGCAAGAACAGCCCCAATCGGAAGAATCATAAGAAGCAACGCATCATCCCTGAATTTGAGGGGAAGGTGCTGATGTCCCGCGAGGGCTATATTTTCGTTCGGGTTGAAGGGCAGGAGGAGGACATTTTCGTGAAGGCCTCCAAAACCCGCGGCGCCCTGCACGGGGATACGGTGCGGGTGGCCGTCACGCAGGAACGGGTGGGCCAGGCCAAACGCCGCTGCGGAGAAGTAATCGCCATTCTGGAGCGCTCCGACAAACCTTTCGTGGGGATCCTTCACATCGTGGGCAAGCAGGCCTGGGTGCTCATGAGCTCCAAGACCATGCCTTACGACATCGCCGTCCCCATTCCGGAAGGCGGTCAAAAGGGAATGAAAGTGGCGGCGGTTGTAGATGGTTGGGAACGGGGCGCCACCGGACCTTTCGGCCACGTGGTGGACGTGCTGGGCATGCCCGGAGAAAACGAGACGGAGATGCACGCCATCCTGGCGGAATTCGGCCTGCCTTACCGCTTCGAAAAGAATGTGGAGAACGCCGCCGACACCATCCCGGATACCATTACGGACGAAGACCGCGCCCATCGGCGGGACTTCCGAAACGTGCTCACTTTCACCATCGACCCCACGGACGCCAAGGACTACGACGACGCCCTGAGTTTCCGCAAACTGGACAACGGCAATTACGAGGTAGGCATTCATATAGCCGACGTAACCTGGTACGTACGTCCGGACACGCCGGTGGACCGGGAGGCCCAGGCTCGCGGAACGTCGGTGTACCTTGTGGACAGAACCGTGCCCATGCTGCCGGAAAAACTCTCCAACAAACTGTGCTCGCTGCGCCCCCACGAGGAAAAACTCACCTTCAGCGCCGTCTTTGAAATCACGCCGCAGGCCAAGGTCTTCAATCCCTGGTTCGGCCGGACGCATATCATATCGGACTACCGTTTCGACTACGAACTGGCCCAGTCCATCATCGAGGCCGGTCCCCAGGCGATGGAACAGTCTTTCGGCGAGGGCAGCGAATGCGGCCTGGTGCCAAACGACATAAAGGAGGCCATTCTTACCTTGAATAGCCTGGCCCTGAAGCTGCGCAAAAAACGTTTCGCCGCCGGCGCCGTGAACTTCGAGCGGCCGGAAATGAAGGTGGAAGTGGATGCCGACGGGAAGCCCGTCTCCGTGCATCAGAAGTTCTCCAAGGAGGCCAACTGGCTCATCGAGGAGTTTATGCTGCTGGCAAACCGCAACGTGGCGGAATATGTGGCCACCGGCGGCAAGATGACGGGAAAGGCGCTCGCGAAAGCCAAGACTTTCGTCTACCGCGTGCACGACCTTCCCAACCCGGACAAGCTGCACGGACTGCGGGATTTCGCCGGTCATTTCGGCTATAAGATGGGGCCGACAGACGGCGCGGAAGCGGCGAAGAGCCTGAATGAGCTGATGGCATCGGCCGAAGGAAAACCGGAACTGCCCGCCATCCAGATCCTGGCGCTGCGGGCGATGGCAAAGGCTTGCTATTCAACGGATAACATCGGTCACTATGGTTTGGCCTTCGACTTCTATACGCACTTCACCTCGCCCATCCGGCGTTACCCGGACATGATGGTGCACCGCCTGCTCTACCGCTACCTGAAAGGCGGCGACAGTGCCAACGCGGACTACTACGCCATCCAGTGCAAGCACGCCTCCGAACGGGAGGTGGTGGCCGCCGAGGCAGAACGGGAGAGCATCAAGTACAAACTGGTTGAGTTCATGCAGGATAAGATTGGCCAGGAATTCGACGGCCACATTTCCGGCATCACCGAATGGGGCATTTACGTGGAGATCGAGCCCACCAAGATCGAGGGCATGATTCCGTACCGCACCATCCGCTCGGACTACTATATCTATGATGAAGAACGCTACCGGGCCGTTGGACGCCGCACGCACAAGTCCCTGCGGCTGGGAGACCCCTTACGCATCCGCGTGAAAGATACGTCCCTGGAGCAGAAACTGCTGGACTACGAACTGGTGGAAGACCTGCCTGCCGCTCCTTCCATCGAAGAGAATCCGGAAGAGGAGATGGAGCGCGCCATGGCCACGCATGAGCGCCGTTTGCTGGCCTCCAAAGAACTGCGATAGTTGCTGGAAGCCGGCCTATATCAGCGAGATTAGCAGATAGGTGAAGTGCGCAATGACCCCGGCGCAGAGACCGGCGATGGCGTGGGCGCCGATGGCTTTGGAAATGACCTTGCGGTAGCCAAGGCTGTCCAGCATGGCGGTGTGGGTGGAAAGGAAACCGCTCCAGCACATGCCGATGGCAGTAAATACGGCGATGGTGTTTCCGTCCAGGAAACCGGCGCCGTTGAAGGTGGGAAGCAGGCCCAGGGCGGCGCCCACGGCACCGAGGGCCGTCATCGGGAAGGCGATGAGTTCCATGTGCTGGAAGCCGAACAACCACTCGAACACCCAATGAATCTTTTCGGCCAGCCAGGGCAACACGGGAACGCCTTGGAAAGCGGAACCGTTGTAAACGCCGTAAGGTTCGGTACCGAAGGTGAGCATAATCACGGCCGTGGTGATAATGAGCACGCCCGGGATAATCTGCAGGCCCAGTTCCACACCGTTTTTACCACCGTCCAGAATCGCATTCAGGAAACGCATGAAGATGCCGTTTTTCTGTTCCGGCTCATCCGTAACGATACCTTCACCGCTGGCCACATCTTCCAGCACGGGCGTATCCAGTTCAGGGTAGGCCTTGAGGCAGGAGTGCTGCATGATACGGGTGGAAATGATGGAACCGCAGAAGGCTCCGAACAGACCCACCAGCGCGCCCGTTACCTGGCCGTAGCCGATCATGGTCACGATTACCACGAAACCCATTCCGAACGCCGTTCCGAAGTTGGTGAGGGAAATGAGCTGATACTTCTTGAAATACCCCGCGAAGTTCCGGTCCTTTGACAAGGCGATGATGGCGGGATTGTCGCTGAGGAAAGTCATCACGGCCCCCAGGGCTGCTACGCCGGGCAAATTGTAGAGGGGTTTCATCAGCGGACGCAGGACACGCTCCAGCAGTTTCACCACGCCGAACTCCGACATCAGTTTACTCAGCGCCCCGGTGAGCACGGTGATGCCCATCAGGTAAAAGACGGTGTTCAGCAGGAGGTCGTGCGCCGTCTTCATCACGGTGTTGATCATATTTCCTCCACCCATCCGCCAGCCCAGCAGGCCGAAAACCAGGATGAGCGACGCCAGGAAGATGAGGGCTTCCACCGTAGAACGACGCGATTTTTTCATAGCAGGGGCAAAGGTACGAAATTATCGGTACAAATCCCGCAGCACGGCGAGGGATTTCACCTGAATGTTTGTGTCCGTGTGGTAGGACAGGTAGCGGAGCAGATCTTCGCAGAGTTTGTTTCGCGTGGAGCCGTTCAGCGGCAGCAGCATCGCTTCGGCGAAGGGAGCGTTCAGGAGCGTTTTCATGGGCTCCAGATGTTCTTCCGCAAAAGGGGCGATGTCGTCAAAAGAAGGCCGAAAACCCAGCGCGCCGCACAGCTCCAAAAGGAAGCGCACGGGGAAATTGGCGCAGCTCTCCTCCAGGGCGTTCAGGGTGAGGACGCTGCCCACGCACCAGTCGTAGAGGCCGTCTTCCACCACGCCTTCCCGGACCGTGCGCAGCAGCACTTCAGACAAAAACAGCGTCATCGTGTTCTTGCGAAGGTCTCCCCGACATCCCTGCAAGCCCTCTTTCAGGCCGATGTCTTTAATCGTCCAGAGTTCGCTTTTGGAATTCTCCACGATTTCGGCCTCTATGATGTTCAGCGGAAGAAACAGCGTGGTCCCGGTCTTGCGGGCGCTGCGAACCAGGAAGCCCCGACGCCCCCATTCACGGGAGAGCGTCTGCACCACCAGGGCGTTGTCGCCCACTTTGGTGAGTCCCAGGACCAATAGTTCTGTCATTTCTTCAAATACGCCGCCATGGCCCTTAATGCCTTTCCGCGGTGGGAAATGGCGTTTTTCTCTTCCTCCCCCAGCTCGGCGTTGGTGCGGTCATAACCTTCCGGCGTAAAAATGGGGTCGTATCCAAAACCGCCTTCCCCTTTGCAGACGTAGCCGATGCTTCCTTCCATCACCCCGTCAAAATAATGATACCCGCCGTTTATAATCAGCGTCACGCAGGTGCGGAAACGGGCCGTGCGGGGTTCCCGGCCGCCCATTTCCCGGAGCAGTTTGGCGATGTTGGCCTGCGGGTTTTTGTCGGCCCCGGCATAGCGGGCCGTCTCCACCCCGGGCGCACCGTCCAGAAGGTCTACCTCCAGGCCGGAATCATCGGCAAAACAATCCAGTCCCGTTTTATTATAGATGTAGTCGGCCTTCTGCCGGGAATTCTCCCGCAGCGTGCTTCCCGTTTCGGGGATGTCTTCCGTAATACCCAGGCTGGCGGGCGTCACCAATTCGAAGCCCTCGCCCAGAATTTCCTGCGCCTCCCGTATCTTCCCGGGATTGGCCGTTGCGAATACCAGTTTCATATGCTCAAAGGTACGGAAAATTTCCATATAAACCACGCGGCCCTCAACTTACGCGATTTGGCGGTTATCTCGTAATTCCGGGGCCGGGCGAAAACGCTCTTGGGAAAGTCCGGCAAATATTGTATATTTGCGTGGATATAGAGACCACGAATGATTGAAGACAGAATACTGGACCAGGCCGTCAAAGAGTTGTTCGACGGCATCCAGTTCCAACAGGAGCCGGAAGGGCTGTACGACCCCCTTCGGTATATGATTGCCATCGGCGGAAAAAGAATCCGCCCGCGGCTGTGTCTGACCACTTACGGCATTTACGCCACGGAGCTTTCGGAAAGCATCCTTCAGCCCGCCGCGGGGCTGGAGGTATTCCACACCTTCACCCTCATCCACGACGACATCATGGACCACAGCCCCCTGCGCCGCGGAGCCCCTACCGTGTGGAAAAAGTGGAATGAGGACACGGCCATCCTGAGCGGCGACGTGATGTGCATCGACTCCTACAAACGCATCGCCCAGGCGCCGGCCAAGGTGCTCCCCGAGGCACTGCAGCTCTTCTCCAAAACGGCTTCCGAAGTGTGCGACGGCCAGCAGCTGGATATGGACTTTGAAAAACGGAGCCATGTGGAGATGGCAGAATATATGCAGATGATCGGCCTCAAGACCGGTGTTCTCATCGCCTGCGCGGCACAGATGGGCGCCCTCATCGGCGGAGCTCCCGAAAAGGCGCAGAAGAGCATCTACGATTACGGCTATCTGCTGGGCCTGGCCTTCCAGGTGGCCGATGATTACCTGGACGCCTACGGAGACGAAAAGGTGTTCGGCAAACCCATCGGCGGGGACATCCTGAACGGAAAGAAATCCTGGCTCACCGTCCGGGCGCAGGAGTTGGGCGCAAAAGGGCTGGAAGCGGCCCTGGCCGAAAACAGCGCGGCGCCTGCGGAAAAGATATCCCGCGTAAAAGCCATCTACGACAGTGTGAGTGTGGCCGATGAAGCCCGCCGCACCATAGCGGAACTTTCCGCAAAGGCCATCGAAAAGGCAAGGGGGGCGAATCTCCCCGAGGGCGGGCTGGAGGCCCTGAACCGTTTCGCCCACAGCCTGGTGGGTCGGGTAAAATAATAGAGAACCATGATACTGACACTATTGCTAACCGCCGGTCTGCCCCTGTGGCAGGACATCCAAACCACGTCCGTGAACGCCCAGACGCAGCGAACCGAAGTAATTTACTACGCCCAGCGAGAAGACGCACTCAAGAAAGGTTTCCGCGAGAGCGAGAACTACCGCAGCCTCAACGGCACGTGGGAGTTCAAGTATTTCGATGATTATCATCAGATGGAGACTATCTCCGCCGACGCGCCGAACTGGGACAGCATCCGCGTCCCCGGGAACTGGGAAGTGCAGGGCTGGGGCATCCCCATCTACACCAACACCCGCTATGACTTCTGCCCGGAGAATCCGCAGCCCCCGCAGCTTCCGGAGATCTTCCCCGGCGCCATCTATAAGCGCAGATTCACCGTCCCCGCACAATGGAAGGACCGTGAAGTATTCCTGAATCTCTGCGGCACCAAGAGCGGCACCTACGTCTATGTGAACGGACAGGAAGTCGGCTACAGTGAGGACTCCAAGGACCTGGCGCGTTACCGCATTACGGATATCGTAAAAGACGGAGACAACGAGGTGGTCCTCCGCATCTACCGCTATACGGCGGGCTCCTACCTGGAATGCCAGGACTTCTGGCGTCTTTCCGGGCAGGAACGGGACGTGTACCTCTCCAGCGAGAAAAAGGACACGGGATTCGACTTCAGCGTCATCTCCACGCTCACCGAGGATCTCTCCACCGGCATCTTCAAGCTGAGGATGAAGGCCGATGACCCCACGGAAGTCGCCTACGAACTGCTGGACAAAGACGGCAGCACCGTAGCCGGCGACCACGTCGAATTCAGCGGCCGGAAGGTTACCGTGACACAGAACATCCCCGGCGTCCGCATCTGGAGCGCGGAACATCCGGAACTGTACACCCTGCTGCTGAACGTAAACGGGGAGTACACGCGCTTCCACGTGGGATTCAGGAGATTGGAGATCAAAGAGATTCCCGATCAGGCCGGGAAGGACGGCAGCCCAAAAATGGTGAAAGCCTTCCTGGTTAACGGGCAGCCCGTGAAATTCAAGGGCGTGAACCTCCATGAGCACAATCCCCGCACCGGCCACTATGTCACCAAGGAAGACCTGCTGGAAGACCTGCGGCTGATGAAGGGATGCAACATCAACGCCATCCGCACCTGCCATTATCCGCAAGGCCGGGAATTCTATGAGCTCTGCGACTCCCTGGGATTCTATGTCTACGACGAAGCCAACATCGAAACCCACGGCATGGGCTACAACCCGGACAAAACCCTGGCCGCCAAGCCGGAGTGGCTCACCAAGCACATGGACCGCACCCTGAACATGTATCGCCGCACCGCAAACTATCCCTGCGTGGTCATCCTTTCCCTGGGAAACGAGTCCGGCAACGGGTGCAACTTCGAGGAAACCTACCGCACGCTGAAAGCCCTGGAAGAGGGCGGACAGAATCGGCCCGTAGTGTACGAACGGGCAAGGAACGATTTCAATTCAGACTTCCAGAACCCCATGTATCCCTACATGGACTGGCTGCGGGACAAGAGCGAAAACTATCAGGAGAAACCCGTGGTCCTGTGCGAATACACCCACGCCATGGGCAATTCCAACGGCTCGCTGGATATGATGTGGGACCTCTTCTATGCCCATAAGCACATGCAGGGCGGATTCATCTGGGACTGGGTGGACCAGGGCCTCTACGATGAAAAACGGGGATGGACCTATGGCGGCGACTATGGAGAGAACGCGCCCTCGGACGGCAACTTCTGCTGCAACGGCATCGTAAATCCGGACCGGGACCCGCACCCCGCCTTCTGGGAAGTGAAACATCAGTACCAGAACGTGAGCATCACGCCCGTAGATGCCGAAAATGGCGTTTTCGAGGTATTCAACCGGCATTATTTCACGGATCTCAAACCTTATAAGATTACCTGGTGGGTGGAACGGGACGGCAAAAAATCCTTTTGGTGGTGCAAAAAAACGCTGAAGTTGGAAACTGCACCGCAGGCCGCAGAACGGATAACCCTTTCTCTTCCCAAGATGAAGGAGGCGGGCGAATACCGCATCTTCTTCGAAGTGTCGGACGGGAAGGACATCGTGGCCTTCGACCAGGCACTCATCAAGGACACATCGGCCCGGGAGAAACGCATCGTTAAGGGGAACATTGACTTTACGGACTCCGACGCCCAGGTTGTGGTCCGCGGAGACAAGGTGGAACTCGTATTCGACAAGAAGAGCGGCATCATCCGGAGCTGGAAGGTGAAAGGAAAGGACGTCGTGGATCCTAAATACGGTGTAAAACCGAATTACTGGCGCGACCCCGTGGACAACGATTATGGCAGCAGGGAGGTGGAACGCAGCGCCGCCTACTTCGCCCCGTCGGCTCCCGATGCGGTGAAGGTGACCGGGCAGGACAATACGGTTGTCATCCAGGTCAAGGGCAAGGGCGTCCGTGCCACGGAAACCTATACGGTCTATCCCGACGGTACGCTGAAGATCGCCGTCCGGACACAGGGCATTCCCGGTCCCACGGACAGGTGGAACCGCGTGTTTATCCCGCGCCTGGGCTTCCGCTTCTTCATCGCCGGTGAGAGATTCAGCTACTTCGGCCGCGGCCCCAAGGAGAATTACTGGGACCGCAATACCGGCTCTTTCAAGCGCATCTGGGAATCATCGGCAAAGGACGAATACTACCCCTATGTCCGTCCGCAGGAATACGGCCACCACACGGATGTGAACTGGCTGGATCTTGAAGGACTGGCCGTCACCGCAGCCGAACCCTTCGAGTTCAACGTCATCCGCCGGGGCATTCCGGAGGCCGGGCTGGCGCTCCCCGTGGACAAACCCCAGAGTCACATCGGCGACGTGCAGGATTTCGAGGCCACGGAAGTCTGCATCGACTACAAGATGACCGGCGTGGGCGGCCTGGACAGCTGGAAAAACCGTCCGGAACCGGAGCGCTGCCTGTGGGAAGACCAGTCCTACAGTTATTCATTCACTCTAACGCCCGGCATGAAGGGCGAAAAAGCAGCAAGGTATGAGTAAAAAAGTTGCATTGGTCCTTGCCAGCGGCGGTCCGCGGGGATTTGCTTATATAGGGGCCATCGAAGAACTGTTAAAGCGCGGCTACGAAATCACTTCGGTCGCGGGCACCAGCGCCGGCTCCCTGATCGGCGGCATCTACGCCGCCGGCGGGCTGGAGGCCTTCAAGCAGTGGATCTTCGGCCTGGACCCCCTCAAAGTGATGACCCTGATGGATATTTCCCTCAGCAAGAACTATCTGGTAAAAGGCGAAAAAGTGATGGACGCCATCAAGGAGCGGGTGCCGGAAGTGAACATCGAAGACCTTCCCATCCCCTTTGTGGCCGTAGCCACGGACCTGTATACCGGCGAGGAAGTCATCTTCCGGGAGGGTCCCCTTTTCGAAGCCATCCGCGCCTCCATATCCATTCCCTCGATGTTCAAGCCCGTCAAATGGAAAGGCCGTACGCTGGTGGACGGCGGCATGGTGAACACCTTCCCGCTGAACCGCGTGCAGCGCACTCCTGGGGACATCCTGGTGGGCTTCAACGTGAACCAGATAGACGCCGCCGGAATCCAGGGATTCCTGGACAGCCGCGCCGCTTACGACGAGCAAGAGAAAGCCCGCCGCGAAGAAGCCAAGAGCCTGTTGAAGGACACCCTCACCACCGCCGAACGGGGCGCATTCCTGGAAAAGATGGCCCGGGGCGGACAACTCATCCGGGAGAGCATCGAAGCCGGCCGCGGGGAACGACGCCTGGAGGCCGACGGCCGCGAAGGATGGATCCCCGTGGATGCCGATGACAACTACGCCAGCATCCTCCAGCGCAGCTTCGGCATCATGAACTGCACCATCGCCCGGCAGGGCATAGAACTGGCCAGACCCGATGTGCTGGCGGACCTCCCCTTCGACTCCTACCACGGCGTCTACGGGTATACCCACGCCTCGGAAATCGTGGAGGAAGGACGGCGCAGAATGGCCGATGCCCTGGACCGATACGGGAAATTAAAATAATTTCCGTATCTTTGTAAGCTATTACGCAAATAAAAATGCAACACAATATGAAGAAAATCGTCTTGACCCTGCTATGCTCGCTGTTGTGCGCAGCGGCTTTTGCCCAGTCGGCCGCGCTCATTTCCCTGGCGCAGGCGGAACTGCAAAAGAGAGGTCTCAGCGAAACCGAAGTGAGGGTACGCCTCCTGGAAGAGGGCATCAACGTAGATACCATCCCCACCACGGAGTACGCCCAGTACCAACCCCGCATCATCGCCATCCTGGACCAGATGCAGGAAGAAAAAGGTGTCGCGCTTGCCACGGCCGGAGAGAACAATACGGTAACTTCCCCTGAAGACGCCCCTGTCACCACCTCCGGTGAAGCGATAGCGGAAGCCACGCTGGAGAGAGAATTGAAGGAGAACGGCGTCTCCCCTACAGAGGGCGACTATATCTACGGACACAGCCTGTTCACGGGTAAGAGTTCGGAAGTGTTCCGTACCACGGACGGCGCCCAGGCTCCTGAAACCTATGTACTGGGAGAAGGCGACGAAGTGCACATTTCCATCTTCGGTTCTTCCCAGACGGAAATCCACCAGCGCATCGCCGCAGACGGTTCCATCCAGCCCGTAGGTTCCTCCAAGATTTTCCTCAAGGGCCTCACCCTGGCCCAGGGCCGCAAAGCCATCAAGACAAGGCTGGCCCAGCACTATTCCTTCCGCGAGGACCAGATTGCCGTCACCCTCTCCACGGCCCGCACCCTAACCGTGAGCATTTACGGTGAAGTGGGCGTGCAGGGCGGCTTCACCCTCAGCGCCCTCAACACGGCGTTCAACGCCCTGGCCGCCGCCGGCGGTCCCACCCGGATGGGCTCCATCCGTAACATCCAGCGCTCCCGCGGCGGGAAAGTCACCCGTCTGGACCTGTACAAATTCATGACAGGGTCAGAATCCGGGGCAGAATATGACCTCCAGAACAACGATATCCTCTTTGTCCCCATTGCAGACAAGATTGTGCGAATCGAAGGCGCCGTGAACCGCCCCATGAGCTACGAGATGGTGGACGGGGAAACCCTTCTGGACCTGCTGACCTATGCCGGCGGCCTCAAAAACGAAGCCTACCCGAACTACGTGCAGATTGAGCGTTTCAGCAACGGCGAAAAGGTATTGCTGGAATACAATCTTTCGCAGATTACCACGGGAACCCGCAGCGTCGTGCTGGAAGCGGGCGACATCGTGCGCATCAAGGATATCAACAAGCCGATGGAAAACTACGTGGTCATCAGCGGCGACGTCTTCTATCCCGGACAGTTCAACTATGACAATAACCGGAGCCTGCTGAAACTGCTGGAAGCCGCCCAACCGCGCCGCACCGTCCGCAAGGAGTACGTACTGGTAGAGCGCACCCGTCCGGATGAGACCGTGGAAGTGCTCTCCGTCCCCTATCCCGGCGAAAAAGGCAATCCGGACTTCATCCTCCAGCCCCGTGACCGGGTAACCGTACTGCAGTTGTCGGATTTCCGAGACGTTGCAACCATTACCGTGACCGGCCAGGTACGTGACCCCTTCACCCGCGAATTCGGCGTAAATGACCGGATGAGCATCTCACAGGCCATCGAACTGGCCGGCGGACTCAAACCCAGCGTTTATCCCGTAGCCTACATCTTCAGAAGGGATCTCACCAATACGGACAAAATGTCGTACATCCGGGTCTCCCTGGAGAATGACGGAGACCAAATGCTGCAGCCCGGCGACGCCCTGCACATCTACGACAACAGCACTTATACCCACATCGGCGAGGTTCGCATCAGCGGCGCCGTGAACAATTCCTTCGCCACCACCTATGACCCTTCCCTCACCATCCACGACCTTGTGACGATGGCCGGCGGTTATGACGCCAATGCGGCGCTGGACCATGTGGAAGTGTTCCGCCTGAACCTGAGCGAAAAGGTGGCCAAACTGGACTGCATCCCCATCGAACTGGATGAAAACTACAATGCGGTGGACGCATCCTTCCAGTTGGAGCCCTACGACCATATCGTTGTGCGCCGCATCCCCAACGTGGGTCTGGACCGCGTGGTGGAAATCAACGGCCGCGTGTTGTATCCGGGCGTGTACGTGCTCACGGACAGCCGGACCCAACTGTCGGAAGTGATTAAAATGGCCGGCGGAACGATGGACGATGCCAGCCCCTACGGCCGTGTATTCCGCACCTATAAAAACCGCGGCTCCATCGGCGTCAACCTGAAGGATGCCCAAAAGCATAAGAACAGCGAAAAATACGATCCAATCCTGATGAGCGGTGACGTAATCAACATCGACCGCGAAGAAAACACGGTTATTATCCGGGAACATGGCACCCGCATGAGCCAGTATGTCCCGGAAGACTTCGCCCTGGACCACAAACTGCTGGTGTATCAGGGTCCGAAGAGTGCCAAGTGGTACATCAACCACTGCGCAGGCGGATTCCAGAAGTACGCGGACAAAAACAGCGTCACCGTAACCATGCCCAACAACCAGAGCGAAGGGGTCAGGCACTTCCTGTTCTTCCGTATCTATCCCAAGGTGCAGCCCGGTTCGGTAATCACCCTCACGATGGACCACGAGCGGAAGCAGAAGGCCGAAGAACCCAAGGAGAAAATCCACTGGGAGCAGGTGGCCGCCAGTTCGCTCAGCGCCCTCACCAGTATCGTCAGTATGATCCTGCTGGTCGAACGTCTTAACTAAGGACTATGGAAGAGAATCCCAATAACGCCCCGCAAAAGGAAGAAGAAGGCATTGACATCTTCGCCCTTCTCAAAAACCTTTGGGCCGGCCGGAAAACCATCATCATCTGGACAGTTGTCTTTATGGCGTTGGGTCTGCTGAGCGCCCTCACGATGAAACGCACGTACACCGTCACCTCGGTGATGGTGCCCCAGTTAGGGTCCTCCCGCAATTCCTCGCTCTTGAGCCTCGCCGGCATGGCGGGCTTTGACCTGGGCACCAGCCAGATGAACGGTCAGGAACTTTCTCCGCTGGTATATCCGCAGATTCTCCGGAGCACAACTTTCTGCCTGGAGCTGGCAAATACGCCGCTCCATTACGCGGAGGCGGACAGCGCCATCAGCATGTTCACCTATGCCAGGGAGTATAACAAGCCCACCGTACTGGGGACCGTCCGGAAATATACCATCGGCCTGCCGGGAACGCTGATCGGCCTGCTGAAAAGGGAGAAGCCGGTGGAGGAAGCGGTGGCCGATTCAACCCTGTCGGAAGCGCTCTTCCCCCTGCAGCCCGTCAAGCTTACCAGCGAAGAGGCAGCCATGGTGAAAGCCGTCAGTAGCTGCATCTCCATGTCGGTGGACAAGAAGGAAGGCTATCTGGTACTCACGGTCACGGGCATACAGCCGCTGCAGACCGCGGAACTGGCCGTAAAGACCCAGCAACTGCTGCAGGCGGAAATCACCCGCTTCCGCACGGAAAAGGCCCAGAAACAGCTGGAGTATGTCCAGGCCCGTTATAATGAAATCAAGGCGGAAACCGAGGCCGTCCAGGCATCCCTGGCTGTAGCCACGGACCGTTCACAGAGCATGACCACCGCCCGTGCCCACATCGAACGGGACCGGCTGCAGAACAAATACGCTGTCCTGAGTTCCATCTACGCCGAAATGGCCAAACAACTGGAGCAGGCCAAGATGCAGGTCAAGCGGGAGACGCCGGCAATGGCCATTGTCCAGCCCATCACGGTGCCCCGCCAGCCGTCCAACAGCCGGATCAAGACGCTCATCATCTGGACTTTCTTCGGCATCCTGCTGGGATGCGGCATCGTTTTGGGAAGGGGTTCCATTCCCAAGCTGAAAGCCAAATTCGCTTCTGATAAAGAGAGGGTTGAAGAGGAGAATACGGACGATATCTCCTAGTTCAGTCTTTCATACAGCCGCTCCATAAAGCGGAACGTATTTCCGGAGATGGTGCAGACATCCGTCAGCCCGTCCAATTTCATCTTCAGCACGTCACCCTCCTGGGTGTAGGTACCCCTGTTCATCAGGAACTGGGTCCGGGATGATGCCACCTGAATACGGGTGAAAGAATAGCCGGAATCGAAGACCAGCAGGCCGGCCGTAGTGCTGGTGCCGCCTTTATAGAACCAGACTGTGCCCGCCAGAACGGATGATCCGCTGCCACCCTCTGGCGCAGGATAGTACACGTGCCATCTTCCGTCGACAAGCATCACTTCCGAATAGAGCCAGCCCGTCTTTCCCCCCGCGGTGAACGTGGTGCCGTTCAGCTTATACGGAATGGTTTCACTGGTCCAGCCATACGGAACGCCTTCCTCATACTGCGTGACGGTAAAGGCGGAACGGACCAGGTTTTCCCCGTCTTTGAAATAATAGACATACAGGTCCGCCATATCCACGCCCGCCCAGACCATGCCGGCCAGATTCTCATAGGACTGGGGGAAAAAGCGGGTCATATTCTTGTTCTTGCTGTTCTTCATGTGGGAGAAGGTCCGTGTTAGGTTGAAGGTGGTCCCGTCGGCCCCGAAGATATCCACATTATGTCCGTCGGCCGTGTAGGTGCCATTATTCTCCATGACGCTCCCGGTGGCGATGGCTTTCTGAAGGACCGTGGCCTTCCCGTCGTCCGAGAAATTGACGAATGCATGTTTGCCATCCTGCTCATAATACCAGTTGGTCCCGGGAAGGTATATGTAAAGCGGCTCCAGCAGCCTTCCGCAGGAGGTGAAACCCAAAAGAACCATGGTGAGGACAAGCAGTCTTTTCATAGGCACGGATATTGTTCCAAAGTGCAAAAGTACGAATTTTTTCGTAATTTTGCCTGTCCAATAAATCGATATGAGAAGAATCATCGCCTCAGTCCTGGCGCTCACCGTGGCCCTTTCCGCTTACGCGCAGGAAATCAGAACCAACTACCGCTCCGGCGGCATCACCCATATTTCCACCGCATACGAAAACCTGTCGCTGGAGGGAACCTCCGCTGAAATCCGCGTGGAACTGGCCAGCTTCCCGGACGGAGGATCCATGTACCTTCTGTACCTGAATCTGTGGCAGAAAACAGCCTTTACAGCCCCCAAGGGCGTAAAGATGGCCGTAAACCTCCCGGGCGGCAAAATGGTGCGCCTGGAGCAGGTGGGGCAGGAATCGGCCACCAAAAGGCGCCTGGAAAACGGACTCTACCTGAACCGGCTGAAATATGCGGCGGAACCGGCCGATATGGAAAAGATGGTGAAGGGCATCAAGAGCTTGGATATCGTCACCGGATGGGATCCGGACGATTATGTACAGGCGTCTTTCTCTCAAAATGAACTGGGAGATCTGCTGAAACGCCATTGCGCGGCCATCCAAAAGGCGGCCGACCATACCGTCGAACTCAAGGCCAGTCTGTCCGGCTATACGGAGAATCGGAACAGCACGCTCTCCACCGCCAATCCCGTAGTGGCCCGCGGCAAGAAGTACGACTACAACGTCCTTTTAACCCACCTCTATTACAAGAGCACCAACGCCGAGGATCTGGACCTGGCCTTTGTCATCGGCAGCGCCAAGAACGAACGCTTCCATTTCACCTATGACGTCCCCGTGCGCTTCACGCTGAACGACGGCAGCGTCATCAGCCTTTTGAATACCCGTGACGACGTAAACTTCGTCTATGTCTATCCTTCGATGGGAGATTTGCTCCGCATGGCATCCGTTGGGGTGAAGAGTATTTCCGTTGATGCCGATGGCGACGTCTTCACAGACGAATTTGCGCCCCGTACAGACGGAGCGCAAACATTCTCTGAAGCGGTGAACCAGGAACTGCAGTTGCTGCTGTCCTTAAGCCACCGTTAAAAGGCCAGGAAGGGGCGGACCTTCATGATGCAAAAATCGTATGGAGAACTCGGGGCGATATTTCCTTTAGAGATACCTGAAGTCTTAATGGTGGAATAAAGCTGACCTTGGATTGTCTCCATACTACCAAAATTCATTCGTATGGCGTTGGAGGCAGTATTTTCAGAACTGCTCCAATAATTGTCTCCGTAATAATTACCCTGCGACATACCAAAGGCATCGTAGTCACATCCTAAATTTTGCTTCAAAACTTCCAGGCGGTTGTTCAGTGAAAGCACCAGCGCATTCTCGCTCGATGTTGACTTCATAACGCCGACAAGATTGCTGAGCTGGCCTTTGGTTATCCAGTTTTTATTGTCGGTGGCCGTCCAGGTTTCAACAGGATCCGCTCCGCCGAATCCACGGGTACTGATGGAATATATCCACTGGCCGATGGAAGGCAGGAACCAGCCGCTGTCAACTCCTGTATGGATGTCTCCGGAACGGTAATTCAAGGCGTAATCCACCGCCGTACAACCAGCCAGCAAATCCGAATTATGATAACCGCTGACGTTGGCGGCAACCAGTGTTTCCGCCGGGGTGGTAATATAGGTGGTTGAATTCTGCTGTTGACTTGAATTATTGCGCCATTTTACAGCGCTGGCTGCGTTCCGCAGCGACATCACCAGGGCATGGCCGTAACCGTAACTGCTCTCCGTAAGCGCCCGGGCTGTCACCGCCAGGTCGGATTCGTCATTGGCGGCATAGTTGTTCACGAACACGATGATACCCACAACCTCCACGCCGGACGGGTGCGCGATGCGGCCATAAGTACCGTCGCTCCAATAAGGGTCTCCCAATTCGGGTTTGAAATCTATGGTGCGATTTAGCGTATATTTCGTATTGGCCGCCAAGGTTACGCTTGACGCACCGCTGTTGCGCAGATACGCTTTGCGGTCGCAGATTTCAACATAGTCATTTTCGGTGATGGCGGTGCCGCCGGGAAGCGCCATAAAGAAATGGGCCTCATAATCCGCCGGATCTCCCGGAGCCGCAACGTTCGCAATCTCGGCCGTTCCGGATGCAATGGTCTCACCACCCACCGTCACGTCTACGGAAGTT
>JAFZKT010000069.1 GCA_017553545.1 Bacteroidales bacterium | reverse complement strand
TGGCCAGTTTTCCGGTCTCGATCTCGATCACCCGTCCGTCGGGCAGCTCGATGGTCTTTTTGATAATGTTCATTTGTTTACTTTGTTACGTCTTTATTTCGTCTGTCCCCCAATGGGACTCTTTTTTTCGAAAAAGGGGGCAGGATGCCTTGCATCCGTACCCCCGTTTGTTTTTCCTGATGCTTATCGGCGGAGACCCAGCTCCTTGACGATAGCCCTGTATCTCTCAATGTCAATCTTCTGAAGGTAGTTCAGAAGCTGGCGGCGCTTGCTGACCAGGCGAAGAAGGCTGCGGCGCGTTACAACGTCTTTCTTGTTCTTCTTCACGTGTTCCGTAAGGTGAGCGATACGGTAGGAAAATAAAGCAACCTGACTCTCAGGAGAGCCGGTGTCCTTATTGGACTTCCCGTACTTCGCGAAAATCTCTTGCTTTTTCTCAGGCTGTAAATATTCTGCCATGATGCAATGAGTTTTGATGGTTTATAAAAAGCCTGCAAATTTACACATTCTTTCGCTGAAAACCAAATCTTTCCGAAGAATAAACGAGGGGTGCACCGCGTGGTGCACCCCTCAATTTGGAATTCGCTGAAAATCAGCAATTTATGTTTTGGGCGTTAGCTATTATCCACAATATTGCTGAACCCGTGGGTAAAGTGACCGTAGGTGTTGTTGAAGTACACGCTCAGGGTGCCCTTCTTGGACTGATTGACCATACCGGGGAACAGGACGTCCTTCGGCATGTAGAAAATCATTCCCCAGTCGTATCCGGCAAAGGGTTGCAGGTAATAGTAGTCATCATCAGGACCCGTAGTGGCACCATACACATCCGTATATTGGTTCAGCGTGCCGTAGCGCTGCCATTGATCCAGGTTGCTTCCGCCGTGACCGCCCTTCCAGGTGAACCAGACGGAGATCAGATAACGGTGGTTGGTGGAATCCCAACTCTGATTGGTAGAATACGAGAAGACGTAATTGTCAATCTTCCAGGCGCCGGCCTGATCATAGTTCAGGTTCTGGGAAACATCACCGTACATGATGCCGAAGTTGACAATGGAGACACGGGCAATCTGGGCGTCTCCGCTGGGCAGGTTGAGACGGATCCTATAGACGTCTTCACTCACGGCGATGGAATTGCCGGTTCCGGTTGCGGCAATGCGGCCGACAGCGGTCCCTTCACCATTGCTGATGGCAAAGCGGGCGCCATTTTCCGACTCAAAATAGACATTGTCGGAGGGGGCGATTTTGGCCCAGACCTCGTAATTGTAAGTGATGCCGGCCAGGGATGCTTCATCGCCGCGGGCCGGGCTGCCGGGAGCAGTTCCGCCGGGACGCGGGTTATAGTAATCGGCCGTGATATAAGAGAGTTCCTGTCCGTTTTCACCTGCAATGGACAAGCCTTTGATGAACACCCGGTCTCCGGGGGTGAATTCGGCTTCCCAGGGAATAGTGGCCGGGGTGGTGAAGAGGTTTACGTTGTCGTTGCGCTCCACGGTGAGGGCCTTGGTATTCTCTACCACGGCTTTGTAACCGCTCTTGGTGAAGGTGAGCCGGAAGCCGCCGGTGTAATCGCCGGGGGCGACCACCAGGTAGTAGACACCGGCGCCGGAGACGGTGGTCTGGACATAGGATTTGCCCTGACCGCCTTGGAAGTCATTCAGGACGGGTGCGCTGCCGATGCAGTCGAACTGGGCGGGACCGGTCATTTCCGTGCCGTCCAGGGATTCCACCTTGAGGCCGGTGACGTCCGTAGCCTGAATGTTGATGGCCAGAAGGGCGCCCACATTCTTGAACAGAAGGTCTTCAGTTCCGGTAATGTGCGCAACGGCCGGGTTGGCCGCAGGACCGAAACTGCCGGCTACGGCTGCCTGATCGGTGGGAATGGTCAGCGTTACTTCCGCCCCGTTGCAAATGGCATCGGCCTGATAGGGGAAGAGGGCAAAATACTCCGGAGAAACGGTTCCCATTCCTTCGATGGTGGCCTGCTTGCCTCCATTGGCCGTGGAGGTGACGGAAAAGTCATAAGGAGTGTCATAGTCCGCACTGGCAAAGACCATTACGTGGTCGGTGGTACTCCAGACAACGGACTGGCCGTCCAGGCTGGTTTTGGTCTGTTCTCCCACGGCTGTAAAGCTGAGGGGAGTCAGTTGGGGTTCGTCGCCCTTGGGCTGCTCTTTGCTGCAGGAAACAGCGGCAGCAAGAATTGCGATAAGGATATAAATCTTTTTCATAGCTGTCGTCATTTTAAATAATCCAGGTCCAGTCGCTGCCGATCAGGTCGTAGTCGACGGGATTATTGAAGGATTCCCCGGTTTCGCTACCGGTGAGAATCCGGCTGCCCAGATGAAGGTCCATAACCTCCACCTGAGGGGACTCATAGAGAGTTCGCTTGAGCTGTTTCATAACTTATGGAGTTAATTGGTTTGTTGATATAGCAAGGTTATCCAAGGCGCCGCCCACAAAAGGCGCGTAAATTTCAAGGGAGGACTTCAGCATGGCACCGGAAGCAAGGGCCGATATTTCCCCGGCATTCATTCCAGAGCGCCAGAAGAAGAGCTCGCGGAAGGTGCCGCCGGAAAGCGTGAATCCGGTGGCGACAATCCTTTCGGTCGCGGAAGATTTCTCCACGCCGTCCACATAGACGCGCGTGACGCCCTGGGCGTAATAGTGGGTGATGGCCACCAGGTGCCACTGCCCGTCGTTCACGCCCAGCGTGGCGGCGTTGTAGTCGCGGCCCGGGCCGGCAATGGAAAGGATGTTCCCGCTGCCGCTTGTCTTCACGTAGAACGCAACGGTGAAGGGATGGACGGTGGCCTCGGGCGTAAAGCCGATGCTGCCGGAAGTAAGGTCGATGGAACCTTCGGAAGAGCGTACAGGGAGGGCTTTCCCTGCCTCCATCGCGTCGAAGACGGACGGAACCAGGGTATAGGACATCTCCGCGTGGCCGGCATCGTTGGGATGATAGGTGTCGTCGCCGTTCTGATAGCCCGACGGCCAGTGGCCGGCTTCATCGTCCACGGCGCCCAGCACGTTCATCGAAGGTACGTTCCATTGGGCAATCTCCAGGTTGATGGCCTTCACCTTGGCGTAATCGGAAGCATTGAAGTCTCCTCGGCCGTAGTTGCCCATCACCACCACCTTCCGTCCCTCATTGCGGGCGCGGGAGATGAGGCTCTGCATATTGTTCTTCCACTGTTTGTAGACGGCGTCCTGATCGGCCGCGCCGTGGATGCCTTCATTGCCCAGGGAAAGGGCGTAGATGACATATTTCCCGCCGTCCATAATAAGGTCGTCGTAGCGCTCGGTGAGCGTGACGGTGTTGTTGCCGGGCACCGAACGGTTGGACAGCGTCCAGCCGGAAGTGAGGGCGTTGGTGCCGAACAGGTACATATAGCCCTTATTGTCCGTGGCGCCGGTGCCGGTGGGAACCGAGGACCCCATTACCGTAATGCGGCGGCTGCCGTCGTGCACGGGTTGGATGTCCAGGGTGAAGTGCCTGAGATCTACAGTAATATTATAGGTGCCGGGATTGATCTGCATTTCGTCGGTGCTGCCGTGCGTGCGGTTTTCGATGGCCTTCCGGCTGCCGTTAAGCCGACGGAATTCCACGGAACTGTCTCCGGGCTTAACGAAGGTGAAGCGGGCGCGGCCCCACTTGCTGTAAGGGTAGGTGGGCGTCATAGCGTCGGCATTACCCTCGGAGGAACCGTTAAAGCTGAGATTCTGGCCGATGAATACGCCGTGGCCCGCATAGGGGAGCGATACGCCGTTGGAGGAGCTGAATCCATTTACGGCATTGCCCTCGGCCAGGAGGCTCGGAAGGGCGGTAAAGGTATAGGTGCCGGTGGCGGGATTCGCCTCGAAATAGGCGACTCCGTCCACGGTGGAGGTGGTTTCCAGAGCATGCCTGCGGCCCAGGTTGTCGGTGGCCACCATATTGACGGTTGCGCCGCCCGTAAAGGTGGATACGCCTTCAAATACATCCCCGTTAGCGCTCGGGTGCATCTCGAAGGTCTCCTCGGAGGAGGTGACGGAGAGGGCGGTGTAGGTGGGTGTATCGGCCTTCAGCGTCGGGTTCGAGAAGGAATAGGTGTAGCCGTCGGCGTTCAGTTGGAGGCGGACGGTGAACACATACTGATTCTCGGTGGTATAGGTGTTCCAGGTTGGATTGTTCTCGACGGAGAAGAGACCGTCCCAGAAGCCCGTGGTGGGTTGAATGCTATTGTCCGTCAGATAACCGTAATCCTGCCAGGTGTTTTGTTGGTTGAAGTAGATCTGGAACTTGTACTGCCACTGGCGGTTGGCGCCCCATTCGGGTTTGGGCTTCCAGTAGAGGTCCAGCATTTGGCCTTCCCAGATACCGTTGCCGACGTATTGCAGCGCCTGGTTCTTATAAGTGGGCTGTTCCAGTTCGGCCGATTCGGCCCGCGTCAGGGCAACGCT
>JAFZKT010000068.1 GCA_017553545.1 Bacteroidales bacterium | reverse complement strand
CTCAGCCGTAAAATCACGGCCCTGGGCATCTACCCGGCCGTGGATCCGCTGGAGAGCACCTCGCGTATCCTGGACCCGAACATCGTGGGACAGGCGCACTATGATACAGCCCAGCGCGTGAAGCAGATCCTTCAGCGCAACCAGGAACTGCAGGACATCATCGCCATCCTGGGTATGGACGAACTCTCGGACGAGGACAAGACCACCGTCAACCGCGCCCGCCGCGTGCAGCGTTTCCTGAGCCAGCCTTTCTTTGTGGCCGAACAGTTCACGGGCGTCAAGGGCGTGATGGTCTCCCTGGAAGACACCATCAAGGGCTTCAATATGATTCTGGACGGAGAGGTGGACTACCTCCCGGAACAGGCCTTCCTGAACGTGGGCACCATCGAGGACGCCATCGCCAAGGGTGAGGCTTTGCTCGCCGCCGCCAAGTAATGACCATCGCGCTTCATATCCTTTCCCCTGAAGGCACGCTTGTGCGGGCCGATGTAACCCTGGTCACCCTCCCGGGACTCCTGGCGCCGTTCACCGTCCTGCCCGGCCACGCCGCGCTGGTTACGGCCCTGGAGAAAGGCGATGTGCGCTACGTGGAAAACGGAGAGGAAAAGCGCCTTCCCATCCTGGAAGGCTTCGCCGAAGTGAAAGACAACACCGTCACCGTCTGCGTGGAGGTATGAAGTTTCTAACGCTCATATGGCTCTTGCTTGCCATCCCGCAAGCCTCCGCACCTTCTTCACTGAGGGGGCTCTGCCCCCTACCATCCCCCGCGGCCTCCGGCCGGCCGCTCTGCAGAGCGGCGTGGTCCTTCGATTCAACGTCTGGAGAAGGCGTGTCCCCCGAGGGAGCATCGGCCTTCTTATCAGCGACCGAGGGGGACACCCCTTCGCAGGACGAGGAAATCAACGTCCCTGAAATCATTTTCGGGCACATCGGTGACGAGTACGAGTGGCACATCACGGAATGGAAGGGAAAACCCATTGCCATTCCGCTGCCTTGTATCGTGATTGATAACGGCGTGAAGGTGTTCACCGTGCATCACGCGGCGGAGAATGGATATACGTTCAACGAGAACGGGAAACTGGTCAATGCGGAGTCCGGCAGGCGGCCGCTGGACCTGTCCATCACCAAGAACGTGCTTTCGCTGATGATGAGCTCCCTGCTGCTGCTCATCGTCATCCTCCTTACCGCCCGCTGGTACAAAAAGCACAACGCCCTGGAGGAGGCCCCCACCGGCCTGGCCGGGCTGATGGAGCCGCTGGTGGCGATGGTGCACAATATGGCGCGGGAGAACATCGGCGAGAAGGACTACCGCCGCTATTCGCCCTACCTGTGCATGGCGTTCCTATGGATCCTGTTCAACAACTTCCTGGGCATCCTGCCCTTCTTCCCCGGCGGGGCCAACCTCACCGGCAACATCGCCATCACCCTGGTGCTGGCCCTCTGCACTTTCTTTACAGTGAACCTCACGGGGACCAGGCACTATTATAAAGAGCTGTTTGCGCCCGACGTTCCGGGCTTCCTCAAACCCATCATGCCCATCATCGAGGTGTTCAGCGCCCTGATGAAACCGGTATCCCTCACCATCCGTCTTTTCGCCAACATGCTGGCCGGGCACATCATGATCCTGAGCATGGTCTGCATCATCTTCATCATGGCCAAGTACGGACCGCTCCTGAGCGGTGGCATGACGGTGGTGAGCGTTCTCTTCGGCGTGTTCCTGGACGCGCTGGAATGCCTGGTGGCTTTCATCCAGGCCTATGTTTTCACGATGCTTTCCAGCATCTATATCGGACTTGCAAGACAACAACACTAAATTATAACAGCTATGATTCTTTCAGCAATCTTACTCCAAGCCGCCGCGGGCGCAGCCCTCGGCAAAGTGGGTGCCGCAGTGGGCGCCGCCATCGCCGCCCTGGCGGGTGCTTACGGTATCGCTAAAATCGGCAAATCCACGATGGAATCCATCGCCCGTCAGCCGGAAAGCGCCGGGAACCTGCGCTCCGCGATGATTATCGCCGCCGGTATGGTGGAAGGCGCCGCCCTCTTCGCCATTATCGTCTGCCTCCTCGCTATCGTTCTGTAATGAACCTTGTGACACCAGATCTCGGCCTCCTTTTTTGGATGGTTGTGATCTTTGGTATTGTGTTCTTCCTGCTGGCGAAGTTCGGCTTCCCGATCATCACCCGCATGGTGGACGAGCGTAATGCCAAGATTGAAAAATCCCTCAAGGACGCCGATGAAATCGCCGCCCGGATGGCCGCATGGAAGCAGGAGCAGGCGGAAATGATGGACCAGACACGCCGTCAGCAGGCCGCCATCCTCAAGGAAGCCGCCGAGGCGAAGGCCAGGATTATGGCCGATGCCAAGGCGGAAGCCAGGGCGCAGGCCGAAAAACTGGTGGCAGACGCCAAGGTGCAGATCGCGGCCGAAAAGGAGAGCGCCCTCCGCGACGTCCGCAAGGAAGTGGCCCTGCTGAGCGTGCAGGTGGCCGAAAAAGTCCTTCGTCAGGAACTGCAGGACGAGGGCAGTCAACGCGCCTACATCGACCGTCTGGTGGATGAGGCCGCAGAAAAACCCATTCACTCGTGAACCGAAGCATCGTCGTAAGCCGCTATGCCACCGCGCTGGTGAAATTCGTCCGTGAAAGCGGGCGCGGGGAGATCGTATGCTCCGAGGCGGAGGCCCTGGAGAAAGCCATCCACGGGGTGGACGACCTCCGGCGCATGGTGACGGCTTCCGAGGAAGTGGTATCGGCCTTCGACAAGAAAAAGCTGCTGCAAAGCGCCCTGGGCGGCAAACTCTCCTACGAGATGAGCCGTTTCCTTACGCTCCTCAACCGGAACGGCCGGATGGATATGGTGGAGGACATCCTTCGGGATTTCGTGAAACTGTACCGTCGCAGCATCGGCCTTCGGAAAGCGCATCTGATCACTGTGCGGAAGCCCACCGAACGGATGCTGCAGCGCATGCGGGCCCTGGTTCGGCAGAAGACCGGCGACGATGTACTTTTTGAGGTGGAGGTGGATCCTTCCCTCGTGGGCGGGTTCGTCCTGGACCTGGACGACGCCCTGCTGGACGCCAGCGTCAAACGGCAGCTGGAGCGGATCAGCGAACAGTTTATTGAAAGAAACAGAAGAATCATCTAATGGCAACTTCTTTGAAACCCTCGGAAGTGAGCGACATCCTGCTGGGACAGCTCCAAGACATGAAAAACGATCTTCAGTTCGAGGAGATCGGCAAGGCCCTGCAGGTGAGCGACGGCGTGGTGCGCGTCTATGGCCTGGACAAGGCCGAGGCAGGCGAGCTGCTGGACTGCGGGAACGGCGTGATGGGCGTGGTGATGAACCTGGAGACCGACAACGTGGGCGCGGTCCTGATGGGGCCCACGGACCAGTTGAAGGAAGGGATGGTGGTGCGCCGTACCGGTCGCATCGCTTCCATCGGCGTATGCGACGCCCTGCTGGGCCGCGTGGTGGATCCCCTGGGCAATCCGCTGGACGGGCTGGGCCCCGTGGAAGGGGAGAAGGTGGATATGCCGCTGGAGCGCAAAGCCCCCGGCGTCATCTACCGCCAGCCGGTGAGCGAGCCGCTCCAGACGGGCCTCAAGGCTATCGACGCCATGATTCCCATCGGCCGCGGCCAGCGCGAACTCATCATCGGCGACCGCCAGACGGGAAAGACGGCCATCGCCATCGACACCATCATCAACCAGCGGAAGGAGTACGAGGCCGGGAAACCGGTCATCTGCATCTATGTCGCCATCGGCCAGAAGGGTTCCACCGTAGCGTCCATCGTGAAGACCCTGCGTGAGCATGGGGCCATGGATTACACCGTTGTGGTGGCGGCGACGGCGGCCGATCCTGCCGCGCTGCAGTATTACGCACCCTTCTCCGGGGCGGCCATCGGCGAGTATTTCCGCGACACGGGCCGTCATGCGCTGGTGGTCTACGACGACCTTTCCAAGCAGGCGGTGGCCTACCGCGAGGTGTCCCTCATCCTTCGCCGTCCTTCCGGCCGTGAAGCCTACCCGGGTGATATCTTCTATCTGCACAGCCGACTGCTGGAGCGGGCGGCCCGCATCATCGACCAGCAGGAAGTGGCCGCCGCGATGAACGACCTTCCGGCCGCGCTGAAAGATAAGGTGAAAGGCGGCGGCTCCCTGACGGCCCTCCCGATCATCGAGACGCAGGCCGGGGATGTATCGGCCTATATTCCTACCAATGTGATTTCCATCACGGACGGCCAGATTTACCTGGAGCAGAGCCTCTTCAACCAGGGCGTCCGGCCCGCCATCAACGTGGGTATTTCGGTGTCCCGCGTGGGCGGCAGCGCGCAGGTGAAGTCCATGAAGAAGGTGGCCGGTACGCTGAAAATCGACCAGGCCCAGTGGGCCGAACTGGAGGCCTTCTCCAAGTTCTCCTCGGACGTGGACAAGGTGACGGAGATAGCCCTGGACAAGGGCCGGAAGAACAACCAGCTGCTCATCCAGCCGCAGTACAGCCCTATGGGTGTGGGCGAGCAGGTGGCGGTGCTCTACTGCGGCACGCACGCGCTGATGCGGGAGATTCCGGTATCCTCCGTGCGCGCCTTCCAGGATGCCTTCCTGGAGCGTCTTCGCGCTTCACACAAGGCCGATGTTCTGGAGCCGCTCGCCGCCGGCCAGTTAACCCCTGAAATTGAAAAGATTCTCACCGACACTGCCGCTGCGGTAATCGAAGGTATGAAATAATGCCGACGTTAAAGGAAATAAAGGGACGCATCGCGTCGGTGCGGGGAACGCTGAAGATCACTTCGGCGATGAAACTCGTGTCGTCGGCCAAACTGCGGAAGGCGCAGAAGGCCACCGAGGCGATGAGGCCCTATGAGGCGAAGCTGCAGGAGATGCTCGCTGCGGTGGGCTTGACGGCGTCCGACGAAAGGGTCGCTCCTGAGGGCTGGGCGGCGGAGGGAAGGACCACTTCCCCCGCCGCCATCGTGGCCATCGCCTCGAACTCCTCGCTCTGCGGCGGCTTCAACGCCAACGCCGTGGCGAAGGTGCGTTCCGTGCGGCAGGGCGGCGACGTGGTTTATTCCATCGGCCGGAAGATGGCCGAGGTCATGCGCCGCGACGGCTTCCCTTCGCCGGAGGACTTCTCCGCCCTCAGCGAGAATCCCGCTTACGCCCCCGCCGCAGCGCTTGTGGAAAAGCTGCAGCAGGACCTTGCCGAAGGACGTATTTCTCGCGTTCTGATGGTGTACAATCACTTTGTTTCCACCGCCAGGCAGGTTCCGGTGGTGGAAGAACTCCTCGCATCCGCTGGGCCGGCGATGCAAGCGCGTGCGGATGCTGAGGAGGCATCTGATGCCATCTTCGAACCTTCCCGGAAAGACCTTCTGGAGGCGCTGGAGTCCAAACTCCTCAAGCTGAAACTCTACGCCGCGCTGCTGGACAGCGCCGCGGCGGAGCACGCCGCCCGCACCGTGGCCATGCAAACCGCCACGGACAACGGCGAAAAGCTGCTGCAGGAGCTTACCCTGCAATACAACAAGGGCCGTCAGCAGAAGATTACCTCCGAAATCCTGGACCTCGCCGGCGGCCAGGCCGCGCAATAAGCCTATGGAAAACCCCGTTGCAACCGTCGTAAAGAATGCAGGAAGCCATTACCTGCTGTCGGCCCTTCCGGAGTGGAGGGTGTTCCCGGCTGTGCTGCGGGGAAAGATACGCTTAAAGGGGTCTTCCATTACCAATCCCATTGCTGTTGGAGACCGTGTGAAATATACCCTGGAAGGGGACGGGGCCGTGATTACGGAGATCCTTCCGCGGAGCAATTACCTCATCCGGCGGAGCACGAATCTGTCACGGCAGGCGCACATCATTGCGGCGAACATCGACCGGGCGTATCTGGTGGTGTCGCTGCATTTTCCGGAGGTAAAACTGCCCTTCCTGGACCGGATTCTGGTCACCTGCGAGCTGTACGGCATTCCCGCCACCATCGTCCTTTCCAAGACTGATCTTTACAGGGAGGCCGATGCAGACGGCATCGCTGATATCCGCAGCATCTACGAGCGGGCTGGCTACCCCGTCATCGAGACTTCGGTGAAAACCGGGGAAGGCATCGATGCGCTCCGGGAGGCCTGCGGGGGTAAGGTGAACCTTTTTTCCGGCGAATCGGGTGTGGGAAAATCCTCCCTCATCAAGGCGCTGGACGCGTCGCTGGATCCTAAAATCGGCCAGATATCGGCCGCACACCTGCAGGGGAAGCACACCACCTCCCTTTATGAGATGTACCCCATCGCAAGCGGTGGGTTTGTGATTGATTCTCCCGGTATTCGCGGCTTCGGCCTGGTGGATGTGGAGAAAGAGGAGATTGCCCGCTACTTCCCGGAAATGCTCCGGGAGGCTGCCGGCTGCCGCTTTACGCCTTGTACGCATACCCACGAGCCCGGTTGTGCCGTGAAGGCCGCCGTGGATGAAGGCCGCATCGCGCCGGAAAGGTACAATTCCTATCTGGGAATGTTGGAGGAGGATAAAAAGTTCCGGTGAATATAAACCGAGAGATATTGCGGCTGGCACTGCCCAGCATCCTGGCGAACATCACCGTCCCGCTGGTGGGGATGGTGGACATCGCCGTGGCGGGGCATCTTCCGGCTGCATCGGCCGCGGCGCTCATCGGCGGCCTTTCCGTGGGCACGATGCTCTTCGAGCTGCTGTACTGGAACTTCGCCTTCCTCCGGACGGGCACCGGCGGACTTACCGCCCAGACTTTCGGCCGCGGGGACAACACGGGCGGCATCCTGAAAAGGGCGCTCCGCATAGCGCTCATCATCGGCGCCGTGCTCGTCGCCCTGCAGTGGGCGGCGGTATGGCTGGCCTTCAAGGTGGTGGTCTGCTCGGCCGAAGTGCAGGCGCTCGCCACGCGCTACTTCCACATTTGCATCTGGGCGGCCCCGGCGGTGCTGTCGCTCTTCGCCTTCAAGGGATGGTTCATCGGCATGCAGGATTCCGTCCGGCCGATGACCGCCGACTTGCTGGTGAACGGCGTGAACATCGTGCTTTCCGTGGTGCTGGGCTTCTGGACGCCCCTCGGATTCGCGGGCGTCGCCGTCGCCACCGTTATCGCCCACTGGACTGGTTTCTTCTACTGCTGGATTGCGGTCCGAAGAAGATACCGGGCTGCCCTGGCCGACCGTCGGCCCGCCGCGAAAACCAACTTCTTCGCCCTCAACCGGGACCTTTTCATCCGCAGCGCCGGGATGGTGGCCGTTTACATCGGCTTTACCGTGCTGAGCGCCCGTCAGGGAGACCTGATGCTGGCCGTGAGCGCCATCCTGATGAAACTCCTGATGCTCTTCAGTTACTTCATCGACGGCTTTGCCTATGCCGGCGAGGCGCTTTCCGGCCGGGCCATCGGCGAACGGAATCCGGAAGGGCTGCGGCGCACCGTGTCCCGGGTCTTCATCTGGAGCGCCGGCGTGGCGGGACTTTTCATGTTGGTTTACGGCGTGGGTGGCGTGCCGCTCTTCCGCCTGATGACTTCGGATGTGGCCGTTGTGGATGCCGGCCGCACATTCCTTCCCTGGCTGCTGCTGATGCCCATCGTGGGGACGCCGGTTTTCACCTGGGACGGCATCTACACCGGCGCCACTGCGGGACGGGACCTCCGCGACAGCGTGCTCTTCAGCGTCCTCTTTTTCTTCGGGATCTGGATCATGGCGGGCCGACTGACCTGCGGCCTTCAGCCGGAAGCGGCCATCCACGTGCTGATGGGCGCCTACTTCGCCCACCTCCTGGTCCGCACGCTCTGGCTGAGCCTGCGGTACAGGCCGGCGGTGCGGAAGCTTATCTAAAAGAAACCCCCGCAGGCGCATTTCGCAATGGGCCGCGGGGGTATGTAAGGTATCAATATTTTATGTCCGAAAAAGGATATATCCAATACCGTGCCAAAACGGATTAGGACCGCATCTTTTTTTCGCGCCACAAACCATAGACTTCGCTGACGTTCCCGGCTGTGACGAAACTCTGGATTTTGTTCTCTTTCATGAATGCCATCAGCTTGGCGAATTCGTCTTTGGTCAGCAGGGCCTGCACCTCTACCCGAACGTCTCCGCTGTAGCCGCCTTTCACCTCATACAGGCTGCAGCCGCGCACCAGGTTCTCGATGATGAATTTGCGGATTCTCTCATGCTCGTCGGAAATGATGCACACCCTTTTGCGGCGGTTTAGGCCGGCCGTGAAATAGTCCAGTGCCAGTCCGTTGATCCAGGTGCCGATAAGGCCGATGATCACCAGATTGAAGGGATTGACGGCGAAAGCCGTGCAGCAGATGAGCGCTCCGGCGATGGAAACGGAAGTGCCGATATCAATGTGCAGGTATTTGTTGACAATTTTTGCCAGGATATCCAGCCCCCCGGTGGAGGCGTTGATATGGAAGAGGATGGTCTGTGAGGCACTTAGGATGAGCACGAAACAGAGCAGCGCGAACCAGGAGTCCCCCACCAGCTCTGAATACCCTTCCAGGTTCGCCTTCAGTTGTGCCACGGGGATAATCTTTTCCCACATATCCACCAGCGGGCCCAAAATCAGTGCGGTATAAACGGTTTTTGCGCCGAATTCCTTTCCTATCAGCAGCCAGGCCAGCACCAGCAGGATGGCATTGATGATAACGATGATGACCGATACCTCGACGCCCATCAGGCGACTGATGACAATGGACAGACCGGTGATGGAGCCCACTACCAGCCCGGAAGGAATCAGGAAATAATTGACGGCCGCGGCGGCGATGGTCATGCCCACCGTCATGATGATGAATTCTTTCCAGAACTTCCACGTCCCCAAAATGCGGAGAATCTCTTTCATGGTCATTGGTTTTAGTCATGTAAAGGTAATGATTTTTTCAGTAACTTTGTGCGGGTTATGGCAAAAGCTATCGTATTCGACATAGGGGGAGTCCTCGTTGGCCTGGACATGGAGCGTTGCATCCGCGCCTTCCGTCAGCGGCTGGGCTTCGAGCGTATCACCGAACTCCTGGATCCCTTCCACCAGAAAGGCATCTACGGGGAAATGGAAGCCGGAGAGGTAAGCGCCGATGACTTCCGCGCATACATCCTCGCGGAATCCCGCCCCGGCTGCCGCCCGGAGGATGTGGACCTGGCGATGAAAGAGCTCCTGGCCGAAATGCCGGAAGATACCGTGAGGACGGTGAGGGATTTGTCGGCCCGCTATCCGCTGTACCTGCTTTCCAACAACAACGCCATCTCGATGGGGCACATCTATGCCCTGTTCCGCGAAAAGGGAATTGAGCCCGGGACCACTTTCCGGGACCAATTCATTTCCTATCAAATGCGCATGCTGAAGCCCTCCCGCGCCATCTACGACGAAGCTGCCAGGCGCATCGGCCTTTCCCCGGAAGAGATCCTTTTCATCGACGACAGTCCCACCAACGTCCGGGCTGCGCAGGAAGCCGGTTGGCAGGCGCGGCTCTATGTGCCCGGTACGGAATTGTCGGCCCTTCTAAAAGACTGCTAAATGTCCCTTTACGCTCACTTCCGCATCAGCAAGCCGGCCCTGGAAAAGGTTCCGGCGGGGGAAGTGGACGCCACCTATAAACGCCTGCGCAGCCGCACCTTCTGGGGCGTCACCATCGCCTATACCTTATATTATGTATGCCGGATGACGCTGGGCGTGGTGAAGCAGCCCCTCATCGACGGCGGCATCCTCACGGTGGGGCAGCTGGCCATCATCGACGGAGCGTTCTATTTTGTCTATGCCGCGGGCAAGTTCATGAACGGCTTCATCGCCGACTATTGCAACATCCGCCGCTTCATGGCTGCGGGGATTGGTGTTTCGGCCGCAGTGAACCTGCTCCTGGGCGTTTTGGGCCTGCTGCACGGTCCGCTGGGCTTCGGCTCGCTGCTGATGCTGGGCCTTTTCTCCACGCTCTGGGGCATCAATGGTTGGATGCAGTCGATGGGATCGCCGCCCGGCACCATTTCCCTGTCCCGCTGGTTCCCCCTGAAGACCCGTGGAACCATGTACGGCATCTTCAGTTCCACACCCCAGCTGGGGAAGGCGGTTTCGATGATTATGACGGGCTGGATTGTGGCCGTTGCGGGTTGGCAATGGGGGTTCCTCGCCGCAGCCATGGCAGGGGTTATCGGCCTGGTGGTGTCGCTGATCTTCATTACGGATACGCCCGAAAGTGCGGGCCTTCCTTCCGTGCAGGAACTCTCCGGAGAACCCGTGCGCACGATGGATAAAAAGCCCACCCGGGAACTGCAGAAATGGGTTTTCAAACACCCCGGCATTTGGGTTATCGCCATCTCTACGGCTTTTCTTTACATTACGCAGCACGCAGTGAGCGACTGGGGCGTGTTGTTCCTTCAGAAGCAGAAGGCCTTCTCGCTGGAACGGGCGGCACAGGTAATCGGCCTGGCCGAAGTATTCGGCGTGGCGGGGAATCTGGCGGCCGGCTGGCTGTCGGACAAAGTGTTCCGCGGCAGCCGCGTGCGGCCCGTGGTCATCGCCGGCATCCTGGCCGTGGCATCCCTGGCGGGATTCCTGTTTCTGGACGGAGGGTTCGCCCTCAACATGGCCTGCGTAGCCGTTTTCAGCGCCTCTTTCAGCGTGGTCTTCTGCATCGTTGCCGGCCTGATGGCCCTGGACTTCGTGCCCCGCAAGGCAACGGGCGCGGCCCTGGGCATCGTGGGCATCTCCAGTTATGCGGCCGCCGGACTCCAGAGCCTCGCCAGCGGCTGGCTCATCGACGGGTTCAAGCTGTTCAACGTTTACAACTTCACCCCGGTTTCCATTTTCTGGATTGTGGCCTGCGTG
>JAFZKT010000067.1 GCA_017553545.1 Bacteroidales bacterium | reverse complement strand
CCCCTGAGGGAGCATCGGCCTTCTTTTTAGCGACCGAAGGGGCGTTCCCCTCCGAAGGCCGCCGCTTCCACGCGAAGCGGTACTTGAGCCCTCCCAGCGGGCAGTTGTCCAGGCAGTTGAAGCAGCTTACGCAGCGGCTGTGGTCAATGTGTACCCGTTCCGGGGTGATTTCTATGCACTGGGCCTTGCAGGCTTTTTCGCAGCTGTGGCAGCGCTTGCATTTGTCCGCGTCAATCATCGGACGGAACATCGCAAAGCGTGACAGGAATCCCAGAGTGGTGCCTACGGGACAGACGGTATTACAATACGCGCGTCCATGCTTGAAGGCGAAGAGTACGATAACCACCAGTGTTCCGGCCGCAATAACCAGCGAGGAGACGCTCTTGAGCCAGACTTCCTTCGAATAGAAGGTGTAACTGTCGGCCCGTTCCGCAAAGTGGGCCAGCAGGTTGTTGCCCCAGAGATAGAGGGGCTGCAGCAGATTGTGGACCATCCGGCCGTAGGCGCTGTAAGGGGCAAGCAGGGATACAATCACATGAATGCCGGCCACCAGGCAGATAATGAAAGCCGCCCAGACTCCGTAACGGATCCATTTGCGCTCCGGCTTGTACTGGTAGGGCCGTTTTTTGCCCCAGGTCCCCAGGCGGGAAATCCCGTCCTGAAGCACGCCCAGCGGGCAGATGACGGAGCAATAGACGCGGCCGAAGAGGAGCGTCAGCAGGACGAGTCCCACGATGACTGCCACATTCAGTGCCAGAACGGCGGGCAGAAACTGCATCTTGGCCATCCAGCCCAAATAGGTGTGGAGCGTGCCAGTGAAATCCAGCAGCAGGAGGGTAATTCCCAGCCAGAATACCAGCGCCAGTGCCACGCGAATCTTTTTCAGCATAGTTCCCCTGTAAATGATACAATTACAAATATAAGAATTTTGCGAATTATTATTATCTTTGCAGATACGCAAAATAAGCAATTCTATGTTACCTAAAGCGAAAGAAATCGTGGACGCGATGTCCGTGAAAATGCAGGATGCAGTGGAATACCTGGAAGAGGACCTCAAGAACTACCGGGTGGGCAAAGCCTCCCCGGCCATCCTGAACCCCGTGGTGGTGGATTACTATGGTACTCCCACCCCCATCAACCAGGTGGCTTCCGTCACCACGCCGGACGCCAAGACCATCGCCATCCAGCCCTGGGACCGTTCGCTCATCGGCAAGATTGAGAAGGCCATCCTGGACGCGAACGTCGGCCTCACTCCTTCCAACAACGGAGAAATCATCCGCTGCATGGTGCCCGCCCTCACGGAGGAACGCCGCAAGGAGCTCATCAAAAAGGCCAAGGCGCAGGGAGAGACCACCAAGGTCACCATCCGTAATGCACGAAGGGACGGCATTGACCTCCTGAAGAAGGCTCAGAAAGAAGGCCTCAGCGAAGACGGCGAAAAGGAAGGCGAGGAAGAACTCCAGAAAGTCACCGACAAATGGGTGAAGAAGGTGGACGAAGTAATCGCCGCCAAGGAGAAGGACATCCTCACCGTTTAATGAAACGCGTCGCCATACAAGGCTTTAAGGGCTGCTTCCACGAACAGGCAGCCCGTCTTTTTTATGAAGCCCCCCTGGAGATCGTGGAATGCTCCACCTTCGAGGACCTGTACAGGGCCCTGGACGAAGGTCGGGCCGATGCAGCCGTGATGGCCATCGAGAATACGGTCTCCGGCGGTCTGCTCCACAACTTCGAACTGCTCCGCACCCGCGGAAAGAAGGTGAAGGGAGAGGTCTATATCCAGATCGGGCAGAACCTGATGGCCGTTCCCGGCCAGCGCCTGGAGGATATCCGCGAAGTGCGCACGCACTACATGGCTATCAATCAGACGCGCCCGTGGTTCGAGCAGAACGCCCCCTGGATCCGCCTCATCGAGAGCGAGGACACCGCCAAAAGCGCGAAGGACATCGCATTGAGCGGGGAGAAGGGTGTGGGCGCGGTGGCAGGGGTCCTGGCGGCGAAGCTCTACGGGTTGGAGATTCTCTCTCCCGGCATCGAGACGCACAAGCAGAACTTCACGCGTTTCCTTGTGGTGGACGATGCACTGGAGGTGCCATCGGCCGATATCAACAAGGCCGTGCTCTGCTTCACCCTTCCTCACAAGCCCGGTTCGCTGGCGCAGATTCTCACCATCCTCTCCTTCTATGAGATGAATCTCACCCGCATCCAGTCCCTGCCCATCCCCGGCCGGCAGTGGCAGTATTTCTTTTATGCCGATATCAAGTTCTCCTCCCTGGAGCGTTACCGTCAGGCCCTGCAGGCCGTGCGGCCCCTCCTGGAGGACGTGCAGATTCTGGGCGAATACAAAGCAGCGTTATGATCATTGAACCCGCACGGAGAACCCTCTCCGTCAAAGAATATTACTTCTCCATCAAGAACAAGGAGATTGCCCGCCTGAACGCAGAGCGTGCGGCAAAGGGGCTGCCGCCCGTGATTAACCTGGGCATCGGCTCCCCGGACGGCTCTCCGTCGGAAGAGGCCGTGGAGGCCCTCTGTGCCTGCGCCCGCCGCTCCGGCGTGCACGGCTATCAGAGCTATGTGGGCATCCCCGAACTCCGCCAGGCGATGGCTGCCTGGTACGAGCGTTGGTATGGTGTTACTCTGGATCCCGCCACTCAAATCCAGCCCCTGATGGGCTCCAAGGAGGGCATCCTCCTGCTGTCGCTGGCGTTCCTGAATCCCGGCGACAAAGTGCTGGTACCCAACCCCGGCTACCCTACGTATACATCGGCTACCCGGATGTGCGAAGCGGAACTTCTGCCCTACGACCTGGTGGAGGCCGATGGCTGGTACCCCTCCTTTGAACAACTGGAGGCGATGGACCTCACGGGCGTAAAGCTGATGTGGGTAAACTATCCCAATATGCCCACCGGCGCCCCCGCCCGCCGCGACGTCTTCGAAAAACTGGTGGACTTTGCCCGCAGGCACGGGATTCTGCTGGTGAACGACAATCCTTACGGTTTTGTGCTGAACAAGCCGCAGTCTATCCTGTCCGTCCCCGGTGCCGGTGAAGTCTGCCTGGAGATGAACTCCCTCTCCAAGAGCCACAACATGGCCGGTTGGCGTGTGGGAATGATTGTGGGCGCGGCCGATGTCCTTCAGCAGATCCTCAAGGTGAAATCCCAGATGGATTCCGGAATGTTCCGCGGCATCCAGGAAGCGGCCGTTGCGGCCTTGGGAGCCGGCCCCGAGTGGTACGAGGCCCTCAATGCCGAATACCGCCGTCGCCGGGAGGTCGCCTGCCGCATCATGGACGCCCTGGGCTGCAGCTATGATAACAATGCCGGTGGACTCTATGTCTGGGGACGCGTGCCGGAAGGCGAAGCGTCCAACTGGAGCGATAAGATATTGTATGAAGCAGGGGTATTCATGACCCCGGGATTTGTGTTCGGCAGCAACGGTGCAAACTACCTCCGGATCTCCCTGTGCGCGAATGTGCCCACATTGGAAGAAGCGCTTAAACGGATGAAAGGACTATGACGGTAGGCGTAATCGGTTTAGGCCTGATTGGCGGCTCCATGGCGCTGGACCTGCGCCGCAGGGGCTTTGCAGGCTGCACGCTGGGCGTGGAGCAGGACCCGGTGGCCGCCGAGGCCGCCAGGACCATCGGCCTGGTGGACGAAGTGGTCTCCTATGAGGACTGCATCCGCCGTTCGGACATCATCGTCGTCGCCGTTCCCGTTGGCACCGCCGTCCGGATGGTCCCCGACATTCTTGATAAGATTAGCGGCGGAGATACTTCCACCTGCGGGCTTGTCCACCCCCGGACAAGTGTAGGGGGAGGGGCCCGTTGGATACAAGTTCCCGAAGGGGACGCAGGAGACAATGGGAGGGGCCGGAGTGAGCAAAGTGAACGGAGTCCCGCAGGGGGAAGTATCTCCACCGCTCAGATCGTCATCGACGTCTGTTCCACGAAGGAGCAGGTGGGCAGGGCTGTGGAGGGCCATCCGAAGCGGGGACGCTTTGTGTCCACGCACCCGATGGCCGGCACGGAGTACAGCGGTCCCTGGGCGGCGCAGCCCGGGCTGTTCGACGGACGGGCCTGCATCGTATGCGACACTGAAAAGTCGGACAAGGATGCTTTAAAGACCATTGAAGAACTTTATGCCGCGCTGAATATGCGGCTGCTGGAGATGCCGTCGGCCCAGCACGACATGCACGCCGCCTACGTCTCGCACATTTCCCATGTCACTTCCTTTGCCCTGGCCCTCACGGTGCTGGACAAGGAGAAGGACGAAAAACATATCTTTGACCTTGCCTCCGGCGGTTTTTCCAGCACGGTGCGCCTGGCGAAGTCCAACCCGGACATGTGGGTTCCCATCCTTACCCAGAACAAGGGCAATGTCCTGCAGGTGATGGACACCTACATTGAAAAGATGCGCGCTTTCCGCGAGGCGGTGGCCGCCGGCGACGAAGCCCGCATCCGGGAACTGATAGAAGAAGCGAACCGAATCAAGAGGATACTTCGATGAGTTATTTAGACATCATCCCCGGAACCGAGTGGGGCTTTTTCACCCTGCCGCGACCCATGTGCATCGCCGGTCCCTGCAGCGCGGAGACGGAAGAGCAGGTGATGGAAACCGCCAAAGGACTGGCCGATTTCGGCATCCACGTTTTCCGCGCCGGCATCTGGAAGCCGCGTACGCACCCGGGCTCGTTCGAGGGCGTGGGTTCCAAGGGGCTCAAGTGGCTGCGTAAAGTCAAGGAGACTTACGGGATGAAGGTTTGCACGGAAGTGGCCAGCGAAAAACACGTGCTGGAGTGCATCAAATACGGCGTGGACATCGTCTGGGTGGGCGCGCGGACATCGGCCAACCCTTTCCTGATGCAGGAGATAGCCGACGCCCTCGAAGGGACGGACATCCCCGTGCTGGTGAAGAATCCCGTCAACCCGGACCTGGACCTGTGGATCGGCGCGCTGGAGCGGCTGAACCGCGCTGGCCTGAAGAAACTGGGCGTGATTCACCGCGGTTTTTCCACGTCGGCCCCCATCCCTTACCGCAACGATCCGGGCTGGAAGATGGCCATCGAACTGCGTACCCGCTATCCGGAGATGACCTTCTTCGCCGATCCTTCCCATATGGCGGGGAACCGCAAATACCTGCAGGAGCTTTCCCAGCGGGCGATGGACCTGGGCCTGGACGGGCTGATGGTGGAAAGCCACCGCTGCCCCGCCGACGCCTGGAGCGATGCCCAGCAGCAGCTCACGCCGCAGGACCTGAAAACCCTGCTGGAGAGCCTGGAGATCCGGGAAAACACGTCGGACAACGCCGCTTATCGCGAGGGAATCGACGCCCTGCGCGCCCGCATCGACCTCATCGACGAAAACCTCCTCAAGCTCCTGAAGGACCGTATGGACGTGAGTCTTGCCATCGGCCGGTATAAAAAGGAGCACAACGTGGCCATCCTCCAGACGGGCCGATGGGAACAGCTCCTGGGCGATATGGTAAAACGTGCCGCGGAGCTGGGCATTTCCGCCGATGCAGTCACGGCCATCATGACCGCCATCCACGACGAATCCGTCCGGGTGCAGAATAAAGTACTTGAAGAAAAATAGTATGATCTACAGACTCGTCCTGGCGCTGAGGCACCTCTTCTACGACAAGGGTTGGAAAAAGTCTTTCACGGCAGCCGTTCCCACGGTTTGCCTGGGGAATATCACCGTGGGGGGAACCGGAAAAACGCCCCATACGGAAATGATTCTGGGAAAACTGCAGGAGAATCAGGTGGCCCACCTGGCCGTCCTGTCCCGGGGCTATAAACGCCGGAGCCGTGGTTTCCAGGTGGCCGGCAGAGACGCTACCGCCGCCCTGGTGGGTGACGAACCCCTGCAGATTGCCCGGAAGTTCCCGTCCGTCACCGTAGCGGTGGACAAGGACCGGCTGCAGGGCTGCGAAAAGCTGATGGCCCTACAGGAACCTCCGGTGGCCATCATTCTGGACGATGCTTTCCAGTACAGGAAGTTGAGGGCTACGCTGAATATCGTGCTGGTGGATTACAATCGGCCCGTTTTTAAGGACAGCCTCATGCCCTGGGGCCATCTGCGGGACCTGCCGTCACGGATCAGGCGCGCGCAGATTGTGATTGTCTCCAAGTGCCCTTCCGAAATCTCCTCCGAAGAACGGGCCGAATGGCGGAAGAACCTGGGCCTTACGGATTCGCAGGAGCTGTATTTTACCACCGTGAGCTACTGCGAGCCGGAAGCCGTATTCCCCGAAGCCGACGTCCACTACCTCTATTCCCAGCGTCTGGTGCTGGTGTCCGGCATCGCCGATAACATGTCCCTGCGCATGCATCTGTCCGACAAGTACCTGTTGGCCCAGCGGCTGGATTTCCCGGACCATCACCGTTTTTCCCGGGCCGATATCCGCGCGATTGCGTCGGCCGTAAAAGCCAATCCCACCGCCTGCCTGATGACCACGGAGAAGGATGCCCAGCGCCTGAGGGACTGCAAAAAGATTCCGCCGGTTATCCGGGAAAAGCTGTTCTATCTGCCCATCAAGGCCACTTTCCTCACCCCTGAAGAAGATCTGGCCTTTACCGCTTCGCTCCTGAAAGCGGTTGGCGTCTCCGTGCTCCTATGAGGATCGGCCCGATAGATCTGGGCGAACGCCCCGTGGTGCTGGCGCCGATGGAAGACGTCACCGACGCCAGTTTCCGCATCCTTTGCCGGGAAGCGGGCGCCGCCATGGTGACCACCGAATTCGTGAGCTCCGACGGGTTGGTGCGGGATGTTTCCAAGACCATCGCCAAGATGCATACGCTGGAGGAAGAGGCGCCGGTGGCCGTGCAGATTTACGGCAGTCTCCCCGACGCGATGGTGGATGCCGCAAAGATGGCCGACAAGGCCGCGGAACTCGCCGGCGGGCACGGGGCCGATGTGATTGACATCAACTTCGGCTGCCCCGTCTCCAAAATCGCCGGCCGGGGTGCCGGGAGCGGGATGATGCGGGAGCCGGACAAGTTGGTGGCCATCACCGAGGCCATCGTGAAGGCGGTCTCCAAACCCGTCACCGTGAAAACCCGCCTGGGCTGGGACGAGAACTCGAAAATCATCGTGGAACTGGCCGAAAGACTGCAGGACGTGGGGGTGTCGGCCCTCACCATTCACGGCCGCACCCGCTGTCAGATGTACAAGGGAGAGGCCGACTGGACCCTCATCGGCGAGGTGAAGAACAATCCGCGGATGCACATTCCCATCATCGGGAACGGGGATATCAACTCCGCCGCGAAGGCGAAAGAGGCCTTCGACCGCTACGGCGTGGACGGCATTATGGTGGGGCGCGCTTCCTTCGGCCATCCCTGGATCTTTACCGAAATCCGGCACCTGCTGGATACGGGTTCCGAACTGCCGCCGATGCCTGTTCGCGACCGGGTGGCGCTGGCAAAAAGGCATTTCGGCCTTTCGCTGGACCTGAAAGGGCCCGTTACCGGCGTCTATGAGATGCGCCGCCACCTGTCCTGCTATTTCAAGGGCCTCCGGGACTTCAAGGAAACCCGCATCAAGCTGGTGACCTCCAAGGACCCCGCGGAGATTCTTTCCACGCTGGACTACATTGCCCAGCGTTGGGGCGGGGAAGCGCCGCCGGTGGAAGGGGCATACGGAATATAATTCCGTCATTCCCGGCTCCGACCGGGAATCTATTTGGTAGTTTCGCGAAAAATCGCTATCTTTGCGGTCCCTCTGATTGCGGGGGGATCGCAACTTTTATGTTAAACCATTAATAATCAAGACAGTGGACACACTTAGCTACAAGACAGTTTCCCTGAACAAGGACACTGTGAAGAAAGAGTGGATCCTCATTGATGCAACGGACCTGGTGCTCGGTCGCCTGGCTTCCCGCGTGGCCCTGGTGCTGCGTGGCAAGAACAAGCCCGGCTTCACCCCGCACGTGGACTGTGGAGACAACGTCGTGATCATCAACGCCGAAAAGATTCGTCTCACCGGTAAGAAGATGACGGACCGCGTCTATACCCGCTACACCGGCTATCCCGGTGGCCAGCGTTTCACCACGCCCAAGGAAATCCTTGCTTCAAGACCCGAGGAACTCATCCGCATGTCTGTGCGCGGTATGCTGCCGAAGACCCGTCTGGGTGACAAGCTCATCAACAACCTGTATATCTATGCAGGTGCGGAGCACAAGCAGCAGGCACAGAACCCCAAACCCATTAAGTTTAACGAAATCTAAACAGAGCACATGGAACAAAAACACGCCCTTGGAAGACGTAAATCAGCTGTCGCTCGTGTTTATGTGGCTGCCGGATCGGGCAAGTTCGTCATCAACGACCGCCCTATGGAAGAGTACTTCAAGGAGGGAACCCTCCAGTACATCGCCAACCAGGCCCTCGAGGTCACCGGCACTGCAGGTCAGTTTGACATTAAGGTAACCCTCGTGGGAGGTGGTACCAAAGGTCAGGCCGAAGCAGTTCGCTTTGGAATCGCCCGCGCCCTGTGCGAGGTGGACAAAGAGGCCTACCGCTCCACGCTGAAGGCCGCCGGTTTCCTCACCCGCGACGCCCGCGAAGTCGAGCGTAAGAAGCCCGGTCAGCCTGGTGCACGTCGTCGCTTCCAGTTCAGCAAACGTTAAAACTGGATTTACGTCAGCACGGTCGGGGTTTACAGTAAACTCTATTTTGAAGAGCTGCCCCGCCGCGAAAAAATCCCGGAGACCAGTAAAGTACTGCTACTTCGGATTGATGAATGAGTTATTAAAAAAGAATTTAAACCCATGTCAAGAACTAATTTTCAAGAACTCCTTGATGCAGGCACGCACTTCGGCCACCTGGCCCGCAAGTGGAACCCTAAGATGGCTCCGTACATCTTCGATCAGAAGAACGGCATCCACATCATCGACCTGCACAAGACCGTCGTGAAAATCGACGAGGCGGCAGAGGTCCTCAAGGAAATGGCCCGCAGCGGTCGCAAGGTCCTCTTCGTCGCCACCAAAAAACAGGCTAAAGACGTCGTCGCCGCGAAGGCCGCCGAGGTCGCCATGCCTTCCGTAACCGAGCGTTGGCCGGGTGGTATGCTTACCAATTTCCCCACCATCCGCAAGGCTGTCAAGAAAATGAATACCATCGACAAGATGAAAGAGGACGGTACCTTCGAGAAACTCGCCAAGCGTGAGCGCCTCCAGGTGGAACGTCAGCGCGCCAAGCTGGAGAAGAACCTCGGTTCCATCCGCGATATGAGCCGTCTGCCCAGCGCCCTCTTCGTCGTGGACGTCCAGAAAGAGGCCAATGCCGTGAAGGAAGCCGTCCGTCTGAACATCCCGGTAATCGCTATGGTAGATACTTGTTGCGATCCCACTCCCATTGATTATGTAATTCCGGCCAACGATGACGCCACCAAGTCCATTGAGATCATCATGGACGTGATGTGCAAGGCCATCGCCGAGGGTCTGGAAGAGCGCAAGCTCGAGAAGGAGAAGGAAGACACCGCAGAGGTCGGCACTGAGGCCGACGAAGCCGTGGAAGCCGCTCCCGTGAAGAAGCTCCGCGCCCGCCGCACTCCTAAGGCCGAGGCTCCCGCAGAGGAGGCCCCCAAGGCAGAAGAAGCTCCCGCCGCTGAGGTAGTCGCCGAAGCCGCCCCCGAGGCTGCTCCCGAGGCTCCCGCAGAGGAAGCCCCCAAGGCTCCCAAGGCCACCAGGGCCAAGAAAGCCCCCAAGGCCGAAGCTCCCGCTGCCGAATAACTAACCGTTAAAGCAAGTTAAAGAATTATGGCTATCGCATTAGCAGACATTAAGAAACTGCGCGACATGACCAGCGCAGGCATGATGGATTGCAAGAAGGCCCTGGAAGAAGCCGAAGGCGACTTCAAGCGTGCCGTTGAAATCCTCCGTGAAAAAGGTAAGTCCACCCTTGCAAAGCGTGGCGAAAACGAAACCACCCAAGGTGCCGTTCTCAGCCGCATCAGCGGTGGAAAGGCCATTCTCGTATGCCTGGGCTGCGAAACCGACTTCGTAGCCGCAACTCCGGACTTCAAGACCCTCGCCGGCAACATCGCCGACGCAGCCATCGCCGCTTTCCCGGCCGATGCAGAGGCCCTGAAGGCCGTCAAGCTTGCCGACGGTTATTCCATCGAGGAAGACATTACCAACCAGGCCGGCAAAACCGGTGAAAAGCACGTCCTCGCTTTCTACGGCGCACTCGATGCCCCGTTCGTGAGCGAATATGTGCACTTCAACGGTAAGCTGGGCGCCATTGTTTCGTTCAACAAAACCGTCTCCGCGGAAATCGCCCGTGGCATCGCCATGCAGGTGGCTTCCATGAATCCTGTGGCCGTGGATCCCGCATCCGTGCCCGCAGAGGTGATTGAGTCCGAAAAGACCATCGCCGTCCAGAAGACGAAGGACGAGCAGGTGCAGAAGGCTGTGGACAACGCCCTCAAGAAGGCGGGCATCAACCCCGCCCACGTGGACAGCGAAGACCACATCGAGTCCAACACTGCCAAGGGTTGGCTCACTCCTGCCCAGGCCCAGCAGGCCCGTGAAATCATCGCAAAGGTGAGCGAGGAAACCCTCGCCTCCCTGGCTCAGAAGGAGCAGATGATTAACGGCATCGTGAACGGCCGTATCCAGAAGTTCCTGAAGGAGAACACCCTGATGGAACAGGAGTATCAGCTCAGCGACGACAAAGCGTCCGTGGCTGCCGCCCTCAAGGCCGCAGATCCTCAGGCCAAGGTTCTCGCTTTCAAGCGTTTCTCCCTGGCGGACTAATTCTTCCCCATGGCTCCAACAAACGCCAGCCTGCAAAGGTTGGCGTTTTTTTCGTATCTTTGTCTTCCGTATGACCCTTTTTCTCACCGGCAGTCCCACCCGTTTCGGGGAACCCGCCTTTACGGAAGACAACGGCTTTCTCTCTGAAGTAAAAGCCGCGCTGGCACAGGCCGCCGGCGGACGGCTTCCCCATGTGCTTCTGGTAAGTGCCGCACCGGATGACGATGGTTTTACAGCCTCGGTGAAGAAGGGCATGAGCGACTGCATCCATGCTTCGGGTATTGAAACCGCTGAAATCGTGATGCTGGACCGGCATAATGCCGCCGATGCGCCCTCTCTGGTCGGAAAGGCCGACTGGATTGTCCTTTGCGGCGGCCATGTCCCCACGCAGAACAAGTTCATCCACGAAATCGGCCTTCGGGAACTGCTGGAAGGCTTTAAGGCTGTGGTGATGGGCTGCAGCGCCGGCAGTATGAACTGTGCGGAAGAGGTCTACTCCCACCCGGAGAATCCCGGCGAGGCGGTGGATCCGCAGTACCGCCGCTGGCTCAAGGGCCTCGGCCTTACCGACATCAACCTGATCCCGCATCTGGAGCAGGTCCGCTGGGCCAAAATAGACGGCCTGCGGCTGTTTGAAGACATCGCTTTTCCGGACAGTATCGGCCATCGCTTTTATACCTTCCGCGACGGAGGATATGTCATCGTCCGCGACGGCAAGCCCGCCGAACTGAGGGGCGAAGCCTTTGAGATTACCCGTGGCGCCATGCGCCGCGTTTCAGAAGAAAACAAATCCTACAGTTTTATGAACTTGGTATCTATTTCTCCCCATTTCCCGGAGCAGTACTGGCATTTCTGCGCCGGCGCGAAAGCCAACGGCGTGAACGTGCTGGCCATTGCCGATACTCCCTACGACCAACTGTCCTGGGAGCTGAAACAAAGCATTTCGGACTATTATCAGGTGAGGAACCTGGAAGACTACGGGGAGATGTACCGCGCCGTGGCCTGGTTCGCCCACAAGTGGGGAAAGATAGACTGGATTGAGTCCAACAACGAATACTGGCTGGAGCAGGATGCCCGCCTCAGGACGGATTTCAACGTGACCACCGGCATCCAGACAGACCGCATCGCCTCCATCCGCAACAAAAGCGAGATGAAGAAGTACTACGCCCTTGGCGGCATCCCCACGGCCCGTCAGATCAAGGGCGTGGAGGGGGCCGACAAAGTGCGGGCTTTCGTGAAGAAGACGGGCTACCCCGTCATCGCCAAGCCCGACAGCGGAATGGGCGCCGGCGGCACCACCAAAATCAACGCCAGGGAGGAACTGGAGGCCTGGCTTTCAGCCCACGCCCACGATATGGGCTACTATGTGATTGAGGAGTTTATCACGGGCTTGCTGGTGAGCTATGACGCCATCTACAATTCTAAGGGGGATCCCATCTTCGAGAACAATACCGTGTTCCCCACGCCTGTAATGGAGATCGTGCACGGAAACCTTCCCTGCTGCTATTGGACCAATAAGACCGTGCCCGCGAAACTGGCCGCCATCGGCCGCCGCACGGTGAAGGCCTTCGGCATCAAGAGCCGTTTTGTTCACCTGGAATTCTTCCAGCTGGACCGTGACCGCGAGGGCCTGGGCAAAAAGGGCGACTACGTGGGCCTGGAAGTGAATATGCGCCCGCCGGGAGGCTACACGCCGGATATGATGAACTTCGCGCACCAGACCGACGTCTATCAGATCTGGGCCGATATGATAGCCTTCGACGAAGCCCGCAAGCCCCTGGGTGAAAGCGCTTACATCGGCTATGTGGGACGCCGCGACGTGCACAATTACCGGCACAGCCACCAGGAAGTGATGGAGCGCTACGGCAGCGTGCTCTGCATGTGCAACCGCGTGCCCTACGCCCTCTCCGATGACCTGGGCGACGTTGCCTACATCGTCCGTCTCCAGTCCAAAGCCGACGTGGAGGAGTACTTCCGCTTTATGACGGAGTAACCGAATTCTGCATCATTGCCTGCGCGAATTCCTCCGGAGACAGGACTTTTATGTTTGGATCTCTTTGCCCGTGTACTTCTCGCAGTTTCTTGTCGCTTGTGATAAAGTAATCACACAGCGTTAACTGTGCAAGGGAAAACAGAGCGTCATCTTCGAAATCTCCGGTGTTGTACTGCATGGCAGTCCGGATGTTGAAGGCGTCCGTTTTTTCAATATTGATGTGTCCGAGGGCCCAATCCGTAAAGCGAAGGAATTCCTCTTTCCCGTTACTGTGACGCAAAGCGTAGGCGGCATCCAAAATGCTTTGGGTGGAAAGAACTGCTTCAAAAGCGCCACGGCGTATGGCTTCCAGTATTCTTTTAGATGAGGAAGAAGATGCTCTTCCATCCACCAGAATGTCCATAAACACATTGGTGTCCAAGAAAATCTTAGCCTTCATAACCGTACTCCTCCCAAATATGAGCCAGACGAGGATCTGCCTCCAGTTCTTCTCTAGTGGGATACTTGAAATCCTTGATCGCAAAACTTAGGATTTCATCTGAAACCTTGAAATCCGGGGGAAACACGGGCCATTCCGGCTCGCAGGTCCGTTCCAGAGTCCTTTCAACAAAAGCGTTGAGGGAGAGATGTGATTGTTTGGCCCGACGCTTGGCCCGGTCCAATAGTTCCGGTCGTAACCGGATGATAGTACTAACTCTTGCAGTTTCCATAACTGATATCATTTTTTGCAAAGTTATATCACTTTTCCGAAATAACCAAATATAAATCGAGGGGGAGAGGTGGTTTCAATTTTTACAAAGATTTTTTTATCTTTGTAGATACTTCAAATGATTTGAGTATGGCGCAAGCAACAGGACACATCGCACAGGTCGT
>JAFZKT010000002.1 GCA_017553545.1 Bacteroidales bacterium | reverse complement strand
GGCACTGCCAAAGCCCAGGAGATCTCCACCCTCTACCGTACAGGTGAGAACCTCATCGGCCATGGATTCCGTTACGCCGTTTTCTCCTACAATGTCCACGTTGACGTAAATGAGCTCGCCCGGGTTATAATGGCTTGTTTCAGCCTTCAGTTGTAACTGTAGCGCACCGCTGGCCGATTCCATACGTGCGTACGTGCGTTCGTTTTCATAGATGGCATAGGCCTCAAGTGCGCCCGGCTCGTATGGCAGTTCAAAGGTGGCGATATTCCCTTCTGTTTCCTTGATTCCAAGTGATTTGCCGTTTGCAATTAACTCGGCCTTGGGCGCATTGGTAATTACTTCGACAGTTGCCGATATGCCCTCACTCCCCTTCCAGCTCCAGCTCGGGATGGAATTGGTCCGACGCCAGGACGAGCGGAAAGGAATGTTTTCCCGCACAGGGCGTACGCAAATGTAAGGCTCCATCGGCTCACCTGAATAAACAGTTTTGGCCAGGAAGGCTTCCCCTTCGGGATTTCCCAGGATATCGATAGCGCCGAAGTTCCCTAGAAGCCAGGGGTATGGCTGTGCAAAACGAGAGGATACGCCATAGCGCCAGGCCCCGGCGCCGGTTTCGCCGATATAATCCCAGCCAGTCCAGCAGAAGTCGCCGATCACATTGGGAAGCGTCTTTACAAGCTCCCAGTTGCGATGCAGGTTGGTAATCATAGTTTCGCTGCCCACGATAACCCTTTCCGGATGCACTTCCCTGTCCAGGGCGTAACGCGGCTCTCCATAGTTGTATCCGGCAATATCCAGCATATCCAGGAAGGGGCTTACGAAACCATCTACCTCGGCACTTTTAAGCGCCTCGTTCCCGGCGGCATTGTTCTGGGCGTTGGCCTCGTTGAAATCCAGGCTGGAGACGCCGGGATCCATCGGCTTCATCAGCATTTGGATGAGAAGTTCCATCGTGGCTGCTGATTGCTCAGGCTTGTCCTGATTCCGATAGGCATCGGACAGGATGCTCAGGTTTATTCCGCAGGTGACGGGCCTTGTGCTATCCAGTTCGTGGATTCTATCTATCATCTGGGAGGCGACTTGCATCCCTCCGGGAAGTGCAGGTTCCGTAAGTTCGTTGCCGATGGAATACATCACCACGGACGGATGATTCCAGTCCTTTCGGACCATCGCCTCCAGGTCTTCCTGAAAATGATTGGGGAAGTCCGTGTGGTAATCATATTTCATTTTACTGGCGAACCAGCCGTCGTAAAGCTCATCCATTACATACATCCCCAAGCGGTCGCAAGCCTTCAGCATCTCCTCGGAAAGCGGATTATGGGCCGAGCGGATGGCATTAAAGCCGATTTCTTTCATTTTTTGAACCCGCCTGAAGGCGGCATCTTCATACTCTGCCGCGCCTAGGATGCCGTTGTCGTGATGAATACCGGCACCTGCTAATAGAACGGTCTCCCCGTTGACACGAAAACCTTCAGTGTCCCATTCAAGGGTCCTGATGCCGAATTCAATCACTTCCCTATCGGTCACTTCCCCATCAGAGAGGATCTCCACTTTTGCCGTGTACAGATTCGGATGTTCTGCATTCCAGAGTTTTGCATCTGGGATTTCTATTGCTACGTCATCACCATTAGCCTGCGCAACAAGACGTTTCCCGTCCATGATTTTGACGCGCACTGCGTCTGAGTTATGGAGGGTTACAACCGAAATGCGGGCAGGGTTTACGGAGAGCGTGGCAATCTGCACATCCTCGATATGAATCTTTTCTTTTACAATCAACTGCACGGGACGGTAGATGCCCGCTCCGCTGTACCAGCGGATGTTGGGCGCTTCGGAATTGTCCACATCTACCCGGATGGTATTGCATCCCTTGATAAGGAGCCCGTCCATGCACACGTCGAAAGGCGTGAAACCGTAGGCATGTTTCCCCGCCTCAATGCCATTGACTGAAACCGTCGCATTGCGGTATACGCCGCCAAAATGCAGGACAACATGTTTGCCCAGCCATTCGGCTGGCACCTCCAAATGCTTTTCGTAATGATATCCGTTTGTCTCAAAATAGGCGCTTCCAAAGCCGCTGGGCGCATCGACCCTCCGGTTTTCCGTGAGCATGGCATCGTGCGGCAGTGTCACGGTCGTTGGCTCCGGGGCTGTATCGGACCAGAATGACCATCCTGCAGAGAAATCTTCTTTGGGTGCGCAAGTGGCGACCAGCAGTGGAAGAAGGAGTATGGCGAGTTTTGTTTTCATTGGCTATTGTTTTCTATGGCAAAGGTACTTGCCTTCACGCGCACGCACTCCCCACCGTGTACAATCATATAACCATTTTGTACAAACCGGCATTTTGGATAAATCGGCGAAGAAAATGGACAGATTGAATCGCGTACGCGGGAAATAATCCCCATCTTTGCAAAAGAAAAGCAAGCACCATGAAATCACGAATCGTTTACAGTATTGCCCTCGTTTCCGCCCTGCTTTCCGCTTGCGGAGGTAGCAACCAGACCAAGAACGCCAACGCGCAGAAGGGTGCCGATATGGCCAAGCTCCTGGCGATGCAGGCGCAGATAACGGATTCACTGCCTCCGCTTACCGGTATTGAACAGCGGAATGTGACAATACGTTATATCTCAAAAGGAAACAGCGTCGCATCCCGTCCCATACGGCTGTACATTCCGGAGTCATCGGCCCGTCCCATGCCCATTGTGTATATCCCTCATTATGAGATGAATGAAGATGCCTTTGAACTGAGGTCTTACCTGGGCGAAGGCTGGGCTGTGGCTTCCCCTACTGGTTTTGAGAACACGGCAAACGGCCTTCTGACGGACGATGATCTGGTTTACAACAACGCCGCTCTCTACACCATCCGTCATATGGAAGAATTTGATCCGCAACGTATTGTGCTGGTGGGCGGAAGTGCCGGTGGATATACGTCAATGATGCTCGCAGGACTCCAGATGGGAATATGCGCCAACGTCGCCAACGCTCCCATTGAGAATGTCTATTTTAACTTTTATCAGCACTTTGAAGCGGCGGACAAGGTCAATGGCGGAGCTTTGCTGAAGGTAATGCTCAAAAACGCCGGGAAACTGTCAAAGGGAACGGACGAGGAGAAAATGCAGGCCTTGACCGAGGCCTTGATGGAAATCCCCCTCCCTTTTGCCGGTATGGTTTCCGGCATGTTCAAGCCCATCCAGGACAACTTTCCGGACAAGGAGGACTATGACCGCTGGGCGGCGCTTTCCCCTATCGGCCTGGCCGATTGTTATTCCAATCCGTTTATCGTCTATCACTGCACGTCGGACCTTCTGGTCCCCATCGACCAGACCACCCGGAAATATACCTATGAGAAGAACAGCGAAAATATGCCGAAGGGTTTCTCCACACGCTTGGACCCGGCCAATCCCGGCATCCTGGGAAAGGCGCTGGACGAGCTGCTGGATCCTTCGCTTACCCGCGTGGAGAGCTTCAAACCCGTTCCGGTAGGAGAAACAATCCCGGTCTCATACGATGCGGCCAGACCTTTCAATATCAACGTGTCTGATGATGGCCCCGTTGAGAGTTTCAGCAGTCACAACAATGGCAATCCTCAGGGAACGGTGGATATGATTCCGTATCTGAAAGACATGGTCGG
>JAFZKT010000066.1 GCA_017553545.1 Bacteroidales bacterium | reverse complement strand
TGCAGGGCGTGAAGATCAACGACAAGCACTTCGAGATCATCGTCCGCCAGATGATGCGCAAGGTCCAGATCAACGACCCCGGCGACACCGAATTCCTCCCGGAGGAACTGGTGGACAAGTGGGAGTTCATGGACCGCAACGACGCAATCTTCGGCAAGTTCTATGTCGAGGATGCCGGCGACAGCACCCGCTTCGAGGAAGGCGACATCATCAGCGCCCGTGACCTTCGCGGCGAGAACTCCTCGCTGGAGCGTCAGGGTTCCAGGCTGATGGTTGTCCGTCCCGCCAAGCCCGCTACGGCTTCCCAGGTGCTGCAGGGTATCACCCGCGCGGCCCTCAAGACCGGCTCCTTCATCAGCGCCGCCTCCTTCCAGGAGACCACAAAGGTGCTGTCCGAAGCCGCCATCCGCGCCCGCGTGGATAACCTTGAAGGCCTCAAGGAGAACGTCATCTGCGGTCACCTCATTCCCGCCGGCACCGGTCTTGCCCGCTACCAGGATATCGTGGTAGGCTCCAAGACGGATGCCCTGGAGGCAATGAACGAGCTGTAGCGCGCCCTGCGCCTCACTCGGTGCAAGAGGGCCTCTCCTTATTATGAGTGTGTCCCTTGTCATTCTGAGCGCAGCGAAGAATCTCTCTCAGACCGACCCCTTCCGGGGCCGGTCTTTTTCTTGGTGCAGGTACTTGGCCCCGCTGGAGCAGGTACCCCCTGCAAATGGCGCAGGTGTGATGAAAGTGCCTGCACCTGCGCCGCGAATTTGCATTCTGTGCATTCTGTTGGCGCAGGAACCCCGACTGTTTTTGCACCTGCGCCAAAACAACGGTCCACCTGCGCCAGCGATAAGGCTTTGTACGGGAGGAAGGGCGGGCCTCCGTTCAGTGGTTGGAAACGGCGCTCACCCGGTCGCTGGACGTCCTAACTCCTCCTTTTATGGCCGTGGCCTGCGGCCGCGCCCATAACGTCGTCGAACAAACTCCGTCCTGCCGCTTGCGCGGCACCGCTCCCTCCGCGAGACCCACGCACGGAGCCGTTTCCGCCCATTCACTCCGGCCCATCCCTTCCTCCCGCATACCTCTCACAACAGTGGCCGTGGTGGTAACTATTTGATAATCACCATAATATGCAAAATCGATGGGGTGTTTTCGCCCCATCGATTGTAAGGATATATCTGATAATCAATAAGTTACTACCACGCAGGGGCGGCTACAGATTAATCTGCCAGGGCGTGTTTGTAGCCCTGGACCTTGTTCCAGGCGCCGCGGGTGAAGTCAGGGACTTCCACCGGCATGTTGCCGTTTTCAAGGGACAGGCGGGAGAGCGGCGCAATGCAGCACCATTCGGCCAGGTCATATACGTCCATATCCAGCGGCAGGCCATTGCGGAGGCAGTAGATGAGGCGGTAGTTCATAGTGAAGTCCATGCCGCCGTGCCCGCCTACCTGCTTGGCGCGGGCTTCCAGTTCTTCCGTGAGTATGGCGGGCCGATGCTCGTCCATCAATGCCTTGAGTTCGTCTCCCGTGAAAATCTTTTCCAACGGAAGATGTTCGGCATCCACTTCTTCCGGCATTTCCTGATTGAAGCAGAGCTGCTGCACAGGATACTTTCCGGCATAGCCGTCGGAGCCCACCAGCTGATACAGGCGGTCGTAGGGGCGCGGTGTCATCACGTCATGCTGGATGAGCATGGTTTTGCCGCCGGCAGTCCGGATGAGGGTGTTGGTCTCATCTCCCTGGGCGAAGTCCGGACATTCCTTCCCGGCATAGAACTTCATCATCTTGGGACCGTTGCACACCTTGGTATCCATGGACACCAGGCGTTCCATCCTGTCTCCGCGGTGGATATTCAGCACCTGGCAGATGGGGCCGATGCCGTGCGTGGGATAATTATCTCCCCGGTTCTTGCTATTATAGTCCAGCCGCCAGTTGTTCCAGTACTCGTGCCAGAAGGCGTTAAGGTCGTGATGATAGGCGCCCTCGGCGTGGAGCACTTCCCCGAACATGCCGTCCTGCGCCATCTGGAGGCAGGAAAGTTCAAAGAAATCATAAACGCAATTCTCCAGCATCATGCAGTGGAGGCGTTTTTCTTCGGCCTTGTTGATGAGGGCCCAGATTTCGTCCATATTCAGGGCGGCGGGAACCTCGATGGCAACGTGCTTGCCCTGATCCATGGCATAGAGGGCGATGGGGGCGTGATGCAGCCAGTCCGTGCAGATGTACACCAGGTCCACATCCTCCTGCTCGCAAAGGCCCTTCCAGGATTCTTCTTCTCCGTAGTATTCCTGTGCGAACGGCTGGCCTTCCGAAGCCAGACGTTCCTGGCCTTTCTTGACGGCTTCTTCCCGCAGGTCGCAGATGGCGGTAATCTTCGCGCCGGGAACGGCGGGAAGGACGCGCAGGGCGTGATAGCCCCTCATGCCGATACCCACTACGCCAATCCGGACGGTATCCAGCGGGGGAGCGGTAAGGCCAATCACATCTTTCTGTCCGGCTGGACGTGCCGGAACGGGAACACGGATGATTTGCTCCTGGGAGCAGGCGACAAACGCCAGTGCCAAAACGGCAAGGGTGAAGAATCTTCTCATATTATTTAACGATAATTGCATTGGGAACCACGCGTTCGCCCTCGTGGTCGAAGACCTGGTTGTCGTAGGGGTGATTCAGCACTCCCAGGCCGCTGGCCCACATAGTGGCGGACCCGCCGCCATCCAGGTTCAACGCTTCATACAGCCCCAGGGACTGGCAGAGGACCTGCATTTCGAAGACGTTCATGCCGTCGGCCAGGGGGAAGCGGCCGTCCACCACGATGAAATACATCCAGCCGTCCTGCGTATAGCCCAGCAGGGTACGCGGATGCCTGCGGCGATAGAAACGCCGATAGGTGCGGCTGCCATCGTTCTGATAATAGACGGGCTGTCCCTCGTTTAAAAGCACGGGGCCGGAGACGATGGCCTCCCGCCAGCCCTTAGCCGCCGCAGCCGTACTCAAAGAATCCACGACGGTAATATCCACGAAACGGCCCTTCTTATCTTTGATCCGGAACATGCCGTTGAACAGATTCGCCTCACCGTCCACGCGCTTACTCACCACGCGCCCTTCGTCTTTCAGATAGGTGATGGGCATGTTGTCTCCGTCGAAGAAACTGCCGTTGACGGCTGCCAGGGCCTTATTCTGGACTGCCAACTGACTGGTAACGCCGGCTTTGGCGCCCGGTGCGGAGACAACGGAAACGGCGTGGTCTTTCATGGGGAAGCGAATCAGGGAAACGGTCTGTGTGCCGCCGAACACTTTCAGCGTGGCGCCGCCGGCTTCCACCTTGGAGTTTTCCACCGGCTTCCATCCCCAATCCGTTGCTTTCAGCACGGCCAGCGGCTCATAAGCCTTTACATTATAATAAGAGGCATAGACGCGGGGCAGAAAATACTCCTTGAAATCACTCCAGCGGTAATAGGGGCCGCTCACGGGCTCCAGCGGCAGGGTGGCCTCTGATTCGTTCACCAGCGCCTTCAAGAGGATATCTCCGTCGGCGTTCCGGTAAAACACCAGCTGCAGGGAGCAGCCCATGGGAACCGCGTAGCTGGGGTAAATCTCCCGGGCCTCATCGAAGGTGGAAGACACCCGGCCATAGCTGTTCACATCCAGCGCGGCGAGCAGGGGAGCCAGGGCGGCGTCGTGCCCGAAACGAAGGCGCAGTTGCGTCTTGCCGGAGGCGATGTCTGCATCGGCCGATTCAATAATTTGCCGAATGGTGAAGCCCGTCACATAATCTTGCCACCGGCATTCCGACCCCTCATAGTGGCCGGAATACAGGGTGAACCCGGTGGACATGCCCTTCCAGAGGGCCTCGCTCTCCTCCGGGGACAGGACGTCGTCGAAACAGCCGCGGTCTTCATCCAGGCACCAGGTGCTCACCACCACGGAGTGCAGCAGGTCCAAAAACCGCTGCGACGAAGCGTTCAAGTCTTTCAGGGCATCCTCCGAAGTGAAGAAGCGTTCCACAATCTCCTTGCAGGGGACAACCTGGCGGAAATACTCTGCTGCGGCGTCGTTTGCGGTCTTCCCGTAGGCGAAAGCCTTCTTGTTATAGTAGGGATTGGAAGAAAGATTCGGCTGCAGCCAGGAGGCGTATTTTGCGGAGGCATCGGCCGAAACGGACAGGTCCCTGTCCAGCGCCGTGAGGCCGTTCAGGCAGGACCACATGCTCATGATCACGCGGGCCGCTTCCGTGGAAACGGCTTCCACGTGCGTAGGGCCCTCAAATACCTGCGGGAAACGCGCGTACATATGCTCCGCGATGGCGCGGTGCTGCGCTTTCCCAACGCCCGTCAGGTTGCCCTTGCAGTCCTTCACCTTCCCGTAAAAGGGTTTGTAACGGTCAAAGAAAGCCTTTCCCTGTTCAGTGAGAACCCCTTCCGCCGCCGCTTTGGACAGAATCTCATAGAGTCCGTCGTACTCGCTGGTGCAGTAGCGCGCGCCGTGCCGGGCGAAATGGCTGATATAGAAGGGCTCATAGCCTTCCGGCGCCGCCGTCAGGGCCGCGGGATGCTCATAGTCATAGACATAGAAAGATCCGGCGCTCCTTGTGCTCTGCGCAAGGCAGAGGCCCGTCAGGCACACGGATAACAGGAGAGTGGTTATCAGTTTTTTCATATCCCTACGAAGTTACAACTTATTACCCTATTATACAAATCTCCCCGCCGGGGAAGGGGCGGGGAGATAAGTGAGTGTATTAGGTGAGAACTACTTCAGGTCGCTCTGGACATAGACGGCGCAGCAGGTGGTGCGGCGGGCCGCCTCATTGTCTTTGATCCAATAGTATTCGTTGGAGTTGCTTTCGTAGGTGGGCCAGGAGTTGTGGGGGTGGTTCACGATGTTGTGTTTGTCACCGTAGCCATAAACCCACATTTGGGATCCGCCGCCGCCGTCGAAGTTCATGGCCTTGTAGCAGCCCAGTTCAAGCATCAGCTCGGCCAGCGTATCGGTGGACATGCCCGTGGCCGCCTGGGCGCCGCTTCCGGACCAGCGGCCGTCCACAGTCACCTGAATCACCTTGCCGTCCTTGGTAACGCCGATGGCGGTACGCGGGTGCGTGGTGGTGAGCCAGGCGTCGGTGTCGGCTGCCTTCCATTCGGCCGTGGCAAGTTGCTTGTAACCCTTCCATACCAGCAGCGGACCGGCGCAGGCCACCGTGTTGTTGGGCAGCGTGGCGGCCTCGAAGTTGCTGGCCACCTTTACGATGTCCACCTTGTCGCCGTCAATGGTGAGGGCGCAGTTGTTGGTCCATTCGCTCATGGTACCGGCGGATCTCTTCACGGAGCCGTCCACGCGGACGAACTGGGAAGTCATGGAGCCGTTGGTGCCGGCGACGGCGTTGGTCACCAGGTTGCACTTTTCATCCAGGTACTTCTTGCCGTCCTCCACATAGTTGTAGTAGATCTTCAACTTGTTGTGGGAGTTGATTTCGGTGATGACGATGTTGATTTCACGCGTCTTGCTCTGCCAGGTGCCGTGGAAGTTGGCATACTGGACACCGCTGACGATGGTGTGCTTTGTGGCGCTGGACCATGCGCTCCAGACATTGTTTCCGGTGTAAGACGGGTTCTCAGGGTCAGTGTCCGTGGGAACGGTAATGTCGCCCACCTGTTTGTCGGATACCCAGCCGTAGGTGTCATCGGGAGAGACAACGGCGCCGTTGGAAATCCTGTGGCCGTGGTAGGCCCAGTTGTATTGACCGGTGGGCTGATTGTTGCCGTCCAGGGTGATGGATGTGGCGGTTGTGTTGTCCGCTTCGCTCTCCACGGGATCGCTGGTGTCCAGCACTATAAGCTTATTGGTGCTGCTTACGTCCGCGTGGTCCCAGTTGGTGCTGGGCGCCCAGTAAAAACCGTTGTACGTGATTCCCGGTTTGCGGTAGTTCTTCGTGAGGGTGCAAACAGGCCAGGTAACGCCTACCACGGCGCCGGAACTGGCATCGTCGGTGGCATGTCCTGCGCCGATGGAGCTGTTCCAGGCGATGCTTTCCTTCATCGTCACGTTCGGGCTCAGGATGATACCCACCAGGCCGCCCTTGCCGCCGTAACCGCCCTTCAGGGAAAGTTCACTGGAGGAGTAGCAGTGGTCGATGGTGACACCGGTGTCCGGCTTGATTCTGCCCACCAGGCCGCCGGCATTGGTATAACCGCGCTGAATCTTAATGGTGGTATAGCACTTCTGAATGACGATATCCGTGCCTGTAGCGATATCACCCACCAGGCCGCCCACATTGTTGGCATTGGCGGGGGCGATGACACCGTCGGCTGCGTGACAACGCGTGAGGACGACGCCGCTGGCTTCAATACGGCCGAAGAGACCGCCGAGACCGGACTGGTTGGTATTGGTTACGCCGCCGGAGATGGTGCAGCGGTCAACGGAGGAGTCCGAAACGGTGCAGCCGCCATTGGGCCCCATCCATCCCGCCAGGCCACCGGTAAGGTTGGCGGCCCCGGTTTTGGTGTTGGTAATGGAGCAGTCGATAATATGGCAGTTGGTGATACCGTTGCTCTTCTTGACATAGCCGCACAGGCCGCCCACGTAGTTGTTGTTTGCAGTCAGCGTGGAATTGCGGACGGTGACGTTGGTGAATTCAGCCGCATAGGAACTGGCACCGGTACGGCCCATAACGAATGCGCTGAGTTTGTCTCCGCCATCAATATTGGCACCGTCGAGAATCAGGTTTTTGACGTGTCCGTACAACAGACCGAAGAGGCCCACGTAGGTGACGGTGGGGCTGGAAATGGTCAGGTTGTTAATGGTGTGGCCGTTTCCGTTGAAGTCTGCCTGGGCGTCGGCGTTCTGGCTCACGGGCACCCAGTTGATGCCGGTGAGGTCCACGTCGTCCACCATCTTGAAGTATTTGCGGACGCCGTTCACCAGTTCGTCGCGCATCTTGTCCAGCTGATGACGGTCGCCGATGAGGTAAGGCTTGGATTCGCTGCCGTCGTCGTCCTTACCTGCATAGGAAAGGATGTTGGGGCAGTCGATGTTGAAGCTGTTGACCGTACCTCCCGTGAGGGTCATCGCGGAGCTCAGCTTACGGTAGGCGGTGTACTTGTCGTTCACGTCGTCCGAGCACTGGAACTGGAACAGGAGTTCTGTTCCTGAGGGGAGGATGACGTCACCGGCCGGGAGCGTAGCGAACACCGTAACCACCTTGCTGCTGCCGGAGACACCGGGTGAGGTGATATTGATCACCATTTCCTTCTGGCCTTCGAATAGGTCCGAGGTGGACTTGATGGTCACCTTCTGCACTTGGTCGGCGCGGGTGGCATTGGGCATATTGGCGCGGAGACGGAGCACCGAAGAGGCCTCCAGGGTGCCGCCGCCATTGGAGCTGGCCCAGGCCGATGTGAAGGTGGCGCCGTCGTAGGTGTTCACGCCCGCGAGTTTCACCGAGAAGCCCAGGTGCGCCGAACTGTTGTCGGCGGCCTGCGTCTGCTCGTCGAAGCCGGAGGGCATGTTGCTGACGAGGTAAATGTTGTAGCTGGTGGCACCGGCAAGGGCGGAAGCGCCGCCCACGGCCTTGAATTCGGCTGAGGTGGTACCTGCGCCGCTCTGAAGGGCGAAATCCACGGACTGGGCCTCGTTGGCCGCATTCTTGACGGTAATGACGTCGGTGGCCTCAAAGAGGGTTTTCATACCGCCGGTTACGTTGCTGGCGTCCTGGTTGACGGCCACTTTTGCGAGGCCTTCTTCAGGGATGTTCACACGGATGGTGACAGGAGCGTTGCCGTCGAAGTTCTTGGCTTCCTTCACGCAGGAGGAGAGCAGAGCCGCGCCGGCCATCAGGGCAACAAAAAGTCTAAAAGTCTTTTTCATAGTTTCTTCCTCCAATGCTTAAAAGTTTTCGTTGATGATGGGATTGGAGGGAATGGTACCAGGAATGGTGCCTTGCGGCTCGCTTTCCTGCAGGATGTGCGCCTCAAGGGTGAGGCGGACCGTTTCGGTCTCAGGTGAAATGTAATACTTTTTCATCTTTTATAATAAGGTAAGAATTATTTCAGGACGGGAGTAGCACCGCTGAGATCCCAGATGTTGGTGTCCCAGTTAAACTCCGTAGCCTTGGCGCTCAGCGTACCCGCATTGCCCACATAGGAAACGGGAGCGGTGATGCCGGTGTTGCCGGAGGCAACCAGGTTGCCGGCGGCCCACCATGCGATGTAACCGGCGCAGTTCACTTTGGCGGCAGGCATCAGGCTATCCGCGATGAGCGCGCCATTGCTGGTCCCCTGCAGGGCGGCGGTGGTGTAGCAGTTGGTCACATTGAGCGCCAGGGTGCCGGCGTTGGTTGCGCCGATGAAGCCGCTGCCGGGATTGCCGCAGTTGACGGTGCCGGTGGCGTAGCTGTTGGAAATGGTGAGGCTGACACCGGTATCGATGGAAGAAATGAAGCCCGCAGCCTTTGCTTTGGAGCCGTTCTCAATGGAAACCGTGGTGTAGCACTTGTCGATGGTAACGGCGGAGTTCTTTTCCACAAGGCCGATTAAACCACCGGCGAAATAGTTGGTGGCGGTGATGGAGCCGGCCGCGTGGCAACCTGTGATGGAGACGGTCTTGCCTTCCACGATGTCGCCCACCAGGCCGCCGTTGAACTGTCCACCGGCACCGTTGTTGCTCACGATTTCACAGTCTGCATAACTGTTTTTCAGTTCGCCCTGGAGACGGCCGATGAGACCGCCGCTGCGGGCGTAGTTGGTGACGTTGTTGGTGACTTTACCGGTAGCGTGGCAGTTATCAATAACGGAAGCATACTGCATTTCACCAATGAGGCCGCCTGCATAGTAGCTGCCGGCAGTTACTTCCACATCTTCCGTATAGCAGTCTTTAATCTCGTTGAACTGGCCCAGCGAACCGATGAGACCACCGACGCGGGCGGTGGTGGAGGTAACGCTGGATTTGACTGCGCCGCAGTTGAACAGGATGCCCAGCCGGTTGGCCGTTGCGGCGAAGATGCCGGCATACTTGTTCCCGGCATTCACGGTGGAGTTCTTGATAACCACGTTGGAACAGTTGGCGGTGACGCCGCTGTCTCCGTGACCCAGATATCCGGCTACCACACCGCCGGCTCTGCCGAGGGTGGTAATGGTGGCGTGGTCGAAGGTAACGTTGTTGATCTGACCGGCCAGGATACCCGCGAAGCTGGGATAGGCGTAAAGGTCTACATCGCCTTCAGAGAGAACCCATTCGCTGGTGAGGTTGGAGATGGTATGGCCGTCGCCGTCGAAGTTGATGGCTTTGGTGTAGCCCTTGCCGTCGTCGGTCAGGTCCACGTTGTTCAGCGGCTTCCAGTTGATGCCGGAGAGGTCAACGTCGGCCACCATCTTGAAACTCTTCACATCGTCCTTTACGAGTTCGTCGTGCATCGCCAGCATCTGGTATTTGTCGGCGATGAGAAACGGATGCTCAAAGGAACCGTCGTCCAGGGCGCCGGCGCTGTAGTTGGTGTAGCGGGCGTCAAGCTCGATATCGGTCTTTCCGGCCGGTTCCACGAAGGCGCTGTAGCATTTTTGCTCAGCCTCCGGGGTGTTGAATACCACCAGGAGGGATTTGGCATCGGCCGCCTTGGCCTTGACGCTCAGTTGCACGAAGTCTTCCTGAATCACAGGGTCTGCGACCTCGATGGAGTTACCTTCCGCGAAGATGTCTTTGTCCGCAGTGATAATGGCGGAGCTTACCTGGCCGGCGATTTCGGCCGAGGGCATCTGCGCTTTGATGTTGATGACGACGGTGCCGTCACCCTTCTGGCAAGAGGCTGCCAGGAAAAGAGTTGCTGCAGCAACGAGGGCTGCGCTGAAGAATTTTTTGGACATAATATATTAGGTATTATAGATTATTCGTAACCAGGTGGACGCGGGGAATATTCCCGCTTCCGTGTATTTCTATTGTATTCTCGCCTTCGTGCGCCAGGCCGCCGATAAAATAACGGCCACCAACCACGGGCGCGTCAAAATCGTTTACCGTAACGGTCCAGACTTCCGGGTCCGGGCCTTCGATGTGGGGTTCGGAGGTGCACATACAGTCTTCGGCCGTATGCCGATAAAGGACCGTGACCGTGCCGTCTTCCGCCGTGCTGATATTAAGGGGCTTCAGCAGGATGCCCTGTTCCGGCGTTTCAGCACCTTCCGTGCTCCCGCCTTGGAGGCAGGAGCACGACAGGGCTAAAAGAAGGAGTGATACTGCGCCGGCTAATTTCATCAGTTCTTGGGTTTCAGATCACTCTTGATGTACACGGCTGCGCCGGTGGGACGGAGGGTTGTTCCGTTCCAGCTGCTGTTTTCGCACACGTGGTTCACGATGTTGCGGGAGTTCCCGTAACCGTAGACCCACATGGCGGTTCCGCCGCCGCCGTCGAAGTTCATCGCCTTGTAGCAGCCAAGACCTTTCATCAGCTTACCAAGCAGCTTCGTCTCCATACCAACGGCGACGTTCCATCGGCCGTCCACGGCCACCTGGACCACCGTCTTTCCGTCGCTGGAAATGCCGATGGCGGTACGGGGATGCGTCTTGGTGAGCCATTTGTCCTTGTCCAGGGCGGACCAGCCGTCGGCATAAGGCTGCACCTTGCCTTCCCACACCAGCAGCGGTCCGGCACAACCCACGGAGAGGGTATTGTCCGGCGCGTCAATGTTGCCGTTGGCGGCATTGGTGAGCCTTCTGGCTTTGTAGTTGTCCGTCACTTTCACGATGTCCACTTTGTCGCCGTCGATGGTGAGGGCGCAGTTGGCAATCCATTCGCTGGTATCGGTGGGACCATTCTCCTCCTTTCCGTTCACCCGGACGAACTGGCAGCAGGCCATGGGGCCGTTGGTGCCGGCCACGGCATCCAGATAGATGCACTTGTAGTCCAAATCCCGGTAATCCGTTCCGTCCTTCACGGCAGGGTAGCCTTCGGGAGCGGCCGTGCGGTAATTGAAGAAGATGCCCAGCTTGTTATGCTCGTTGAGCTGCGTCCGCACGATGGTGATGTTGCGGGGCTCGCTTTCCCAGGTGCCGTGGAATTCGGTGAACTCCACGCCGGGGACCACCGTTACCTTGGTTCCGCCCATCGTGGTGAAATCCAGCGTGGGTGTGTCGCTCCAAGGTTCTTCGTCATCGTCTGGATCGGCGTATACAAGCGTGAAGGAATTGGATTCCTTACCCTTGACGGCCACCCGCACGTTGAGCTGCTTCTGGTCCACATCCGGCGCGTTGAACACCACGTGCGTGGCCGATGCCTGGCTCACGCGGAGGGCCACCGCGTCCAGCCCCACGCCGTAGAGAACCTTGTTTTCCGAAGCGTTGGCGCTGAAGTTCTGCCCGAACAGGGTGACCGGCTGCCCGGCTTTCACCTTATTGTCGGAGAAGGCGGTGGAAATACGCTCAATAATGGGTGTGGGCGTCCCGTCGTCACCCTTGCTCCCGCCGCAGGCGGAGACAAGGGCAAGTACGGGAATAAGCAGAAGTAAAAACTTCTTATTCATAGATAAGGTTTTTCAGAGTAGGCAGATTTCCACTCAGATCCCAGATGCCGGTATCCCAGCCCAGGGCCGTTGCCTGCTGGGAAACGGTGCCTTCATTGCCGTAGTAGTTGCCGGCAACGTCAACGGCGTATTCCGGGTTGTAGTAGCTGATGTAACTGAATTCCCAGTCACTGTCCTGGGTAACGGTAGCTTCAGGATCGTGCCAGAAACCGGACTTCCAGGCCACGAAGCCCGTGCAGATGACGGTACTCCCTTCACCCCATTTGTCGACCGTACCGATGAGCAGGCCGGCGCGGTGACGGAAGTAGGTGGCAAGACCAGCCTCGATGTCAGCAGCGGAGCACGCCGTTCCGTCGGCCTTCCAGCCATCCCGGACAGCTACGCCGCTAATGTCGGAGGTGGTGTAGCTGTTGGTGATGTTCAGCGTGGCGGGCTTGGAGAAGATGGTACCCACGAAGCCGCCGCTGTAACGACGGGTGGCAATGGCGCCCGTGGAATAGCAGTTGGAGATGTTCAGTTTTCCGCCTTCAGAGTTGAGGGTGCCTACAAAGCCGCCCACGTGGGCCCAGTTGCCGGATTCGGTAGGCATGGTGACGTTGCCGGTGGAGAAGCACTGGTCGATGTTCACGGTGATGCCGTCTTTGCCAATTACGCCGATGAAGCCGCCGCCCATATGGCCGGTGCCCTCCATATTGCCCGTGGCATAGGATTTTTCGATGGTGGAATTGCCCTCGATCTGGCCGATGAGGCCGCCCACGCGGGAGTAGTTGCCGCCGCTGGAGTGGCTCACATTGCCGGTGGCGTGGCAGTTCTGAACGGTGACATCACCGGCAAATCCGATGAGGCCGCCACTGTAGTAACCGGCGGAAACGTTACCCTTGGCCCAGCAGTTCTTGACGGCGCCCAGGTCCACACGGCCAATCAGGCCGCCGGCCTGCGGATTGGTGGAGGTCACCGTGCAGACTGCGTCGCAGTTTTCCACGATACCGCCCTGCAGCCAGGCGATGAGGCCGCCGGTGCGCTGATAGTCGTTGTTGATGGAGGAATTCTTCACGTGCACGTTCTTCAGAACCACGTTGGAGCCGGTGTCCTTGGTGCCTACGCAGGCTGCCAGGACGCCGCCCAGGTTCTTTTTGGCGCAGTCAATGCGGGCATTCTCAATGGTGAGGTCCTTCACGCTTCCCACCAGCATGGCGAAGATGGGGCCGCCGGCGGTGAAGTTGCTGATCTTCTTGTTGTTGCCGTCATAGACAAGCATTCTGCTCTGGGCGGGATCCACTTCATCCCCTTCCTTTGCAAGGGAAGGATTGATGGGAACCCAGGGATTCGCTTCCGTGATGACGCCCGTGAAGTCAATGTCTGCGGTCTGCTTGAAGTACTTGGTCTTGCCTTCTTCCAGGACGTTGTCCACCTTGGCCAGGTCTTCGGCGGAGGCTACGATGTAAGGATCCGCAGCGGTTCCGGAACCCTGCATGGAGGGAGCGACGGTCTTGAACAGGATGTAGGCCGCTTTGTCGTCCGGGGCCTCGAAGTTGGTGCCGCCCTGCACGCCGTCAATCACCACGGGAAGCAGGTAGGTGACACCCATTTCGCAGCTGCCGCCGCCAATGCGAAGGGTTGCGACGGAAGATTTGGCGGTGTAGCGGACCAGGATCACCTGGTTGGACGGGAAGGAGAAGGCGTCGGCCGGAAGGGCTGCGTAAGTCGTCCCGTTCTTGACGTTGTAGGCGGTCACCAGGGAGGGGTTCGCCGCCAGGGTGATGGTGTAGGCCTCCGGCGAAGTGGGATCTGCCGTTACGACCAGTTCCAGGGACGCGGTTTCGCCCTTGGGCACTTCATAGACGGCCTGGGCGTTATTGACCGCTACGCCCAGCTGGGGCGTAGCGCTGCCGCCACCGCCGTTTTCCTTGTTGCCGCCGCAGGAAAGGATGAACAGACCTGCGAGCAGGATGGATGCAAATGTGAAAAGCTTTTTCATATTACGTGTTATTATTGGTTTTTAGAAGGGAAGGGCATCTACCCAGCCGGGGTTCTGCTTGAGGGCGCCCTGGGTGAGGGAGCGGTCCTCCACGGGAATGGGATAGAGATAATCCTTTTCCTCGTTCCAGTGACGTTCGATGTTCCCGTAACGGTTCACGCAGCCGGAGTTCCCATTGGAGAGAACCAGGCCGTCGATGCCTTCCTTGCCAATCTTGTAGGCCTTGGGGGCGGCATCTACCGGTTTGGTGTCCGTGTCGTAGAGCGTAACGTCAATCTCACCGTCCTGGTCCAGGTCATAGTTGCCGGGGCCGGAGAAGTACATGCCCTGGAGGGGCTGCTCGAAGGCCTTGCCTTCCGCCCAGCGCATCATGTCATAGTAGCGGAAACCTTCGCCCAGGAGCTCGATGGTCCTTTCGCGGCGGATTTCCAGGATGACGCCCTGGTTGGTGCCCGTCACCTTCGGATATCCGGTGGCGGCCGCCATCAGGTACGGATCCGGATGGGCGTTGGCATCGGCCAGAATCAGGTTGGGCATCCCCACGCGGTCGCGCAGCGGCTTGATGGAGATGTTGATGTCGCCCTGGTCCAGGGTGCCCAGTTCGGCCTTGGCTTCGGCGTAGTTCAGGTACACCTCCGCGGTGCGGAAGAGGATGAAGTCGCAGTAAGACTTCTGGTATTCATCGTCGGCGGGACCCATGAAGTACTTGATGGGGCAGTAGCCGGTCTGCGTGGCGTCGAAGGTGGGAGGCGTGTGGGTGTCCGTGCCCAGCCGGACGTAACCGGGGGTGCGGATGCTCTGGGCCAGACGGGGGTCGCGGTTCTGGCATTCCTGCACGAATTCCATGGTTTCCCAGCCGGGCTGGTCCGTGAAGCGGGTGCCGTCCTTCATCAGGTAGCTGGCCACAATCTTGCGGGTGACGCTCCAGGTGTTGAGGGTGGAGGAGAGGTAGTCCGAGTTGGCGGTGTGGTACACGTTGAACTGGATGTTGTAGTCCCGGCCCAGGATCACTTCCTTGTTCACCTCGGACACATTGTACTTGGTGAACAGGCCGATGTAATTCTTGTCCGTACCTTCAGCGTCGTAGATGCCGTAGTTACTGGTGGTGATGAACTTATACGCGGCGTCCGCGGCCTGCTCCAGATAATAGGTATAGGGCTTGGCATCGGCCGGAAGATCCCGCACGAATACATCGCCGGCGTGGTATTTCCTGAAGGTGCCCTCGAACAGGCAGAAACGGGATTTCAGCGCCAGGGCGGTCCACTTGGTGATGGTGTAGTCCGAATGGCCGGAGGGAAGATTGTCGATGGCGAAATTGATGTCCTCGAGCATCTTCTGCATCACATAGTCACGGTTGTCGCGGGGTTTGTAGAGGTCAGGGTCGTCCGATCCCAGCGTATGGTCGTACCACGGAACGTCGCCGAATTTCTTCACCTTTTCGAAGTAGAAGAAGGCGCGGAAGAAGCGGGCCAGGCCGATGTACTGGTTCCGCACCGCCTCATTCTTGCAGTTTCCGGAATATTCCAGGAAGGTGTTGATGTTGCGCAGTGCGCTCCAGGACCAGCTGCCGTCGCCGGAACCGATCTGGCGGGCGCCTTTCATCTCATCGGAGAGGATGCGGCCGGTGACTGCGTCGCTCTGTCCGTCGCTGTAATAACCGGTGGGAAGGGCCTTGTAGAAGGTATTTGTATAGGCCTTGACTTCCGTTTCCGTGGCCAGGAAGGTCTCCGGGGAGAGTTTGTCCTGCGGGAAGCGGTCCAGCATATCTTCGATTTTGCTGCAGGAGGCCAGGCAAAGGGCTGCGCCCAATACGATACCGATATATTTGATGGTTTTCATAATCTGCGTGGTCTTTAGAAGGTGATGTCAATGCCGAAGGTGAGGGTCTTCTGCCAGGGATAGATGGGATACTTGCCGGCGGTCTTGGCGGCGGCTTCCGGATCTATGTAGTCGCAGTGGAGACCGGGGGAGATGTAGAAGAGGTTTTCACCGGAGAAGTACATGCGTACGCTCTCGATTTCCACTTTCTTGGTCCATTTCTGGGGCAGGGTGTAACCCACGGTGAGGTTCTTCAGACGGCAGTAGCCCAGGTTCTGCAGGTAACGGTCGTTCTTGGCGGCCAGGGCACGTTTTCCGCTGCTGTCGAAGGCGATATAGGCGCGGGGACGCGGGAAGTAGGCGTCCGGATTTTCCTCGCTCCAGCACTGGGCCAGGAAGTCTTTCTGGATCCAGGAGGAGAAAGGACGGGCGTACAGGCCCCAGAAGTAACGGGCGTCGGAGCTGGGATACCAGTCCTGACGGCCCACGCCCTGGAAGAACGCGGAGAAGTCAATCCCGTTCCAGTTGAAGCCCAGCGTTACGCCGAACTGGTAACGCGGCTGGGAGTTGCCGATGATGCGGCGGTCGCCGGAGTTGTCCACGGTGTTGGCCCCGGTGCTGATGATGTTGTCACCGTCCAGGTCCCTGTACTTCAGGTCACCGGCGCGCAGACCGCCGTTACCGGCGATGATGGTGTTGATGGGACTCTGGTCCACGGGATAGGCGGCCGCTTCGGCGTCCGAAGCGAAGAATCCGTCCGTGAGATAGCCCCAGATTTCACCGTAGCGCATTCCTACATAATAGGTGCTCAGGTCCTTGGTGGGGTTGTCGAACTTGGTGATGTAGCCGATGTAGTCGTTGAACGTACCGCCCACGTTGTACTCGAAGGGCTTGCCCAGGAGCATGAAGCGGTTGCGGTAGGTGAGGGCCAGTTCATAGCCCAGGGTGCGCAGGTCCGCGTTGTTGGTCTTGGGGGCCGATGCACCGTACACGGAAGGCAGGGCCTTTCCGGTGGTGAGCATATTCTTGGTGTCGCGGATGTAGGCTTCCCCGGTGAACGTGATGCGGTTGTCCAGGAAGGCCAGGTCCAGACCCAGGTTCTTCTGCTGTACGGTTTCCCAGGTGAGGTTGCCGGCCACGGGAGCGCCGAAGGTGGCAGTGGCCGACTTGTCGCCGCCGAACAGATAATCTTGCGTGCCCAAAGTGACCGAACGGATGTAGTCATAATAGCCCACCTGCTGGTTGCCCAGGCTACCGTAGGAGAAGCGGAGCTTGGCGTCGTTCCACCAGCTCTTCAGCGGAGCCCAGAAGGGTTCTTCCGAGATTCTCCAACCCAGGGAGGCGGAAGGGAAGAAACCGAAACGCTGGCCGCGCGGGAAGCGGGACGTGCCGTCATAGCGGCCGCTCAGCTCCAGCAGGTACTTGCCTTTGTAGTCATAGTTGATACGGCCGAAGAAACCCAGCAGCGCATATTCGCTCTGACCGCCGCCGGTGGTATAACGCTTGTATTCGTACTGGACGGTGGCGGTTTCACCGGTGAGGACGTCGTTCACCACAACCGGGCCGCTCACGTTCAGGGTGGAGGTGCCCACCAGATTCTGGTCGTTCAGGTCCTCCGAAAGGAGGTTGTAGGCCGTGGCGGAGAGTTTCTTGTGACGATAGGACTCATACTGGCCGCCCAGCATCACTTTCAGGTGGTGGGCATCCGCGAAGGTATCCGTGTAGGTGGCGTAGAGGTTGGCCGAATGCTGGTCCACGGTCTGGGCCTGCTCGCTCAGTTTGTCCTCGTTGTCGCCGGTGGTCTGGATGGTGGTCTTCATCCGGGTGGTGGCGGCGAATTCACCGTTCACGGAACGGTTCAGCTGGGAGTAATTGTTCAGGGAATAGGTGTAGTTCCCCTTGATTTCCAGCTGCTTGATGGGCTTGACGGTGATTTCCGTGGTGTTTGTCAGGTTGCTGGTGCGCTGCTGGTTCTTGAAGTTTTCGTTGTTCAGGTTGCCCAGGATGGTCTGACCGCCGCCGCCGTAGTTATCCTTGATAATGAAGGTTCCTTCCGGCGTTACGGGTACCATATAGGAGAAATAACCGGCCGTGCACTTGTAGAAGGCGTCCGACTGGTCCGCCAGGCCGGGATAATTGTACGTGGAGGTGTAGAACGCGGTGTTGTTGCTGATGTTCAGCCAGGGCTTCGCGTCGAAGGAGAAGCGGGCGCGCAGGTTGTACTTGCGGAACTTATCCGGATTGATGCGGAAGATACCCTGCTCCTGGTTGTAGTTGGCGCTCAGGTAATACTTGATGGTCTTGGTGCCGCCGCGGAAGGAGATGTCGTGGTTCTGCGTGGGCTTGACATCCGTGAAGAAATAATGCCACCAGTCCGTGTTTGCATAGTACTTATAACCGTCGTTGGCATCGTCCAGCACCACCCAGGGGCGGGCGGGGTTTTCCGTCACGTCGCCACGGCGGATCCACAGCTCCTGCATATCTTCATCCGTGTATTTGATTGTGGTGGAACCGTTGTAGTTCTTGGAGAAGATGTTGGCCGTGCGCACCACATCGTAGCCGCGGGTTTCCCAATCCGTGGAAGTGGTGGGCGTGGACCAGCCCCAGCGGCCACTGTAGGTGACCGTGGCGCGTCCTTCGTTGTCTCCGCCGGACTTGGTGGTGACCAGCACCACGCCGAAGGCTGCCTTGGCGCCGTACACGGCGGCGGAGGAAGCGTCCTTCAGCACGGAGATGCTCTCCACGTCACTGGGATTCACGCGGTCCAGGGACCCAACTACGCCATCCACCAGCACCAGCGGGGAACCGCTGTTGATGGAGTTCCAGCCGCGGATGTTCAGGTCCACGCTGGCACCGGGCCGACCGGTGGGCGTTGTGATGGTGAGGCCCGGGACGGTACCCTGCAGGATGCTGCCCAGGTTTGCGCTGGAGCGCTTGGCGATGGATTCCGCGTTTACAACGGAAACCGCGCCGGTGAGGTTTTCTTTCTTCTGCACGCCGTAACCCACCACGATGGCGTCTTCCAGCAGGAGGGAGTCATCTTTCAGGGTGACGGTGATGTTTTTCCGTCCGTTGACGGGCTCCGTCACGGTTTCATAACCGAGGCAGGAGAATTCCAGAACAGCGTTGGGGCTGACGGAGATGGTGAATTTACCGTCTGCATCCGTCACGGCGCTGGCACCGTCGGCCTGGACCACGACCCCGATGACGGGACCCGATGCATCCAGCACGGTGCCGCTCACTGTCTGCTTTTGCGCGAATGCGCTCATTGCCACTCCCAGCAGGAGTGCCAATGCGGTGAACAGTTTTTTGTGCAACATGTTAGTTATGATTGGATTAGTTGTTATCCGGTGTTCTAACTGTACAGTTATAACCCCCAAAGATACGCATTCGCGCGCTCAATACCAAATATATTAGGGGGAAAAGGCCTCATTTTTCTTTTGGCCGGATATTTGCTACCTTTGCATTCGAGTAAATTTTTTTGAGTTATGAAGACTATGCGCTACCTGTCATGGCTGGCGATAGCGGCCATGATAATCGCGGGTTGCGGAACCCGCATCGATCCTTACCGTCCGCATGGCGGCGGTGGCAATAACGGCGGTGGTGACAACGGCGGAGGCGGCCAGCAGCCGCAGTTGACGCTCACCGAACGCACGGATTGGAGCGTTCTCTACCGCGGCCGCACTTTCGTTGATGCCGACGGCTGCATGGAGGAGGAGTTCCAGTTCAACTACACCGGCAACAATTACTTCATCCTGCGCACCGTGACGGACGCCGACCTGGAGAAATTCTACGACGGCAGCGTGAGAACGCTCATCGACGAGGAAGTGGCCTGGACGCTGCAATCGGCCAAGAAACAGGACGTGAGCTTCAAGGACCTGAACGAGGTCTTCAACAAGACCATCAAGACCTTCTACTCCGGTATTTTGGTGCACGACACCTACACCGCCTATCTCATTGAAATTGACGGGAACGGCAAGGCCACCTACAATTACGCGAAGGCGCAGATGGTGGTCCAGGAAGAGGCGGCATCGGCCGAATACATTTCCTGGCTGGGCACCTGGATGGTGAGTAACGGCTATGTGGGTTACGACATCACGGTGAGCCCCATCGAGAACAACTACTTCTACCGCGTGGACGGCTGGGAGGCCGGCCAGGGCGCCGGCAGCGTCCAGATGAACCAGGACGACGACTGGATCGAAACCCGCCTGATGGACGACGGTACCATGTCCTTCTTCATCCAGTTCATCGCTTCTTATGAGAATTATGAGAACCTGGGCGATGTGGACTTTATGTTCGTGGGCACTTACCTTTCCACCGACGGCGAGAACGTGGACGACTGGGAAGGCTGGGAAGTGGCCTATGCCGAACATACTTCCGGCGGCTATGCGCTGCTCAACGGCGGCAAGAGTGAAATCGAATTGAACAACGGTACCATCTGGCGTCCTTACTACTATGCGATGCGCTACGCCGTCTACAGCAACAAGAACAGCCTGTGGTACTTCTTCCATGACTCCGTCCCGGTGTTCGACGAAGAGGATCACCAGATTGCGATGGCCAAGACCAAGGGCACTGTGGATGCAGACATCACCACGGTTCACACCCGCAACTACGTGCGCCGCACCCAGCCCAGGGCCGTTGTCTCCGGCGCCCGCGAGGCAGGGGAGAAGTCCCTGGCGAAGCTCCGCAAATAGTGCGGTATCACGCGAGGGGAATCCCTGTCATTTATCTGCAAAAAATGGTCGTTTTCCAGTAAACGGCCATTTTTTTGTATAATTTAGTTGTTTGCGCGCGCAAAAGAGTTATCTTTGCCTCCTAATGATGCAAGTATTTGCTCAAAATATACACTACTAAACCAATTAACAATGTTTCACAAAAAACTGTTCACCGTTCTGTCAGTCCTGCTGGGAATGACAGTATGCGCTTTTGCGCAAAAGCAGACAGTGAGCGGCACCGTGCTTGACGCCACGGGACCCGTGATCGGGGCTGTGGTCCAAGCCGACGGAGCCAGCGCTGTGACGGATTTCAACGGTAAATTCAGCATTACCGTGGGTCCGAATGCTGTCCTGGAGGTTTCTTGCTTAGGCTATGCAACCAAACAGGAACCCGTTAACGGGCGGAAAAACATCACCATCACCCTGGAAGAGGACAGCTTCGTGCTGGAGGATGCCGTGGCCGTGGGTTACGGTACCACCAAGAAGACCAACCTCACCGGCGCCGTATCCGTCCTCAAGGCGGAGGCGTTGAAAGACCGTACCACGCTGGATGTGGCTCACATGCTCCAGGGTTCGGTTCCCGGCCTCAACGTCACCTCTGGTTCCGGTCGTCCCGGCCAGGCCGCCACGCTGAACATCCGTGGTTGGAACTCCATAAACGGCGGTTCCCCCCTCGTTCTCATTGACGGTGTGGAGGGAGACCTCCAGTACCTGAACCCGGCCGATGTTGACAACATTTCCGTCATCAAGGATGCGGCTGCGGCTGCCATCTACGGTGCTAAGGGTTCTGCCGGCGTCATCCTGGTAACCACAAAGAACGGTTCCAAGGAGAAAGACGGCCGTGCCAAAGTGAGCTACAGCGGCCGCTTCGGCCTCACCGCTCCCACCACCAGCACGGACTTCGAAAGCCGCGGTTATGACCACGTCTATATGACCAACCTGTTCTGGAGCCGTTACAGCCCCGGCACCAAGTATGCCAACTACTCGGATGCGGATATGCAGGAACTGTGGATCCGCCGCAATGACGTGACGGAGAATCCGGAACGCCCCTGGGTGACCATCACCAGCCAGGACGGTCAGGATGTGTATAACTATTATGCCAACACGGACTGGTACCATGTGCTGTACAACGACGTCAAGCCCACCTACAGCCACATGATTACCATGAGCGGCGCAACGGATGCCCTCAGCTATCTGGTATCCGGAGGCTACACCTATGAACAGGGTATGTTCAAGGACCGCCCGGACAACTACAAGCGTATCAACCTGCGCGCCAAGATCTCCTATGACGTAACGGACTGGCTGCGCATCGGATCCAATACCAGTTATTTCAAGAGCTCGTACTTCTATCCCGGTCAGGGTGGTATCAACAGCACCTTCGCCAACACCACCGTGCACACGCTGGCCTCCTATCCGGCCTTCAACCCGGACGGAACCAACCTGTACAAGACCAAGTACGCTCCCACCTACACCCTGATGGACGGCGCGCTGATGTGCATCTTCAGCGACCACTTCAACCAGGACGACATAGACAACATCAGCGAAACCCTGGACTTCACCCTCACGCCCCTCAAGGGTCTCACCATCAAGGGTGATTACACCTACACGTTCCGCTACGGCGGTTACCTGAACCGCGCCACCGTGGGTCAGTATTCGATGTATCCCGGCATTGTGGAAACCGTCATCAACGCGGACAAGGGCCTTGTGGACGCCCTGTCGGAAAGCGCCACCAAGAACATCTATCAGGCCTATAACCTGTATGCTACCTATGAGAAGTCCTTCGCCGAAGCCCACAACTTCAAGATCATGGCCGGTGTCAACTATGAAACCCGCTGGATCAAGGACCTGGGCCTGAAGGGCTACAATCTCTATTCCACGGAACTGAACGACCAAAACCTGGTGGGTCCCTCCGAGAATTACCCCGAGGCCGGCCAGAGCTACAAGCGTATGGAAACCAGCGGCGGCCAGAACGAACTCAAGACCGCCGGTTACTTCACCCGTATCAACTATGACTACAAGGGTAAGTACCTGCTGGAACTGAACGGCCGTTATGACGGTTCTTCCCGCTTCCTCCGCGGTCATCGCTGGGTGTTCTCCCCGTCGGCCTCCATTGGTTGGAGAATCTCCGAAGAAGATTTCTTCAAACCCCTGAGGGGTTGGTGGGACAACGCCAAGATCCGCTTCTCCTATGGTCAGTTGGGCAACCAGCAGATGAGCGCCTACTATCCCGCCATCCGCACCGTTTCCACCAGCGGCAAGTCGGACTACCTGCTGGGCGGCGGCAACCTGCCTCAGGCCAGCCTTTCCGCTCCGGTTTCCTCCGGCCTCACCTGGGAACGTTCCGTCCAGAGCAACCTGGGTCTGGACCTGGCTTTCCTGCAGAACCGTCTGGAATTCAGCGCGGAAGGTTACATCCGTGACACCAAGGACATGCTCACCGCCGGTGAACCCCTGCCCGCCGTGTACGGCGCTTCCACTCCTCAGGAGAACTCGGCCGACCTCCGCACCTATGGTTATGAATTCACCATCGGCTGGAGGGATTCCTTCAAGCTGGCCGGCAAGCCCTTCAACTACGGCGCTTCCCTGGTGTTCAGCGATTATGTGTCCTACATCACCCGTTTCAACAACCCGGACTTCCTCTTCTCCAAGACCTACTGGGTAGGCCAGAAGTACGGCGACATCTGGGGCTATACCGTGGACGGCCTGTTCGCGACGGATGCGGAAGCAGCCGCCTACGACGTGGACCAGACCCTGGTGAACGACACCCAGATCTTCCCCAGATCCAGCACTTCTCCCAACGGCCTCTACGCCGGTGAAATGCGTTTCGTGGACCTGGACGGCGACAAAGCCATCAACAAGGGCTCTGAAAGAGTAGGGGACAGCGGAGACTGGACCATCATCGGTAACAGCAAACCCCGTTACAATTACGGTCTCAACCTGAACGCCTCTTGGAACGGCATCGACCTGGCCGTCTTCTTCCAGGGTATCGGCCATATGGACTGGTATCCTGCAGCCGGCTTCCGTTCCTTCTGGTTCCTGTACGACCGCGCCTACCAGACCTTTGTCCCGCGCGACTTCCTGAACGACTGCTGGAGCGAAGAAAACCCGAACGCGTACTATCCGCGTCCTCACGGCTATGTGTCCATGAACGCCAACCGTCCCCTCGGTGTGGCCAACACCCGCTACCTGCAGAACATCGGTTATCTTCGTCTGAAGAACCTCACCATCGGCTACACGCTGCCGGAGAATATCTCCAAGAAGATCTTCGTGCAGAAACTTCGTGTATTCTTTACCGGTGAAAACCTCTTCTACTGGGCTCCCGGCCTGCACGGGGACTACGTAGATCCCGAAATGGCCATGACCGGCGGTACCGGCCGTGTGTATCCTTGGCAGAAGAGCTTCACCCTTGGCATTGACATTACCCTTTAATTGAATCCAGCAATGAAAAAGATATTATTTCCTATCGCATTAATGCTTGCCGGGTTCGCTTTCACCGGCTGCGACGACCTTCTGGACGCCGTTCCCAAGGACAGGCTCACGGAGCCCGCTTTCTTCAAGAGCGAGGCCGAACTGAGGGCTTTCTCCATCGTCTTCTACGGGAACTTCCCCAATCCGGGAGAACTCTATGAAGCCAACGACGACCATTATACCCAGAACAACCTTTCCAAGGAGGAAACCGGTACCCGCGACCCCGTTGACGTGAGCGGATGGAGCTGGGGTGCCCTGCGCAACGTAAACACCCTCCTGGAGGATATGAACAACTGCCCGGATGTTACGGTCCGCACGAAGTACGAGGCCCTGGCCCGTTTCTTCCGCGCCTACATCTATTTCGAAAAGGTAAAGCGCTTCGGCGACGTCCCGTGGTACGAGCACACCGTTGGTTCGGCCGATAAAGAGGCCCTGAACCGTCCCCGCGACAACCGCGAGTTCGTGATGGGCAAGATCCTGGCGGACCTTGATTTCGCCATCGAGAACCTGCCCACCGCCAAGAACGTCTATGAAGTGACCAAGTGGAGCGCGATGGCCCTCAAGTCCCGCGTCTGCCTGTTCGAGGGTACTTTCCGTAAGTACCACGCCGGCGACGTGTTCCTGGCCACCATCCCGGCCGGTTCCCACGACTACAAGTGGTATCTGGACGAGTGCGCCGCGGTTTCCCTGGAACTCATCCAGACCGGCGGCTACAGCCTGCACACGGACGGCGGCGTGAACAAGTGCTATTACAACCTGTTCCACACCTACAATGCTACGGATCTGATGGACGAGGTAATCCTGTCCCAGAACTACAACATCGCCTATCAGAAGTACCACTATTCCGGTGCTGTGATGACGGGCGGTTCCCGCGGCTGCCCTTCCATGACCAGGAAACTGGCCGCCAGCTACCTGATGAAGGACGGCACCCGTTTCACGGACCAGGCGAACTGGGAAAAGAAAGTCTTTGCGGAGGAAACGCAGAACAGAGACCCTCGTCTTTCCCAGAGTATCCGCACCCCCGGCTACAAGCGCGTGGGTGAAGACGCCGTGTCCTCTCCGGACTTCCTGGTCACCTTCTCCGGCTATCACCCGGACAAGTACCTGATGAGCGCAGACCAGGACACCTATTCAGACATCGACCTCACCCTCTTCCGTCTGGGCGAAGTAATGCTCAACTACGCAGAGGCCAAGGCCGAGGCAGGTACCCTGGACCAAAGCGACCTGGAACTTTCCATCAACCAGCTCCGCGCCCGCGTGGGAATGCCCAAGCTGAATATGGCCACCGCCAACGCGGATCCTGACCCGTTCCTCTATTACGACGGAACCACTCCGGTGAACACCTGGGGCGGCTACCAGAGCCCCGTGCTCCTGGCCGATGCCAACAAGGGCGTCATCCTGGAAATCCGCCGCGAGCGTGGCATCGAACTGGCGCAGGAAGGCTACCGCTACTATGATCTGATGCGCTGGAAGGAAGGCAAACTCTTCGAATGCCCCTTCTACGGCATCTATCTCCCGTCAGAGGGTGTCTATGACATCGACGGCAACGGCTCCCTGGACCTGGAAGTCTACTCCGACAACAAGGTGGGCGGCGCCAAGATCACCAAGAAGCTGGATTCCGACATCTTCCTGAGCGAAGGTACCAAGGGCTGCATCTCGCTGCACCACAACACCCTCCGCACCTGGACCGAGGACAGGGATTATCTCTATCCCATCCCCAAGGCCGAGCGAAACCTCACCGGTGGCGCGCTCAAGCAGAACCCCGGCTGGAACGACGGTTTATCCTTCTAATGAATCTGCCTTATGAAAAAGACATTATATTCCATTCTTTTGTGCGGACTCGCCTTGCTGCTCTCTTCCTGCGAAAAGGAAAACGGAAAGAGCTATGCCGGCTACGGCGGCAATACGGAGTCCACGATGAGAGGCGTGTTCTATGCGGCCGTCCAGGACGCGGAGACCGTCATCAAGGTTCTTCCCGGAAAGAGCAAGAATGCCCAGGCGCAGGTCTGCGCATTTGAGACTTCCGTTTCCGACGTAACCCTCAACATCTCCTTCAAGGTGGCTCCCGAAGGACTGGCAGTGTACAATGCGGCCCATCCGACGGAACCCGCCGAACTGCTGCCTTCATCGGCCTACGAATTCGTGAGCAACAATATGATGATGGCCCGGTTCAACAAGACTTCCACTTATGCCAAGATCAAGATCACGGCCAACGGCCTTGAGATGGATCAGCTCTATGTCCTGCCCCTGGTGGTGGACAAGGTGGAAGGTACGGACAACTGGGAACTGGCCCAGCAGCCCTACGGTTTCATCAAGGTCCTCCAGACCATCGAAGGCCCTGTGGGCGGCGACGGCTCCATGGAATTCCCCTATGAACTCCGCACCGTGGAGGATATGGTGGCCATGGGCGAAAAACTCATCGCCGGTGAAAAGGTCTACTTCAAGATGATGAACGACATCGATATGGCGGTGATGCCCCCGAGCGATGTGGAGGATCCCGACAATCCCGGACAGTTCATTCCCAAGAAGTGGGTCCCGCTGAACCTGGGCGCCTACACGAAGGGGATTGACTTTGACGGTCAGGGTCACACCATCTCCAACTTCTACTGCGACTATGCGGAATATCCCAGCTTCTTCGGCGTGCTCAACGGCTACTGCCACGACGTGAAATTCATCAACGCCTATGTGGATGTGAAGAGTGACGCGCGCGTCGGTATCCTGGCCGGCTACTGCGGCCTGCAGGATGCCACCAAGGGTATCCGCGGAGACTGCGCCCGTGTGCACATCCAGGGTACGCTGGACCACACCAAATCCACCAAGTACGGTGCCGGCGGCTTCTTCGGCTTTATGGGCACCGGCGCTGCGTATGCCTGCTCGGCCGATGTAGTCGTCAAGTCCAAACTGAACAATGTCGGCGGTTTCGCCGGTTATTGCGGCAAGGTGGTTGAGATTGTGGACTGCTGGACCACCGGCACCATCGTCGGCAACCAGCGCGTTGGCGGTATCCTGGGCGGCACCGTGGGTGATGATGACCCCAACGTTCCCATCCGCATCGCCAACTGCTACTCTACGGCCAAGATCGAGGCTTCCTTCGGTATCGGCGGTATCGCCGGTTACCTGGCCAAAGCGACGGCCCTTCCCGCCACCGTGGAGCCCGGTAACATCGTGGAGAACTGCATCGCCTGGAACGAGGAAATCCGCGCCAACGTCAAGTTCAGCGGCAGCGGCAGTGACTTCACTTATACCCCCGGCACTCCCGCCGCGGGCGATAAGAGCCACTACAGCTGCGGCGCCGTCGTCGGCTATTGCGCTGTCAAGAACACGCTGACGAATAACCTCCGCAATCCTGCGATGGCCTACAACACCAACATCTTCTTTGACTATTCGGACGCCTTCTCGCTGTACGATATGCCCAACAGTTCGCCCGCTATTCCGATGTCTCCCATCCCCGTGGATGGCGCCGCTCACAACTATCCCTATCACGGCACAGCCGCTACGGCAACCACCCTTACGGCAGCTGCCCAGAGCCTGGGATGGAGCGCCGACATCTGGGATTTCAGCGGTGATGTCCCTACCCTGCGCCCGGACGCCCAGGTGGGCCCTGTGCCGGATGTAACCGCCGGCGGCCAGCTGCCCGGCTTCGACAACAATGACCTTTAATAAGAGACAGCTATGAAAACAAGAATCTATACTCTTCTCAGCATTGCTGCGCTTCCTTTCGTGCTGTTCTCCTGTGTCAAGGAAAAACAGTCCTTTGTGCCCGCCCCGGAAAACCTGGTAGAGGTCCGTGCCACCATCGGCACCGACGCCACCAAGGTGGTTGCGGCCGATGCCGCCACCGGCATCGACTGGAACTGGGCGGCCGGCGACCAGATTGGTGTCGCCGTCGGTGACAAGCTGAACATCTTCGATATCCGTAACGGTTTCGGCCCCAAGGAAGCTTCCTTCGTGGGTAAGGAAATCACCGGTGAGAAGTACAATATCTCCTATCCCGCCATCTCGGCCGCGGATATGGCCGCCCTCAAACTGGACGGCCAGGTCCAGACCGGCAACGGCAGCAAGGAACACCTGCAGTACTTCGCCCTCCTGGAGGACGTGGCCGACTACAAGGAATTTGCCTTCAGCCCGGAAGCGGCGAAATTCAAACAGTGCGGCGTGCTGCACTTCTCCCTGGTCCTCCCCGCGGAGGCCACGGTGGTGAACCGCGTGATCCTGCGCTCCAACAACGCCATCTTCCATACCGGTAACGCAGAGGACGCCCTCTCCGAGGAACTGTCCCTGGGTATTATGGAAGGCACCGTGGGTGCAGACCATACCTTCGAGGCCTGGATGACCACATCTTGGTTCGAGGATGCCATTCCCGCCGGAACCAATCTGGTGGTGAACGTCATCGCCGGCGACTATAACTGGGTGGCCGATATCACCCCCACGGTGAACAAGGCCATCAAGCCCGGCTATGTGAACAACGCCAAGGTGGAAGACGCCTCCCTGTGGGCCAACGCCAGCCGCTACGCGGACGGTGAAGGCACCGAGGAAAATCCCTGGCAGATCAAGACCGCCAAGCAGCTGATGTGCGTACACGAAGACCTGGTGGATGAACAGATCACCTACTACGTCCTCATCGCGGACATCGACCTCACCGGTTACGAGTGGGTGCCGCTGAACTATGCAGCACCGTACAAGAAGTACATCCACTTCGACGGCCAGGGCCACACCATCAACAACCTCACCATCACCCAGCCCATCGGCTATGCCTCCTTCGCAGGTGTGCTGTACGGCACGCTCCAGAACGTGACGTTCAACAACGCCTCCATCAATGCGGGCAACAACAAGAGCGGCGTGGTGGCCGGTTATATGGGTACGTCCAACGCCTTCATCCCCAGTGTGGCCAAGAATGTGACGGTGAAGAATTCCACCGTTACCGCCACCACTTCCTGCGGCGGCTTTGTGGGCCAGACAGGCAGCGACAACTCCACCTTCGAGAACTGCCACGTGATCGGCACCACCGTGAACCACACCGGTACCGCCAACTTCCACGTGGGCGGCTTCGTGGGCCGTGCCCAGAAGGCCGGTTCTTACACGGATTGCTCCGCGGAGGCTACGGTCTCCGGTACCCAGTTTGTGGGCGGTTTCGCCGGCTACATTGAAAAGGGCACCTACACCCGCTGCTCCTCCACCTCCACCGTTTCCGGCACCGGTATCAACGTGGCCGGTTTCGTGGGTAAGACGGACACGGGCACCCTGGTGGACTGCTACTATGCAGGTCCTTCCGTAACCACCACCCAGACCAGCAGTTGCCAGAGCGGCGGCTTCGTGGGCTACGCCAACAAGAACCCGGGAAGCTCCTTCACCGGCTGCTATGTCCAGGGTACCACCCTGAATATGGAGAACGGCCAGCGCGTGGGCGGCTTTATCGGCCAGATCGATAACGGCAGCAGCTTCACCAAGTGCTATGTGAAGGATGTCACCATCAACGCGGGTCTGTACTCCGCCGGTTTCGTGGGCGTGGACTACGGTCAGGCCACCAACCAGTGCTACGTGGACGGCGGTACGCTGAACTCCACGGGTGCGGGTAAGACGGACGACGGTGTCGGCGCCGCAGGCTTTGCGGCCTTCACGAACGGTGCCGTTATCCGGAACTGCTTCACCACCATGGCTATCCCCGGCGACTGGGACGGTATCGGCGGCTTCTTCGCCTATGCGAAGGCCAACACCGTCATCCAGTACTGCTATGCGGACTGCGCCATTACAAGCACGGGAGACCCTGTGGGTATCTTCGGCGCCTGGGTGGAAGACCTGGATGGCATCCAGATCAACTCCTGCATCGGCTGGAGCGACACCCTTCCTTTCATCGCCTGGGAAGACGGCGGTGACGTGAGCGGAAATTACTGCGGAGTGGACGGCACCATCTCCAGCCAGGCTGCGGCTATGGGTTGGGATCCCACCATCTGGAACTTCGCCGCTACGCTCAGAGGTATCAGACTTAATAAATAAGGATGAAACGTATTATTACTTGGATGGTAGTGTTCTCCTTGCTGTGGGTCTCCTGCGGCAAGGGGAACCCCTCCTCCTCAAGTGTACCTCCGCCCCCGTCGGTCAATCCCGGCGGGGACCAGGGGGGAGGAGATGAAGAAGACCCGGGGGATGACAATACCCCCAAACCGTGGGAGGCCAACCGTGGAAAGGTGGTCCGTCCCACGTCCGGGAACGGCTGGACCATCACCACCATCGAACCCGGGATTATCTATTACCACTTCGACGGCTATGACAGCGTCTCCGGCGCCAACCAGTGGATTTATGTTACGGAGATAGATTTGTCGAATTCCGCCTATGCCGTAAAACTGGGCTATTACAGCACCAATTCTACGGCGTCCCGGGTGATGAGCTCCACCGGAGCCATCGCCAGCATCAATGCGGGCTATGAAAAGGCTGCCCTCTGGTTGCAACTCAACGGAAACACGTATTCGCAGATCAGTGCAAATACCATCGGCACCACCGGTGTGCCGCAGTGGAAGAGCGAGGCCGCCGTGTATCTGAACCAGGATCAGGACGTACGCATCCGCTTCACCGGAAAGGGGAAGACCCTGAGCGAATGGCGCACCATTTACGGTTATAAGGCAAACACGGAGAAAAATTTCATCACCAGCGCCCCTATGCTGATAGATGACTATGAACCCGTGGGCGAGGATTTCTGCACCCTGCATCCGGCCAGCGCATACCCCGACAAAGACGGGAAAACCAGTAATTCGGAGAATCCCTACGTACATCAGGGCTCCCTCACGAATCCCCGTACGGCCATTGCCCAGACCGCGGAAGGACAGGTGTTCTTCATCGTGGTGGACGGCCGGCGCGGCAACAGCGTGGCGCGGGGTATATCCTGTGCCCAACTCACCGATTTCCTGGTGAAATACTTCAATCCGCAGTATGCCATCAACCTGGACGGCGGCGGATCTTCCACGATGTGCGTGAAGGGGCAGGGAGATCCCACCACTCACGTGGTCAACTATCCCTGTGACAACCGCACCAGCGAGTCTTCAACCACCATCGCCGGTGCAACCGTTACCACGCCCAAGGAAACGAATGGGCCCGACCACGCCGGTGAGCGTGGCCGCGATACGTTCTTTTATGTTGTGAAAAAACAGTAAGTATATATAATAATAGGGTATGAAGAAAGTTTTTCAATTGTTGACGGTCGCCCTGGCCGCCCTGGCGGTGATGGGCTGTGTCAAGGAAAAGGACACCCTGCAAGGGGTTCCGACGTTCACCATCACCGCCACCGGCGAAGATGTGGAGAATCCCGGAGAAATCCAGGATCCGTCCAAAGCCGGGTTCACCATTGACGGGACCACCCTCAGGCTGGCCTGGCACGACGGCGACAACATCCGCGTGTTCAACCACGCCAATTCTGCGCAGAATGCGCTCTACACCATCAAGGCCGGGTTTACGGACAAGACCGCTCAGTTCGAGGGTCCCGTAGTGAACGGCACCACCTTCGACGTGGTTGCTCCCGGTACCGTCGCTTCCCTCAATGAGGCGGCAGCCGGTGTTCCCAATCTGGTTCAGAACGGGAACAATAACGCCAGTCACCTCACCTTCAACGCCAAGTTGGAAAACGTGGCAAAGGCAGACCTTGGCAATATAGTCTTCAACAGCAACTGGGCCTCAGACCACGGCGCCACCCTCAAGAAGGGCGCCATCGTGAAGTTCGTCCTCACCATCCCTGCAGCCGTGACGAATCCCGCCTGGGTGACGCTGATCCAGTTCGGCGGCAACTCTGCCGGAACCACCGGCATCCTGGAGAATCCCGTGAGCGTGGACCTGACAGGGGTTACCCCTTCTTCCAACCAGATTACCGTCTATGCGCAGGCCGGTTGGGATGATATCGCCTTTGCAGCCCGTTCGTATATCAAGATTGGCCTGATGGACGCGAGCGGAGACTATTATACCCTCCAGCACCGTTTGGGGAACACCGCCGGCGCCCTCAAGGCCGGCAAGGTGAACCGGATTCAGACCGGTACTACTTCCACCGGCACTTCCGGTGTGGACAAATGGATCCCGCAGCTCTTCGCGGGCGGCACCGGCACGGAAGGAGATCCTTACCTCATTGCCAGCGCCAAGCACCTGGACAATATGCATGTGGACGGCGTGCTCAAGAAAGAGGAGCGCGTGTACTTCAAGCTCATCAAGGACATCGATATGCAGACCTATCTGCAGAGCAATACCTGGCTTCCTCTTAACTCGGTGACTCCTTACGACTATATTATTGACTTCGACGGCGACGGTCACACCATCGACCATTTCTCCTGCTCGTTCTCTCCCGCCAACACAGAGACCGATGCAGTCCATCTGCCGGACAGCAAGCCTTCTTTCTTCGGCCTGCTTTACGGAACCTGCAAGAACGTGAACTTCACCAACGCCACCATCAACTGTAACTACGGCCCCGCCGGTATTCTGGCCGGTTATGTGGGTTACACCGGCAAGAAAGCGGTGGTGCAGAATGTCCACGTCCAGGGAACCGTCACCAGGACCAGGACTTATGTCAATCCCAACACCGGCAATGTGGATTCGGGTACCTCCGGTACCGGTGGACTTGCCGGCCGCGTGGTCTTCGCCTATATCGACTCCAGCAGTGCCGATGTAGTGGTCACTGCCACTAAGGAAGCCTATGTGGGCGGTCTCTTCGGCATCGACTTCGGCGACGCCTCGCGTATCCGCAACTGCTGGACCTCCGGTGAGGTGCACGGCGACCAGCGTGCGGGCGGTATCGCCGGCGGCCTTATGCGTCCGGAAACGCAGATTATCAACTGCTATTCCACGGCCACTGTGGATATCCTGCGTTGCGGCGGCGGCATCGCCGGTCATTGCAACCTGGACAACAATACGGCGGGGACTCCTTTAACCACCAGTCCTGAGAATGTGATCAAGGGCTGCATCGCCTGGCAGACTTCCTTTGTCACCCGTACGCAGGATACCCCCAACGGTGACTTCTGGAGTTCCGGCGCCGTGGTAGCCTATACATCCGTTAATAACTACCTGACGGATTGCCGCCGCCATCCGAACCTGTCCTACAGCGACTATGCCGACGTGTTTACGCTGTACGACCAGAACAACGCTTCTCCCAGCAGTCCCCTGTCCGTTACCAACCCCAACAGCACCAAGTACACGCACTACTATCCTTACCACGGCAAGGCGGCCAGCAGCACCCGGCTTTCCACCGTCGCGCAGAGCCTGGGTTGGGACAGCACCGTCTGGGACTTCAGCGGAGACATTCCCGTGCTCACGGGCGCCGTCGAGGCCGAACCTGCCGGTGAAACGCCGGAAAGCGGCGAACCTGCCGTACAGGCCCTGACTTATGGTTCTTCCCTTGCCCGTTCCTTCCCGGGTGTTTACTCCGTCCGTAGCGCCAAATCCGCCACGCAGGATGGCCTTACCTGGTCCAACTACGATATTTCGGGCGACGGCGCGGTCAAGTATTTCACTGCCTCCGGCCAGGTCTCCGCTACGTGGATGAAGTCTGGTGGCAGCTTACAGTATCAGTCGCTTTATGTGATTGACTACGATCTTGCCAACACCGACTATGAGGTGAAGCTGGTCTATTGTTCGCCCGCTTGTGTGGCTTCGCAGGTACATAAGGCCGTAGGCGCCATCGCCACCATCAACGCCGGCTATGAGCTTGGCTCCATTGCTTTGAAGGCCAATATGGGTTACACCTGGGAAAAAGCGGATGCCAGCAAGGATAACAATGTCCTGAATAACATCAAGGCCGGCAGCGAAGTGGTGACCAACTATCCCACCGGTGCTCCGAAGTCCTATATGCCCAATAATACCATCGGCGATACGGGCGTTGTAAACTGGAAGAACGAAGGGACCTTCTACTGCGACGGCCAGCAGGGTGTGCGCATTGCCTTTGACGGTTACGGTGGCGGTTGTACCACTAATGCGGGTGCCAATACCTACGACCGTACCATCAAGCAGGAGCGTGTGTGGTACAGACAGGGAACGGATAATGAAGTTGCATTTGTCTCCAGCGCCCCCATCCTGGATGCCAATTACATCCGCTTCGGCCAAACCTATAAGGATCGTTGCAGCACTATGTTCCCTGGCGACACGGGTAACTCCGAGCATCCGTCCACGCACCAGACCGGCTTATATCCTCGTACTGCGGTGGCCATCGCCTATCCGGAATACGACGACAAGCCGCACCTGCTGCTCATCGTAGTGGACGGCCGCTACTCAAACAGCAGCAGCTATAACGGTTCCGGCTACAGCGCCTACTGGCTGGAGCGCCACATCGCCAACGCCTTCGGTCCGAAGTACATGCTGAACCTGGACGGCGGCGGCTCCTCCACCATGGTGGTGGATGGCTATGGTCATAGCACCACCCACGTGGTGAACTATCCCTGCGACAACCGCACGGAGTCCGGCCACGCCCACGACCATCTTGGCGAGCGTGCCCGTGACTCGTTCATCTGCATCATCCCCAAGAACTAGTTGAACCTTAAAAGATTCCAATGCAATGAAATACGATAACAAGTTCAATCCCGTTCAGGAATATACCGCCCCGTTGGTGGAGGTGGTGACCCTCGTGGCCGAGAACCTGATGACCGGCGCCTCCCAGATTGAGGACTACGACGAGAACGTTATTTGCTAAATAACTGTGCCTATGAAAAGGACAGCACTGTTGGCGGGAAGCATCCTGCTCCTCCTTGGCGTTTTGTCTTGCGTCAAGGAGGAGGCGGGTCCCGTTTCGGGGAACGTCCGGATGGTCACCATCCGGGTGGCCGTCCCCGAAGAGCCGTACACGAAAATGAGTTTCACCGAGGAAGAGGGGAAACTGAAGACAGCCTGGGAAGATACGGATTGCATCCGCGTGATTTCCGGAGAGAATTCGGCGGTGTACAACATCTCCAACATCATCTCCGACCACGTGGCCGAATTCACCGGCCCTGCCGTGGCTGGCTCCTCCTTTGACATCCTTTATCCGGGCACGTACGCGAGCGTGGCCGAAGCCGTGGCCGATGTCACCTCTCCCACCCAGGTGGGGAACGGCAGCACCGCCCACCTTCGTTTCCGCGCCCTCCTCTCCGGCGTTGACACCTACGAGGAAATCGCCTTTAAGGACAGTTGGGCCCAGACTCACGGCGGCACCCTCAAACAGGGCGCTGCCGTGAAGCTGGTGGCCACGCTTCCTTCCGGTGTCACGTCTCTCACCAAGGCCGGCATTATGCTGGGCGGGGAGAACTACACCGTGCCGCTGAGCGGGGTGGATGTGAGTGCATCGGCCCAGAAACTCACGGCTTTCATTATGCTGCCCTGGGAGGACATTCCGCTCCCTAACGGCACCAAGGTTTCCGTCTACGCGCTGGATGCGGACAATGAGGCTTACGGCTTCCAGATTCCCATCAGCGGGGACAAGACCGTTATGCAGGGGAAGATGAACTCCTTCGGCGGGCACGCTACGGCCCTCACGCTGTCCCTGCAGGACTTCGTGGCGGGTGACGGCACCCAGGGGAATCCTTACCTCATCGCCAACGCCCGGCAACTGAACAATATGCATAACAGCGGCGTGCTGGCGGCAGGGGAGACCAAGTATTTCCGCCTGCTGGAGGACATTGACGCTTCATCCATCACCAACTGGGCGCCGCTGAATGCGGCCAGCCCCTTCGACAAGGCGATGGATTTTGACGGAGACGGCCACAGCATCTCCCACCTGACTTCTACGGGGGCCAACTACGCCTCCTTCACCGGCGTGCTGAACGGACTCCTCCACGACGTGACCTTCGACGGGGCTACCGTCAACCACACTTCCAAGATCGGTGTGGTGGGCGGCTTCGTCGGCACCACGAACGTGGTGGGAAACTGCACCAATGTCCATGTGAAGAACTCGTCGGTTTCCGGCAGTTCAAACTGGGTGGGCGGTTTTGCCGCCGAAATCAATACCACCGGCACGCTGAAAGGCTGTTCGGTGGAAAACACCTCCATCGCGGCCAACACCTCCCACATGGGCGGTTTCACCGCCATCGTGCGTGCTCAGAACGCCAAACTGGAGGATTGTTATGTCAAGAATTTAACCCTTACCTATAATACTACGCCTGCGGCGAAACAGGGCCTGGGCGGTTTTGTGGGCTGCACCACGGCCAACGCTACGTTCGACGGCTGTCACGTGGACGGTCCCATGAACATCTCCGCCACTGCGGACGTCACCACGGATCAGAGAGTTTATGTGGGCGGCTTCATCGGCTACATCGCCTCCGACAAACCGTCCTTCGAGGACTGCTATGTGGAAGGCCCCGATGTGAGCATCTCCGGCAAGGCCGAAACCGGCGGTTTCGTTGGATTCAACGATAAATCGGCCGGCTATGAGAACTGCCGCGTGACCAATTCCTCCGTTTCGGGTATCTACCACCTAGGCGGCTTTATGGGCTATGGCGGCATCTCCGGCGGCTATGAGGTTCCCTCCATCTTCAAGGAGTGCAAGGTGCAGAACGTGTCTGTGAACCAGACCAATACTGCAGGCAGCGGCTCCATCTACACCGGTGGTTTTGCCGGCGGAGTGGCCCAGGCGCTGTCATTCATCGACTGCGAAGTGACGGGAACGGCGGTGACGGCCACGCAGTCCGCGATGCAGAACGTGGGCGGCTTCGTGGGTTGCACCCTCTATGCCGGCTCCAATTACCAGGGCTGCACGGTTACAGGTTCCGTCACCGCCAAGGCCAACAGCGTGGGCGGTTTCGTGGGCTGGGCCTATGTTCCGGACGCCTATAAAGACTGTTCTTCGGCCGCCTCGGTCACCGTTACGGGGAATACCCAGAAGACCGGTGGCTTTGTGGGCTATGCCTCCGGCGCAGCCGCTTTCACGGGCTGCAGCGCCACCGGCGATGTCAATACGGAATACGTCTATGCCGGCGGTTTCGTGGGACAGGCAGAAAATGCCTCCTTCACCGCCTGCCATTATGCCGGCGGCACGCTTGCCAGTTCGGCCAGCGGAAGCAGTGCCGGCTGCGGCGGCTTCGTGGGATTTGTCCATACGGGCGTTTCCCTCGTCGGCTGCTATGTGCAGAACGCTAGTGTGAGCGTTCCTGCGGGCGGACGCACGGGCGGTTTCGTGGGCCAGCTGGGCTACAACTCCACCGGCGCCAATGACCTCACCGTCACGGACTGCTACGTGCAGAATACTTCCGTGTCCGGCGGCCAGTATACGGGCGGTTTCGTGGGCGTGCAGTATGGAGACATTTCCCGCAGCTATGTTTCCGGCGGCAGCGCAACGGCGAACGCGAACTCCTGCGCCGGTTTCTCGGCCTTCGTCAATAACGGAAACCTGGAGTACTGCTATACCACGGCTTCCGTCGTAGGGGGGAACTATAAGTATGTGGCCGGTTTTGCCACCAACCTTTACAACGCGCATCTGTTCAACTGCTACAGCGCGGGCTCCATTTCCGGTACGGGCGAAAGCCTGGGCGCCTTCGTGGGGATCTGCAGCCAGCAGGGCACCAATCCGGTGGCCGTCGTGGACCATTGCATCGGCTGGAACGCATCCCTTCCTTTCGTTGCCACCAATACCGTGGGCGCCAGCTTTACGGACAATTACGTCGGCACTTCCGGCACGGTTTCCTCCCGGGCATCGGCCCAGAGTTGGTCGGCCGATGTTTGGGACCTCAATGGCTCTCAGCCGGTCCTTACTCCCGGCAGTACCCGCATCAAGGCCATCTTTATGGGCGACAGCATCACCTGGCAGTGGGCGCGGATAAAACGCTCGGACGCCCAGTCCAAGATTATTGAGCAGACCCACGGTGCATTGGGTAATACTCCTCTCCCGGACTATATGTCCCTGAGCGGCAGCACCATCACCACGTACTTCCACCCCGGCTTCTTCTCCGGGAACGGATACATAGACAAAGGCATCAGCGGACAGAACACCACGCAGATGCGCAACCGCTTCGAAAAGGATGTCCTGGCCCTGAATCCGCGCGTGTTCGTGCTGATGGGCGGGACCAACGACATAGCCCAGGGCGTGAGTGGCGACGATATCTACGACAATATCGCCTATATGGCCGCCCAGGCGAAGGCTCACGGCATCAAGGTAATTCTTTGCTCCGTCACGCCCAATAACAGGGATTACGGCGCTGTGGGCCGCAAAGCCCAGTACATCGAGCCGCTCAACGTGCGCATCAAGGCATTGGCCGATGCCACCGTCGGCTACACTTACTGCGACTATTGGAGCGCCCTGGTAGCCCGGAATTCGTCCGATACGGTTGTGCCGGAAGACATCGACCACGGCCTCAAGGACTGCTATAAACTCTACGATGACCTCCATCCCGGCCCTGCGGCCTATACGGTGATGGAAGGCATTGTGAAACCCATCATCGACGGGCTGCTCAACAGTGGCTCCGGTGCACCGGTGGAGGGAAATTCCACCATTACGGATTTAGAACCAGTGATAATGACAGATGAATTATAATTATTGACGTAATGAAGAAAAAATTGCTTGACTATGCTCCGCCCGAGGTGGAGATGCTGGCTCTTGAAACGGAGCCCTGTATGGACAACGTCAGCGGTAACGAGGCTTTTAATGATATGCCTGTCGTCGTGCTGATCGATGAACTTTAATCTTTGGAGGAAAATAGTATGAAAAAGAATATTTACACCCTTCTCGCCGCGGTGGCCGTCCTGGCCCTCGCCGCCGCCTGCTCCAAGGACAACGGTCACAAGAGCAGCACCAGCAAACAGCAGGTAACCATTACCGCTTCCATCCCCGAGGACGGATTACAGTCCAAGGTTTCCCTTTCCCAGGATGCTGTCAAACAGCCCATCAAAGTGGAATGGGACGACGATGACGTGATTACCGTCAACGGTGAAACCTTCACCATCGACCCCACCACCATCAGCGCCGATGGTAAATCGGCCAAGTTTACCGGTTCGAATCCCGGTGCGGGCCCCTATGACATTTCCTATTCGAATGTCTCTGATTATGTGAATCAGACGCAGAGCGCCGATGGCAGTATTGACCACCTGGGCTTCGAAGTCTCCCTCACCGGCGCCGACAGCTACGCCTCGTTCTCCTTCACCGAGACCTGGGCCACCGCTCACGGTGCCACCTATGAGGGCTCCTCTGTGCTGGAACTGAAGGCCGCCCTTCCGGCTGCCATCAAGTCTTCCGTACAGAAGGTCATCTTCACCTTCCCGGAGGAGATTACCCCGAATAACCATCGCATTTACGTGACGCTGGGCAATTCCGCCCTTGACGCCGACAATCAACTGGATGTCTATGCCACCCTGCCTGCCGGCACCATCAACCTGCCCAACATCCTGGTGCAGTTCCAGGTGAGCGCCAGCGAAAACGACAAATACTCGGCCTACCGCGAGTTCGCCGCGAACAACACCATCGCCAGCGGTTCCCTCCAGTATCTGGGTATCCAGTGCGCCAACATCGAGAGCTTTGCCAATGCGTCAAATACCGGCATCGGTACTGTGGACAATCCTTATCTGATTGGTGACAAGCACCAGCTCAGTTATATGTACGACGCCATGACCACGGATGACGTCACCTATTACTTCAAGCTGGTGGACGATGTGGACTGGACCGGCGGTGTTTCCGGAAAGACCAGCTGGAAGAACCTGAACAATACCAAGAACGGCTCCAACACCTGGACCCGCGGCGTAAATCTGGATGGTAACAACAAGACCATCTACGGCCTGAACGACAATATGTTCTATGTTCTGGTGGGTGAGGTGAGAAACCTTACGCTGGATCACAGCTCCATCAACATCGGCGCCTATGTGGCCGGCGCTTTGGCGGCCTATATCACTGAACCCAATACGGTGATCAACAACGTGGACGTGAAGAACAGCACCGTGGCCAACAACGGTACCCGCGCGGTAGGCGGCATCGTCGGCCGTATTGGTATCAATGACACCTCCAATTCCGCCCCGCTGGCGGATACGTTCGCAACCATTACCGACTGCGACATTACCAACACCAACGTCACCGGCGGCCCTGTGGGCGGTCTCATCGGCTGGGCCAACGCAAAGGTTCTGGTGAGCGGCTGTAACTATGACGGCGGCACCATTACTTCCGGCGACAAGCCGTATGCGGCCGGCATTGTGGCGCGCAGTGAGAACTACGCCTCCACCTTCACGGACTGCCACGTTACAAACGCCACCGTCAATATGACCGGCCTTACCACCGCCCAGCAGCACTATGGCCGCGGCGGCGGTTTCTCCGGGATGCTTTCCACCAGAAACACGGTGAAGGGTTGCACGGTGGGCACCTCCAGCCAGCACGTAAAAGTTATCTTCCCGGCAGCGGAGAATGTGAATAATAAGAAGAACCTCAACTGCGGCGGCTTCACCGGCATCAACTACGGTCTCATCACCAAGGACGATAGTGACAACCACTGCACGGCTTATGTGGATATCGTCACGGCCACCGCTGCCAACACCGAACTTCATCTGGGTGGCTTCGTGGGCTACAACACCGGTGTCATCGAGTATTCCGATGCCGTTGTGTCCTTTTCCAGCAGCGCCAGCACGCAGACCAATCTCACTGCCGGCGCCCAGATCGGCGGCTTCGTGGGATATCTGTACAATGAGACCGCCTCTCAACTGGGTATAATTGAGCATTGCACGGTGTCCGGCGCTGTTTCCGGTTACGGTTATGTGGGCGGTTTCGCCGGATATATGCTCAAGGGCGGCAGTGTGACTGCCAGCCATGCTACCTTGAACGACTGTCACGCTTCCGTTGCGGTTACTGTTTCCAATCACTATTCCGGCGGCCTGGTGGGCTATGTGGTTGATGGCACCATTACCGATTGCAGTGCAAGCGGGAATATAACCGCTACCGGAAAGAACCGTGCCGGCGGCCTTGTGGGTCAGATTGAAAACGGCACCATTGATCATAGCCATGCGACGGGCAATGTAACCTGTAATGCATATTCTGCAAGTTTTGTGGGATGTGTCTGTCAGGATCCCGGTGAAAGTGTTTCGGTTACCAGGAGTTATTCCACCGGTTCCATCGTCGGTACCGGTAACCAGATCAGTGGCTTTGTGGGAACCCATGTGGGAAGAACCACAGAATCTGAAGCAGGTTCCCTCACCATCACCAACTGCTATGCAACTGGCGATATGACCGCTCAAAATCGCGCCGGCGGTCTCCTGTCGAACCACTTTGCCGGCACTTCCACGCTGGAGAACTGCTATTACGCCGGTTCAGTTACCAGCACCAACGCCGGCGGCATTGGCGGCATCGTCGGTTGGGTGGAAAGAGACGGCCTCAGCGTCACCCGCTGTATGGTTTGGTGCCCTTCGATTACATCCACAGTGACAGACTCCAACCAGCACTATCCTCTGGGTGCGGTCATCGGTTATGCCAACAAGGGCAACTCCCCGAAGGTGGTGGTCGACTATTGCTACAGAATCAAAACGCTGGCCTCCAATTTCAACGATTGCCCCGGCAACGCGGCCAACGTGATTGAGCAGCACGCTTTCATCACTACGGCAGCAGCCATTCCTCAGCGCCAGGGTCTTACTTATGGCTATTATCACCACGGCCGCAACACCAACTTCGGCTTGACGGAAGTGGTCGCTTACCCCACCTTCCATTCGGGTTCGGGTTCCGTGATCGGCACAGACTGGGATCCCACCATCTGGAACCTTTCCGGCGCTGCTACGGATCTCCCGACACTGCTGTAACAGCACCCTGTTTTTCTCTTACTCCCGGGCCTGGAGATTACCTCCCCGCCCGGGAGTTTTTGCGTTTATACAAATTTATTTGTACCTTTGCGGGCTCAAATGAAAAATGTTTAATAATCAATAGTATTCATGATGTATTCAAACCTTAAGAAACAGTCTTACGCTTCACCGGAGGTGGAGACCGTCTTTTTGGAAATGGAGCAGAGCATTGCCGATGCAAGCGGCAACAATGCTTTCAATGACATGCCGGTCATCGTGCTGATTGATGAACTTTAATCTTTGGAGGAAAAACAGTATGAAAAAGAGCATTTACACCCTTCTCGCCGCGGTGACCGTCCTGGCCCTCGCCGCCGCCTGCTCCAAGGACAACGGTCACAAGAGCAGCCCCAAACAGCAGGTAACCATTACCGCTTCCATCCCCGAGGACGGATTGCAGTCCAAGGTTTCCCTTTCCCAGGATGCTGTCAAGCAGCCCATCAAAGTGGAATGGGACGATGACGACGAGATCCTTGTCAACGGTGAAACCTTCACCATCGACCCCACTACCATCAGCGCGGATGGTAAATCGGCCAAGTTCACCGGTTCGAATCCCGGTGCAGGCCCTTACAACATTTCTTATTCGAATGTCTCTGATTATGTGAATCAGACGCAGAGCGTCGATGGCAATATTGACCATCTGGGCTTTGAAGTGTCCCTCACCGGCGCAGACAGCTACGCCTCGTTCTCCTTCACCGAGACCTGGGCCACCGCTCACAGCGCCACCTACGAGGGTTCCTCTGTCCTGGAACTGAAGGCCGCCCTTCCGGCTGCCATCAAGTCTTCCGTACAGAAGGTCATCTTCACTTTCCCGGAGGAGATCACCACGGGCAACAAGCGCATCACCGTGACGCTGGGCTCATCGGCCCTGGACGCCGACAATCAGCTGGATGTTTATGCCACCCTGCCTGCCGGCACCATCAACCTGCCTAACATCCTTGTGCAGTTCCAGGTGAGCGCCGACGCCACTGACAAATACTCGGCCTACCGCGAGTTTGCCGCGAACAACACCATTGCCAGCGGTTCCCTCCAGTATCTGGGTATCCAGTGCGCCAACATCGAGACCTTCGCCAATGCTTCCAACGCCAGCATCGGTTCTTCCTCCAATCCTTACCTGATTGGTGACAAGCACCAGATGGTCGCGATGCACAGTGAAGTGGCCGATGATGCGACCAAGTATTTCGCTATGGTGGATGACGTGGATCTGGATAATGAGGAATGGACTCCGCTGAACACCGGTACCGGTTATACCAAGGCGATTTATTTCGACGGAAGGGATCATACCGTCAGTCATTTAAAAAGTACGGGAAGCACTTATCCCAGTTTTGCCGGTGTTCTGAACGGTACTGTAAAGGATGTTACCTTTGACAGCGCCACCATCCAGTCCAATTCCAAGGTTGGCGGCGTTGTTGCCGGCTACCTTGGTACAAACGGTGTCGTTTGTCATTGCGACGGCGTAACCGTTTCCAATTCCACCATTTCTGGTACAAACAGCTGCGGCGCCTTCGGCGGGATTGTCGCGAATGCCTCGAATACTTTCAACGATTGTCACGTTTCAGGGACAACTACTGTAACACTTAATTACACTGAAAAACCCGTGGGTGGTTTTGCCTACGAGGACAGTAAGGGATCAACTTATACGGATTGCTCCGTCCACGCAACGGTATCACATGCATCGGGCACCGGTACGTCGAACAACTATGCCGGAGGCTTTATCGGATACCTCAGCAACGGGAATCCCGTATTTACCCGTTGTTCTGTTCTTGAGGGATCAACGGTTACCGGTAATGGTGGTGTCGGCGGTTTTGTCGGTTATGCCGCAAAAGTTGCCACATTTGACACCTGCTCTGCTGCCGCCAGCGTGACGGGAAGTGCCGACAATGTCGGCGGCTTTGTCGGCGGGGCTTACCAGGCGGCCACGTATACCAATTGCTCTGTTTCCGGTACTGTTTCGGCTGCCGGTCAGATGGTAGGCGGTTTTGTGGGACGTCAGTGGAATTATAATGCCATCTACACGAATTGCAGCGTTGAAGACGCAACCATCACGGCCACCAAGACCGATGATCCCCGTGCAGGTGGTTTTGCCGGTCAGTTGGGAACGGCAACCGTTAAGGGTTGTACGGTTGGAACGGCGACGAAGAAGGTCACGGTCAATACTCCTCTTCCCGCATCAAATAAGTTTCTTAACAGTGGTGGCTTTGTGGGTGTCAATTATGGCACAATCACAAAAGACGATTCCGGCAATCACAGCATTGCTTATGTGAAAGTGACCACCGCCAATACTCTGGGCCAGCCCCTTCATCTGGGTGGCTTTGTGGGTTATAATTCTGCAACCGTTACGTACTCGGATGCCCATGTCGATATGAGTGACCTTAAGGGGCAGCATATCGGCGGTTTCGCCGGGTATATTGTCGGTACTTCCGCTCTTGTTGACCATTGTTCGGTTGACGGCGCAGTCAAGGGTAATAACTATACCGGTGGCTTTGTCGGATATGTCGACACGAACAGTCCCACGATTTCCAATTGCACGGCAAGCGGTACTGTGGAAGGTCAATCCGGATCCGGCGGTTTTGTCGGACAGAGTATGACCGGTGTTTTCACGAATTGTTCCAGTTCGGCAACCTGCACTTTCTCAGGCACGAATAACGGCGGTTTCGTCGGCCAGATTCATGGTGGAACCATGACCGGCTGTTCCGCCTCGGGAAATGTGACAGCCGGTGGCGGGAGCCACGGCGGCTTTGCAGGTCTTATTCCTCATAGTACAACGCTGACGGATTGCTCGGCCAGCGGAACAGTTACCGGCGTCGGACAGAACAATGGTGGTTTCATAGGCCTGATAAGCAATTCGGATGATGATACCACGCTCAGCATTATCCACTGTCATGCCAGTGGGGCGGTTAATAATGAGTCGGCTTATTATAACGGCAGTTTTATTGGCCAGATTAACCAGGGAAAAGACATCTCCATCCAGCGTTGTTATGCCAGCGGGAATATGACATCCAATGCGTCAAATGCATCTGCGTTTATCGGCTATATAAACAGGAGTTCAGGAGACGGTGTCGATTTGAACGTTACAATTCAGAATTGCTACTCTACGGGCAATGTGAGTGGCAGCAACCAGATGCGTGGCGGCCTCGTTGCGCACATCAATGACGTGGATGGTGTAACCATCTCCAATTGCTATACATCCGGTGCATCGGTTGGTTCGTTCCGTATAGGAGGCCTTATCGGGAATATCAATGTGGCTTCGGTCACGGTGGATCACTGCGCCGCCTGGAACAGCGAAGTGACAGCCAGCGACCTGGCCACCAATAAATGGAGCTCCGGCGCTGTTGTCGGGACGGCGTTCCCCACTTGTACGCTCACGGACAACTATCGTAGGGCAGATATGCCTGTGAAGTCGTTCTGGGGCAATGT
>JAFZKT010000065.1 GCA_017553545.1 Bacteroidales bacterium | reverse complement strand
GCCGAAGCCGAAGCCGCACCTGCGGAAGGCGCCGCCCGGCAACCCAAGAGCAAAAAGACGCTGGTTATCGTGATAGCGGTCATCGCCGCCCTGGCCCTCCTGGCGCTTATTGGCGGCTAATGGCCTCCCCAGACGCACTGGGGAACGGCAATTCATCATTGGGCGCCCAGTGCGGCGCCCATTTCCGCTCATAATCGGGGTTTTGGGAAGCGTTCAGCGCGATTCAATGAGTTACATTAATCTTTTGGTTCCACCTCAAGTTAAAAGACAAAGATGTCGTTTGACCTCCCTTGACCATCGTCCAAGTCCCGTTGAAACGCTGATAGTCTTCCATCATACCCTCAAACGTCTCCGTCTTGTCACTCGAGACAAGAGATACCCGGCCGTCCGTGTATACGCTCCCGGATAAATTGATAGGGTTGTTTTCGCTCCGGGATTGATAGTAATAGTATCCTTTCACATCTTCGACAATATCGGAAGCTCCATTGGGCGTGAATCTCAGGGCCATCACAATCGGAGACTTCTCCCCCTCCGCCTCGAGGGAGCCGGAAAAACGAATATACATCCGCCTCTCATCATCCTTTTGCTCAACGGTCTCGCCTTCCCAAGAGGGATCAGGAATCAATACAAAAGAAAAGCCGTCGCTTTCTTCATACATTCGGGTCACCGTCCCAGGCACCAACGACGTGCCCAGGGCCCCGTCATTGGACAAATCCCTTCCCAGGCGCCGGGCCAGCTCCTTGAATACCATATCTTTATTCTTGAGAATCTTTTCGTCTTTCCATGTAAGTCTCATTGTCAAGGAAGACAGGACCTTCGTTATTCCGTCGTCCGGCGTCCACTCCTCGCGATAATCCGCTATAACAAGCGTTTCGTAACTTCCGAAATCTTCTACGCTCTCGCTCCAGGAATCATCCTCACTGGCCCTCTTCCATTTGTCCTTCAGATTCAGTTCATAGAGATCGTAAACCGCCAGTTCGTCCACCAGCTTGTCAACATCCAAATACTGGTTGCTTACCCAAACAGGAAAAGATTTCCATCCTGTGTAATGATAACGATCGGACATCTTGATAACGGTCTCACCGTAAAAATCAATCAATCCTTCCTCCCCGTCCAAGTAAGCGACGATTAAATGATCGCCTAAGAAGGCCAAGCGATCGTACCTGGGTTTGACAACATATTCGCCCTCGGTATTAATGACGCCCCACATATAATCTTCCGTCTCGACAAGTGCGATTCCATCGTAAAAACGGCAGGCGTTCATATATTTCGGCTTGACAACCCACTCTCCTTCTTTATTGATATACCCCATTCTTTCTCTTTTCCCGACAGCCGCAAGCTTTTGATCGCCGAAAAGACTGCCGAAAGAGTCATACTCCGGCTCAATCAGTTCATTGCCTCTGGCATCCAGCCAACCATATCTGCCGCGTTTATTCTTGAACAAATACGTCCCGTTACGATCGGGGTACAAATCAGCATACTCGCATGGAATGACTTCTTTACCCTTCAAGTTAACAACGCCGTACAAGTCTTGTTTCTTGACAACAACTCTTTCATTTCGAATTGATTCCAGGGTAAAATCGGCTGATTCATACTCCATTGGCACCACAATGTCGCCATCCAGGCTTATCACGCCCCAAGGACCATCAACATAATCCTGAATAGCCGCATATCCTCCTGCGACACTTCCAATGGACTGAGGAAAACCGTGATGATTGGCTTTGGAGAGCATGCCGTCGTAATCCATAAAGCCATATTGAGACCCTTTCTTAAACCTGAAAACACCTTGATCAGAGGCCGCTTCATCCGCCCAGTACTCGTCCAGAGTCACAACGGCCTTCCCCTTCTTGTCTATGGCTTCTATCATCCCTTTCGGTTTTGCTGCGAGAGCCAGGCCGTGGCTGAAAATGCTCGCGGATTCATAGCGGGCATCGGATATCGGTTTGAAGGAATTGTCGATATAGAACAGTGAATCATTCTGTTTGACCAGAGCGATTCCCTCGAAGAAATAACTGGCATACTGATACCTGGGAATATCCGGAACCCTTTTACCGGTTTTCACATCCATATAGACATAACATTCATTGTCCAACACGGCAGGGATATAACGAAACTCCGGATTATAGAGTTGATCACTCTCTGTCCGGGATTCTTTCTGGGATTCTTTGTCGGCACAGGCCGCCAACGCGACTGCGGCCAGCAGAATGATAAACCTTTTCATGTGTTAATCGGTTCTTGTTTCAAGTGTAAATATAGTTATATGTTTTGTAAAGAGCAAGGCCTTTTAGGGCGGAGAGACCGAGATTCCGCAGGGCCTGTTTTGATATGAGCGAAGCGAACAGGCGGCTTCCGCCGCCAGCCCCTTCCCCGAGGGAAGGGGTTTGGGGATGGGGTTACGTAAGAAGATTTCGGTCTCTCCGACGAAAAAACCAGCCGACTGGCTGGTTTTTGAGAGCGGAGAGACCGAGATTCGAACTCGGGATACCCTTTTGGAGTATACACGCTTTCCAGGCGTGCCTCTTAAGCCACTCGAGCATCTCTCCGGGTTAAGGGACTGCAAAGATACGTACTTTTTCGTGTTTTCCAAAATTTTATGGCTATCTTTGCATACTATGAAAATGAAGCATATCCTTGCGGCTTTGGCTCTGAGCCTGCCGCTCACACTGAACGCTCAGGAGGCCCAGAACGCGGCCCTTCCTTTTACCAGAATCGACAGAAATCCCCGGACTTCGGCCTTCGCCGGAGCGGGTGTGGCCAGCACCAATGCCAGCGCTTGGGGTGCGCTTAACAATGCGGCCCAGCTCTCCTTCATAGAAGGAATGGGGGATGCCGCGTTTGGCTTCCAGCTGTGGCAGCCGTCCAACGACGCAGACAAAACCACCAACTTCGGCGGCGGCGCGGCTTTCCGCTTCGGAGACTTCGCCGTGGCCCTTGCGGGTGTCTATGACAAGTGCGAGCCTTTTGCCGGTTACAATCCCAGCGATCTTCTCCTCTCCCTGGGTGCCTCCTACAACATCCTGGACGTGGTGAGCGTGGGCCTGAATGCCCGCTACGCTTCGCAGAACCTGGCCCAGAACGCCAAGTTGAGCGGTTTCAGCGCGGACCTTTCCATCATCGGCCGCATCATGGACGGCCTCACGGCAGGCTTTACCGTGGGGAACATCGGCCCGAAAGTGAAAGGCTCCGTGGACTCCTATGGTCAGCCCGCGTATGCCCGTCTGGGCGTGGCCTGGAACAAGACCCTGGCGGAAAAACACGGCCTGGAACTCCTCCTGGACGGTGAATACAATTTCGGCAGCGCGGCTGCCGTCAGCGTGGGGGCGGAATACAATTTCAACCGCCTGGTGTACGCCCGCGTGGGTTACCGCTACGCCGGGGAGAAGGCCCTCATCCCTTCGCACCTGGGCGCCGGCATCGGCCTGCAGTTCAAGGGCTTCCGCCTGGACGCCAGCTACCTCACCGCCTCCGAGATTCTGGGCAACACCATTAACGTCGGCCTGGGTTACAGCTTCTAAACTATGGAAATAACGCTGGAAAAACAGCAGGTGCCGGTGCTTCTTCTCACCGGTTACCTGGGCAGCGGCAAAACCACGCTGCTGAACCGCATTCTGAGCAACAAGAAGGGGATCAAGTTCGCCGTCATCGTCAACGACATCGGCTCGGTGAACATCGACGAAAGCCTCATCGAAAAAGGCGGCGTGGTGGGCGGTACGGACGACTCCCTGGTGGCCCTGCAGAACGGCTGCATCTGCTGCACGCTGAAGATGGACCTGGTGGCCCAGCTGGGGGAACTCACCGCGGCGGGCCGATTCGACTACATCGTCATCGAGGCCAGCGGCATCTGCGAACCCGCGCCCATCGCCCAGACCATCAGCACCATGCCGGCCCTGGCGCCGCAACTGTGCCGTCAGGCCGTCCCGTACGTGGACTGCATCTGCACCGTGGTGGATTCATTAAGGATGAAGGATGAATTCGAAGGCGGCGCCGCGCTTGAGAAAGAGGACATCGGCGAGGACGACCTGGAGCGTCTGGTCATCGAGCAGCTGGAATTCTGCAACATCGTCCTGCTGAACAAGGCCGCGGAGCTTTCCAAGGATGAATTGGGCCGACTCAAAGGCATCGTCAAGACCATCAACCCCGGCGCCAGGGTGCTGGAGTGCAATTACGGGGACGTAGATTTGGACGAGCTCATCTATACGGGCCTTTTCGACTTCGACCGCGTGGCTACATCGGCCGCCTGGATCGCCGCCATCGAGGGCGAGGATGAGGAAGAGGAGGCCGAGGGCGAAGCGCTGGAATACGGCATCGACACCTACGTCTATATGCGTCGGCCCGCCCTGGACCTCAACAAATTCGACGATATGGTGGCCAGGAAATGGCCCGCCGGCATCATCCGCGCCAAGGGACTGTGCTATTTCTCGGTGGACCCGGACAAGTGCTACCTCTTCGAACAGGCCGGCCGCCAGAAAACCCTCCGCGACTGCGGCCTCTGGTTCGCGACCATGGACCCGGAGGAACTGGCCGACATGATGGCCAGGGACCGGAAACTACGGGCCGATTGGGACCCGCACTACGGCGACCGCATGCAGAAGATTGTGTTCATCGGCCAGCATTTGGATAAGGATGCGTTGGAAAAACTGATGGATTCCTGCCTCGCGGAATAAGAAAAGGCCCATGCTTCTCAGCAGGGGCCTGATCTTTCTAACCTAAACTTAACCTATTAAAAAAACTATTCGGTTTAGGTTATAGCCAATATCGTGCCAAACAAAATTATTTTTTATTCATTTCTTCGTTCGGCCGGATGGTGATGATGCGAACGTCCTGAAGGGGGCGATTGTAAGGGTCCGTGGGCTGTGCCGCGATGCGGTCAATGACGTTGAGCCCGGAGATGGTTTCCCCGAAAACGGTGTATTCCCCGTCCAGATGGGCGCAGCCTTTTTCGCTCTGAACGATGTAGAACTGGGAACCGGAGGAAGCCTTGACGGGGTTGGCCTGGTCCCCGCGACGGGCGGCCGCAAGGGCTCCTTTCTTATGATGATGGAGCGGTTTTCCATCCCTGGCGCGAATTTCTGCAGGGATGGTGTAGGACGGGCCGCCTGTCCCATATTCCTGCACCCGGGAGGTGTCGCGCGTTAAAGGATCTCCTCCCTGAATCATGAAGTCGTTGATGACACGGTGGAAGAGCAGGCTGTCATAGTAGCCGCTCAGGGCCAGTTTTTCGAAGTTGTCCCGGTGCTTGGGCGTGTCTTTGTACAGGCGTACGCGGATGGTGCCCTGGGTGGTGACGATGTCGAAGACGGGTTCTTCCGGCAAGGCCGATGCCTCCGTGGCGGCAGCCTCAGCGTCCACGGCGGGTGCAACCTCTTCCGTCACCTCGTTGGATATTGATTCCGGGGAATCGGCTTTTTGACCGGCTTCTTCCTTTTTACCGGCCGATTCATTTCCGCACTGGCAAGCGACGGCCAGCGAGAGGGCTAGAAAGGAGTAGAGTAACTTTTTCATAAGGAATCTTACGTTTCGCCCGGAACGACATATTCAGAGCGATATTTGGTTTATTTCTGCAAAAATAACTAATTTTGTAGATAGTATGGCAAATCCGCTTAAACAATTGGCCGGGGAAACCGCCATCTATGGTTTCAGCTCCATCCTGGCCAGGGTACTGAACTTCCTGTTCGTCCCCATCTATACCCGTATGCTCAATCAGGAGCAGTACGGTGTGGTGACGGAGTTCATGGCCTACATAGCCATCCTGCAGGTTGTGCTGGTGCTGGGCCTGGAGACAGGCTGTTTCCGCTTTGCCAACAAAGAAGGGGAGGATCCGCGGAAGGTGTATTCCGGGGCACTCCTCGCCGTCACAGGCCTGAACCTGGGCTTCCTGGCCCTGATGGTGGCCTTCTCCGGTTCCATATCGGCCGCCCTGGGCTACGCCTGTTGGCAGCGGCTCATCGGCTATGTTGCCGGCATCCTGTTCTGCGACAGCATCACCGCCATCCTCTTCGCCAAACTGCGGCAGGAGCACAAGGCGGTCAAGTTCGCCATCTTCAAGACCATAAAGATTCTCACGGAGACGGGCGCCAATCTGGTTCTGTTCTTCGTGTGGCCCGCCCGGCCGGACTTCACCTATCCCATCTTCGCCATCCTGGTGAGCTGCGTACTGTGCCTGCTGCTGTTCATCCCGGATATGGTCCGGCTTAAACTGGTATGGGACAGCCGTGTGGTGAAACGCCTGCTGGTATACTCCCTGCCGCTGATGATTGCGGCGCTGCCGGGGGTAGCCAACGACTTCCTGGACCGGGTGCTGTTCCGCTACTTCGACACTTCTTCCGAGGCTTGGCGCGCCACGCTGGGCGTCTACCAGGCAGCCGTGAAACTGGCCGTCATCATGAACCTCTTTATCCAGATGTTCCGTTATGCGGCGGAGCCTTTCTTCTTCCAGCGGGCCAAGGACAAGAACTCCAAAGAACTCTACGCCGTTGTTATGGAATGGTTCACGGCCTTCTGCGGCCTGGTACTGCTTGGCGTAGTGGGCTACATCGACGTCATTTCCCTGTTTCTGGGACGGAGTTTCCGTGAGGGTGTGGACGTGGTGCCGCTGATGCTGCTCAGTTATATGATTCTGGGGATGCTTTTCAACGTTTCCATGTGGTACAAGCTCTCCGGAAAGACCAATATGGCTATTTGGATCACCCTGGCGGGCCTTTTGGTAACGGTGGTGGTGAATGTGGTGTGGATGCCGGTGTACTCCTACTGGGCATCGGCCTTCGGGCATCTGGCCAGCTATCTCACCATGTTCATCCTCAGCGCCTGGTTGGGGTCCAAGTACTATCCCATCCCCTATAAGTGGAAACGCATAGGCGCATTATTCCTTTTGATGGGAATCATCTATGTCGGAGTGGCATTTTCCCTGAAACGGATTGACGCCCTCTGGCTGCGTCTGTCGCTGAACACCGTGCTCATCGGCCTGTACGCCGTCGCCGCCTGGTGGCTGCTCCGCTCAAACCGCAAACAAACCATTCAAACCATATGAAAAAACTGATTCCCATTCTGGCTGTGTCGGCCCTTCTCGCCGCCTGTGCCCAGCCGCAGGAATTCCACGTGATTCCCATGCCGGCTCAAGTAACCATCAACCAGGGCTCCTTCTGTGCCAAGTGTGCCAACGTTAGCGTGGACGAAAAGCTGGATTCGCTTTCCCGGAAGGCCGTCGCCCGCTTCGTGGAGGCGCTGGAAATTGCTTCCGGCTCCAAGACAAAAACCGGGGAGGGCGGTTTTCGCTTTATCCTCAATCCCAACCTGGCTGCAGAGCAGTACTCCATTGAAATCAATAAGGAGGGTGCGGTTGTGGAAGCATCGGCCCTGAACGGCTTCGTCTATGCCTGTGAAACCCTCAAGCAGATGCTGCCCGCCGCCATTTACAGCGGAAAACCGGCGCCGGCTTCCTGCTCCTGGCTGCTGCCCTATGCCAGCATCCTGGACCAGCCCCGCTTCGGGTATCGCGGCGTCATGCTGGACTGCGCCCGTCATTTCTGGAGCGTGGAAGAGACGAAGAAGGTGCTGGATGTGATGACGGCCTATAAGATGAATCGCCTGCACTGGCATCTCACCGACGACCAAGGCTGGCGCTGGGAGAGCAAAAACTACCCGCTGCTTACCTCGGTCGGTGGTTGGCGTGCCGGTACCCAGGTGGGAAAAGATAAGAGCCTGGGACAGACCGACGGCATCCGTTACGGCGGATTCTACACCCAGGACGAGCTGCGCGACGTGGTAGCCTATGCGGCCGAACGCGGCATCACCGTCATCCCGGAAATTGACCTTCCCGGCCACATGCTGGCGGCGCTTGCCGCCTATCCCAATCTGGGTTGCAAGGGCGGTCCCTATGAGGTGCGTCAGTTCTGGGGAATCTCCCAGGATATCCTCTGTGCCGGCAATGAGGAGATTTACGAGTTCCTGGACAAGCTGTTCGACGAACTGGTGGACATTTTCCCGTCCGAGTACATCCACGTGGGCGGCGACGAATGTTTCGGCGGCCGCAAGGAGCGTGAGGGGCTGGTGCCTTGGGATACGTGCCCGAAGTGCCAGAAGCTGATGAAAAAGTTGGGTATCAAGCCCGGCAAGGAAGCCCGCCACTATCTGCAGGATTACGTAACCCAGCGTATTCAGAAGATGCTGGCCGACAAAGGCCGCAAGATCATCGGCTGGGATGAAATCCTGGAAGGCAACCTGGCACCCGGCGCCACGGTGATGGGCTGGCGCGGCACCGACGGCGGCGAAAAGGCCGTCGCGAAGGGAATGACCGCCATCATGTCACCGAACACGTACATGTACATCGACTATTACCAGAGTGCGGAATTCGACAAGGAGCCCGTCTGCATCGGCAGCAAGGTGCTCCCCGTGGAGAAGGTTTACAGCTATGAGCCGCTGGAAGGCATGCCCGAAGGCGCCGAGGACCTCATCCTGGGTGTGCAGTGCAACCTCTGGACGGAATATGTAACTACTCCTGAGAACTTGGAGTATATGCTCCTGCCGCGCATGTGCGCCGCCGCCGAGGTCGGCTGGGTGGCAGCCGAGGCCAAGGATCCCGCCCGCTTCGACAAATCCCTGGACCACGCTTTCGAAATCTTCGACGCCATGGGCCTCAACTACTGCCTGGATTCCCGCGGAAAGATTGGCTTTGACCGTGTCCCCGCCCGCGATTCGGTGGAACTGGCCAAGTATCTGGAGGAGAGGGAGAAGGAGAAGAAATAATCAATCCTCCACCCACTCGAGGGTGGTGAGGCCGCTGGTTTCGCCGGCGACGTAACGGGCTTCTTCGATGGAGCCGTTCCGGCGGAAATGGTCCAGGTACAGGGGGCGGCCCAACTGGAACCATTGGCAGGTGAAACTGTCTCCGTGGCGGAGGCTGGAGTTGAGGGATGTCACCACCGCAAACCGGCCGTCTTTGCACAGCTGGATTGTTACCAGCCGGTTGGGCAGCCAGCCCAGACGGAGGCGGTCGCCGGGCTGAAGACTGTCGGCCGATATCCCCTCGCGGGGGAATTCTTCGGAATCGGACAGGTCGTCGGCAAACGCTTTCCAGTTAGCTGCGCCGCAGTAGCGGGCCAGGACATCCAGCGTTCGCACGGAAATGGCATCGGCCCCACGGGTGGAATAGCCCCAGAGGCGCTCCAGTGTACTTTCTGAAACATGTTCCCTGAGGGCACGTTCTATTCTGTCCGCCAGGGAGATGAATGCGTTGTGTGTTTGGAGGGAGTCCCCGAAGACTTCCTCCACCCGGTGTTTCAAAACGATAATCTCCGGAATATTTGCCCGAATTGACATTGCATGACAAAGTTAAAAACAATAAATTTGTAAATCAATGTCTTTTTATGTCAGAGCCAGTCAGTGAAACCCTCCGGGAGGTATCCCCGTCAACGGAATCCTATTCCATCCTTTCCCTTTTAAAAGAAGGAACTCACAGCCGTGTGTTCCTGGCGCAGAAAGCCGGGAAGCGCTTTGTCCTGAAGGCGCCCGTGGGGGACGGTGGCCGGAATCTGGAACTGCTCAGGCGGGAGTGGGAACTCTCGATGGGCCTGTCGCACCCGGGTCTGGCCTATGTCTTCACCTGGGAGGAAGATTCTCCCGTCGGCCCCTGCCTGGTGCAGGAGTGGGTGGACGGGCGGTCGCTACAGGCCTATCTGAAGGAAAAGACAACCCTGTCGGCCCGTCGGCGCATCTTTAAGGAACTGTTGCAAGTTTGTTCCTACCTCCATCGCAAGGGGGTGTTGCATAACGACCTTTCGCCCGCCAATATCCTCATTACGCGGGCCGATGACGCTGTGAAAATCATCGACCTGGGATATGCCGATGATGACATGCATGCCGTCGGGAAGGCGCTTGGCGGCACGCGCGGATACGCCTCTCCGGAACTCCTGGCCGGGGACCCGGTGGATGCCCGGAGCGACATCTATTCCCTGGGCGCGCTCCTTCTGGACATCTTTCCGGGCCGATACGCCCGCATTGCATGTCGCTGTCTCCGGGAGAATCCATCCCGCCGCTATGCCTCCGTGGAGGCGCTTGAGAGGGCACTCCGTGGCTACTGGCGGCCACTGTGGGTGGCGTTGGCGGCGGCTTTTGCCATCGGCCTGGGGCTCTTTGTCTATTCCTATCTGGACACCCGCGAGCGGCTGGATGACATTACCCGGACCGATGCGGAACGCCAGGCGGCCTATGACGCCATCTCGAACGAACTGGATTCCTTGAAACGCACCGAGCAGGACCGTGAAGTCATCCTTTCAGCCGCCAAGGCCCGGGTGGACGACTGGTATGCAAACGAAGTCCCCGTTTTTCAAAGTGCGTTGAAAAGGGCTGTCACTCAGGACGATGTCTACAAAGCCTGGTCGGACTTCTGCGAAAGGATTTCCATTCTCAACGGCCTCCCCGCAGATCTTCCCGAGCCAATCCGTCCCGCTGTCCGGGATTATCTGCTCCAGCGGAACAACGAGACGTTTCCCGCTCTGCATGAGGAAATGATTTCCCGGATAAACGAGCTTTAGTCATTTTATTTTGACATTAAATGACAACTTGCCTTTTGCGGGTGAGTTGTTACCTTTGTTTTGTATGCACTGAAACCAATAAACAAACAACTATGGAAAAGAAAACTGAAGAAAAGCAAGCCCCGAAAGTAAAAGCCTCGAAGGAGGACATCGCCGGCGCGCGTGTCCGTGTTTATGGCAAAGCTCAGAACCGCACTGCGCTGGGTATCATGCATGCTTACATGGTGATGTATCCCCAAGCGAAATTGGAAGACATTCGCAAGGCTTTCCCGGACAGCCTGAATCCCGATTCCGGCGTGAAGAAGAACTTTGTTTACGCGGAAGACAAGGGTACCACGGCCGACTGGAACGGATTCTTCAAAGCCGAAGACGAACTCCTGAAGATGGGGGACGGCAAGAAAGTCTCCGTCGTCTCCATGTGGACCAAGGACAGCTTTGAGCGCCTGGTTGCGTGGGCCAAACAATATGGCATCGTGGTGGCCGACTTTGAGAAAGCTGCCGGTGGTGGCCAGAAGGGCGGTTTCCGTCTGGAATACCTCAATGGGTATGTCCCTCCGAAACAGAAGAAAGGTATCGCCTGGTGGGTGTGGGTCCTGGTTGTCGCCGTTATCGCGCTTCTGTGCCTGCTTCTCTTTGGAAAGAAGAAAGCTGAACCCCAGGTGTCTGAAGTGGAAAAGGTTGCGGAAGTTGAAAAAGTTGTGGTCGTACACGACACCCTCTTTGTTAAACAGATTGCCGAAATCGAGGACCATTATAACGCCGCCACTTTTATTGTCGGCAAGGCAGACCTCAGCGAGGAAGCCAAGTTCGTTCTTCACGATCTGGCCAAAGTAATGAAGGATTATCCGGAGATAAAACTCCGTCTGGAAGGCCATACCTCCGCCGAAGGGGAAGCTGCCTTCAACCAGCGCCTCTCAGAAGCCCGTGCCCAGGCTGCCGTTGATTTCATGGTCAACCACGAGGGCGTTGATGCATCGCGGCTGGAGGCTGTGGGAAAAGGCTCCTCCGAACCCAAGAACCCCGATGATCCTAAAGCTCCCGAGAACAGAAGAACGGAGTTTATCGTATTGGACTAACCTTTAATTTATACACTTATGCCTGTAAAAAAGAAAATCTCTGTGGCAGATGCCCAGAAAACAAAAAGCGGAAAAATAGACAAGCGCACAAAAGAGGGTAAAATCCTTTGCGCCCGTCTTGCCAAAGCCCGCAGGGCTGCAGCAAAAGCAAGAAAATTAACTAAAAAGAAGAAATAATATGGCGACCACGAAAAGAAAGACAACCATAAAGAAGACAAAAGACGGTACGGTTGACAAGCGCACAAAAGAGGGCAAACAGATTGCCGCCCGTATGGCTAAGGCCCGCAAATCGAAGAACAGTCTTAAAAACAGGATCAAACGTTTATTCAAGTAGCACTATGGAGACAAATATTAAAACAGTTGCATCTTTTCTCGCAACAGCGATTTGGGCCGATGGCGTATACGCCGAGGATGAGAAAGTGGCGGTAAGTGAAATCGCGGAGGCTCTTGAATATGACGAGGCGGAGTTTAACGCAGCCATCGATGCGGCCATAGCAGAGGTGTCGGAAATGTCTGAAAAAGATATTAACGAATACCTCAAGAAGGTTGCCGACCAGGTGGCAGATGAAGAAATCGGGATTGTCTTCGAGGCCGCCCTTGAGATTGTTCTGGCCGACGGAGTCCTGTCCGAAGAAGAGGTGACCGAACTCCTGGTTATGGCATCGGCCCTGGGACTTAGCGACGAAACCGCTATCCTGCTGCTCTCAGACATGGTAAAGGAAGAGCCCGACTTGAAGATTGAACTTTAAGGATGGCGCTGGCCACGTTCCTTCGGCAACCCGGTCACTATGATGATGTGGAACCCAGCCCAAGTTTGTTGTATTAAAATAGTTACTTATGCCTAAGTTACCATCAAAAAAAGTAATTACTAAAAGTTTGAATACTACGAAAACAAAGGCGGCCCCTAAAACGCAATCAGGCACAGTTGGAAAGACGGCCAAGACCACTTCTTCCACCAAGAAATCAGCGATAACGGAAAAAGGGCTTTTGATAAATGGCAAAATGACATTCCCTGTCTTTTTGAAACAATTCCAGTCGAAATACCCTTACCTTGGGATGGAAATGATGTACATTGAGTCCGGGAAATTCTTAAATGATACATCTTTAGTTATCTCTGTCAATAAGAGTGAAAAAGAAATATGTATCAAAGATAGTGACACCTGTAATACTATCTCCAAACAGCTAAGGAGTTTATATCGCTCTGACATCCAAATTTATTTCACAAATAACAAGGGTAATCATTTTGCCGGTCGGGACTGTCCTCTCCACGACTTGAATTCTATTTGTAAAGAACTTGGATGTAAAAAGAATCCATAGTAGGGGATAACCGGGCTGTAATGCAGGGTATTGTACTAAATCGAATGTATGTAGGGGATTACCTCGCGTCTAATCTTGGACATGAGGTAATCAACCTTTATCAGGCAGATAATGGTGGATACTACCTGTATTTGAATGCAACGGGAGACTTTATCAAGACACATTCAGGGCGGGTGAAATACATGTTGTTCGTCAAGTATTTCGCCCAGGGAGAGGTGGAGGTCATCGGAATGGCGGAGGGTTTGCGGGATATTTACAACCCGGAGTTGAAGACCGCCGATATCTATGAAGAGAACAGGGTCCTTAGCGAAGCTCAGAGAGTTTTCATAGAGCAAGAAGATATCCGATATGGAGGTGCTCCCCTGCTTGATATCTTCGATAGCGCTGAACAGCAGAATGTTTTCATAACATATAAAGCGGATACAGTATCTCTTCCTAAACCTGGAGTCCGGATATTTATTCGTTTTTCGGCTTTTGACAAGGATGTTGAATTACTACACGGCAAGGATGATATCGTCATCTGTTTATCCGGGTATCAGCAAGCAAAGGCGTCGCTTAAACAATATTTATATTCCGAGGGCACCTATCCTGGTGATTTGTCCAAAGAACACGTTTTAGAAAAAAAGAAAGATTACGAACGGGTACTGAAAAACATTATTCTTCGGAAGGAGTACTGGACCGTATCATCCAATAAGGTGGATCCTTCTCGTATACGTCGGCAAGGATCCCTACGCCCCATATCCTTATTTGACATCTGCCAAATCCAGAACAGCGAGAATGATTTTTCAAATGCTCTAAGTTATTTTATGCAGCAACCGGAATACCGGGGAATGTGGTGTGACTTTTTTTCACGGTTCAATGTTAATCTTGACAAAGATTACCAGATTACCCGGGAAGAATCTGCAAAGATAGAGGACCGGTCAAATGACTGGAATAATAAGCCCGGCGGAGGTCGCATCGACCTGCTTATCCGAGACCGGAAGTCTATGGTTATCATTGAGAACAAGATTAAATCTGACATTAACAGTGTCGAATCAGATGGTGAAGGTTTACAACTGGAGCGTTATTGGAACTATGCCCATTGGCTTTCCGCCACCAGGGAAACTGCTCGTAAAACCATCCGTGCCTTCATTCTAATGCCCAAATACGGAAAACCTCACATCCCTGCTTCGATGAAGGAGAATTATGGTGTCATTACGTATAAAGACTTGTATGATTTCCTCAAGGAGCATAAAACCCTTTTTGCGGATGACGTCAATTTCTGTTTCTTCTTTGATGCGATGCAGCGTCACACGTATGATAATGTAAACGACTATCTCTACCATGAGATGCAAGATAAATTCTATAGAAGAATAAAAACAATCCTTAATTATTAACCAATTAAATCACAAAGCATTATGGCAGAACTTAAAATTGATGGCCGTATGAAGGTAAAGACCCTCAAGGCCAACTTCAAGAAGAACTTCGGCAGCACCCTGCGCGTTTACAAGAGCGTGACTTGCAAGGGCGCCATGGCCGATGAAGATGCAACCCTCGCTTCCCTGCGCGCCGAAGGTGCGAAGGGTGGTGAACTCACCGTTGGCGGCAACAAGACCGTCGGCAAGTTCGAAGAGGAATTCGCCGCAACCTGGGGCATCGGTGTCCAGGTGGCAAACGCCGCTGATACCGCTCTCGCCGACAACGGCAAGACCCTCGTCGCCGCCGGCAAATAATTTACCCATATCATCAATCCGGAAGGGTGGAGACATCCTTCCGGATTCCATTTATGAGCACGCGAGAACTGTCAGAAGTCCTTCATCGCGAGATTGAACCGGAGCGCGAAGTGGACCGTTCGGAGCTTATGATCAAAAACCTCGGTTACGCCGACTATAAGGTATGAGGATTTCTGGACTTCAAAAATAAAACGTTGTTATGCCTCAACTCATCACAGCAGGGAAAATCATGTACAGGATTAATCCGGTGGAGAACAGATTGGAGCTGTCCAGTACAAATGGTGTTTTATGGGTGTCGCGCAGTGGTCCCGGCAAACGATATGGCAGATTGAAAGACCTTCTCTGGTACCACGACCAATTGTTTCTCCTGACCGAAACCCACCTTCTGCGTTCGAGGAACCAGGGATCGGACTGGGGGCCCTGCGGAAGCGGGAAAGTGGTTGAAAGCCTTGTCGCTTTACTGGACGGCGGCCAATACCTGTTTGGACAGTCGGCCGATGGCCACCTCTGGTATTCTTATAATGAGGGCGCCGACTGGGGCCGAAGAGGATAATTCGAAACACAAAACAATATCGCCATGAGCAAAGAGTTCTACAGGAAGAAAATCATTGATCTTCGCGCGAAACTGGAGAGGGAAAAGGATGCAAAAAAACGCGACAATGAGCGTTATGCGGATTATGTCAAACGTGCTACGACAACGGATCGCAAGGCTTATTATCGGAAGGAGAAGGTTACTCATGCGGCGTCTCACGACCGGCAGATTGAGTATATAAAACGCGAGATTGAACGCGCGAAAGAATCTTTGAAGAGGGAGAAGTAAGGGGCGTTTAATACAGCACGCACCCCAGCACGGCGCCGGCAATAATCAAATAAATAGGATTGACTTTCCCCCAGTAGGCCGCGGCAAAACCGCCGGCCAGCAGGAGCCAGCTTTTGATATCAGGGAAGGTGTCGGTAATCAGCGAAACGTGCGGCGTGAAACCGGTCCAGAAAGTGCGGAACACCAGCAGCAGGGCGGCGGCGCCGATGAGGCCCGCAACGCAGGGCTTGAGCCAGGACATGGTGCCGGCGTAGAGGGTGCTGCTCTTGAAGGCCAGGTAGAACTTCACGATGAGCAGCATGATCACCAGGGACGGCAGGATGAGCGCCAGGGTGGCCACCAACGAGCCCACGACGCCCAGCAGGGGACTGCCCGTTGCGCTGAGCAGGACGTCGTACCCCACGTACGTCGCGGAATTGATGCCTATCGGCCCGGGCGTCATCTGCGACACCGCGACGATATCGGCAAACTGCCCCTCGCTGATCCACGGATGCTCCACCACCACCTGATTCTGGATGAGCGACAGCATCGCGTAGCCCCCGCCGAAGGTGAAGGCGCCGATCAGGAGGAAGGTCCAGGCGAGTTGCAGCAGCAGTGTCAGCGTTTCCATCGGCCCTCCTTATAATAAGTGATCGCGAACCCCAGCACCAGTACGCAGAGGATGATATAGATGGGGGAGAAGTTCAAAAATGCCACCGCGAGGAGCGAGGCCCCTGCCACCAGCCAGTGCCCCCAGCTTTTGCACGCCTTGCGGGCCATCTGCACCATGGGCACGGCGATGAGCGCCACCACCACGGGCCGGATGCCCTTGAACGCGCGCTCCACCCACGGATTCTCGCGGAAAGCGCTGAAGAAGGCCGCGATGGCCAGAATCATCAGGAAAGAGGGAAGGGTACTGCCGATGGTGGCGGCGATGCTGCCCTTTAGTCCGCGAAGCTTGTGCCCCGCGAAGATGGAGATGTTCACGGCCATTACGCCGGGAGCGCTTTGGGAGAGCGCGACGATGTCCGGAAGTTCCTCCTCCGTGAGCCAGCCGCGTTTTTCCAGTTCGGCCTGGATAAGCGGAATCATGGCATAGCCTCCGCCGATGGTGAAGGCCCCGATCTTGGCGAAAACCGCGAAGATTTGCCAGAGTGAAACGCGCTTTTCCATAGTGGGACAAAGTTACGAAAAAATTGTGCGAAAAAAATTTGCGGGTTTGGAAAAAGTTTGTACCTTTGCAGTCCCGTTTGAAACGGGGTTATGTTCATTGACAATACTGAAAGACTAAAAGTACAAGAAAGCAAGTACAAACGAGCGTCAGTTTCTTTATTGAAACTAAGCGTCAGGACAAGCTAGCATTATAAATTATACAATG